>JAXDKI010000253.1:0-6241 GCA_034667245.1 Thermomicrobiales bacterium | reverse complement strand
ACCACCCGGCACGACTCGGCGAGATCGGCGTCGGTCACCGCAACCCGCGGCGCGATCACCGAAGGCGTCGCCCCGACCAGTCGCACCACCTCGAGGTACCGCACAACCTCACCCTGCCAGTAGACGTACCGGACCCAGCGGTCGAGGGGTGCGGCGTCCGGCGTCTTCAGCCCTGCCGTCACCCGCGCCCCGAGACGGCGAACGAAGGGATTGGAATACCGACCGCCGCCATGGAACTGCAGAGCGAGATCAAATCGTTCCTCAGCCATCCGGCCGAAGAACTCATCCTGCACCTGAGGATCTTCGGGCGCGTCCTCTGCCTCGCCGACACCGCGCGTGGGCGGGACTATCTCGACCCGATCGATCGGGCCTGGACGGCCCGCCAGGAAGGCGGCATGCCAGGCCAGGCCCAGCAGCACGAGCTCCGCCTTGGGGTAAGCCCGTTTTAGCGCCTCCAGCGCGGGGATCGTGAAGATGTAATCGCCGATCGCGTTGGCGCGTAGGACCGCGATCTTGTGCACGCCCGGCACGAGGCGGGCTTGGACCGTGGAGCAGGCATCGTGTCCCTTGAGGTAACTCAGCACCATGGGAGCACACCGATGCTTACTCGCAATGCGCCGATCCTCCGTGTCGGGTATCGATCCGCCAGTCCTCTTTGCCGCCGATTCAAGCGTCCTGGCGATCGGGACTGTCGAAGCGGAAGAAGTTGCTCTGGCTGCCGTCCGCTTTGTGCTCCTGGAAAACGAACACCAGCTGCCGTTCGTCAAACGTCTTGAACCATTCCTCCCATGAGATGGGCTCGAGTCGGAAGGGGTCTTCGCCGTCGCCCTGTCCGGAAAAGATGAAGCGGAGGACGCCGGCAGGGTCGCCGTGCTCCGTCTCCGGCACCGTCGCCGGCACCGCACCCCGCTCCTCGGCCCACCGTCGGACGACGTCGTGGTTGCGCGTCGCCAGCGTCTGACCAGGACGGTCCTCGTGCTCGTCGACCGAGTTGATCCATTTGGCTCGTAGCGTTGACTGCGAGAGCTTGTCGACATGCCGTTCGAGAAACGCCCGATCCTCCTTGCTGACGTTTTGCGCCATCACCGCCGACTGGTCCTGCTGTTGCTCTTGGCTCTCCACGATTCTGCTCCCCTGAACATGGACCGAGCGCCGCTAACGATTCGGACGACGACCGGCGCGGGCGAATCGCGTTCGGACCACGTCCGAACGAAAGGGGTCGAACCTTAGGCGGCAGGCGCGAGAGCGGACGTCACGTCAAGGCAAATTGGCCGCCGGTTCTTGATCGCTGGGCGTGCATGATCGATGCCCTGTGACGCCTTTCAACCCACCGCTGCTTGCCGAGAATTGGCTCGCGGTTATGGCCAGCTCGGCTCGTTGGGCGGGGTGATGACGAGTTCCTGAATCACCGACCCGGCCGGCATCCCGACCGCGAAGACGATCGCCCGCGCCACATCGCGCGGGTCCTGGAGCGTCGCCGGCTCCGGCAGTGGGATCCCTTGCTCCACGAACCGGTCGAAGAACCCCGTCCGCATCCCTCCCGGGATGACCGTCGTCACCCGGATCCCGTCGCGGCGACCCTCCGCGCTCAGCCCTCGTCCCAACCCGAGCAGACCGAACTTCGAGGCGTGGTAGGCGGACGCGCCCGACCATGCCCGCACCGCAGCCGTCGAGGCGACGTTGACGATGTGCCCGCCCCCCTGCCGCTGCATCGCCGGCCAGACCGCCTTCGCGATCAGGAACGGACCCCGCAGGTTGACCCCGATCACCTGATCGAACTGGGCGACCGTCAGCTCGTCCAGCCAATAGGTGTGATCGATCCCGGCGCAGTTGACCACCGCGTCGATCCGTCCGAACCGAGCGAGCACCGCCTCCACCGTCAGCGTCACCGCCTCCGCATCGCTGACGTCGCAGGCGTACCCAACCACGCGCCCGCAGCCACAGGTCAGCTTCTCCGCCGTTGCGGGGTCGACCTCCAGACCGGCGACCGCGTATCCCGCCTCGGAGAAGGCACGGACGGTCGCCTCGCCGAGCCCGCGGCCGGCACCCGTCACCAACGCAACCCGATCCATCCCGCCTTCGGCAGCCATATCGTCATCCTTTCGTCTCGACGCACGCTAATCGCTCGCTGCCGCGGTGGGGGTCACGCCGATGGCCACAGGTCGCCCCGACGCCCTTGCGAACGGCTCTCTCGCCTCCTCACAGACCGCCGCATAAAGCGCGGCGGTTCGCTCGGCGACAACTCGCCAGCTGAATTCCGCCTCGACCCGTCGCCGGCCCGCTGCCCCGAGACGCGCACGCCGTTCGGGATGCGCGAGCAATCCGCGTAGCGCTGTCGCCAGCGCCGCAGGCGAGCGCGGCGGCACCAGCAGCCCCGTTTCGCCGTGTAGGACCGTGAATGCAATCCCGCCGACGTCGGCGCCGACCACCGGCACGCCGCAGGCCATAGCCTCGAGTGGGGTTAGGCCAAACGGCTCGTACCAGGGCGTCGTCACCATCACGTCGCCCGCGTTGTAGTAGTCGCTCAACTCCTCGCGATCCCGCTTCCCGGTGAAGATCACGCGATCGGTGACTCCGAGCGTGGCAGCGAGACGCTGCAACTCGCCGATCTCGGGCGTCGCAATCGGATCGGGCAAGCGGCTCTCCCCACCCACAACCAGCAATTTCGTCCGCAGTCCCCCCAGTTCTTCGCCTTTGGCGAGTAACGCCAACGCCTGGACCACGCTCCGGACGTCTTTCCGCTGCAGCAACCGTCCGACATAGACCAACACCGGGTCGTCGTCGGTCAGCCCGAGCCCGAGGCGGCGGCGCGCCTCCGGCCGATCGAGCGGCCGAAAGAGAGCGGTGTCGACGCCAAGGGGGACCATCTCGACCCGTCCAGGTGAGGCCCCGTATTCATCGATCAACTCGCGGCGCTCGCTCGGGCAACTCGCGATGACGCGATCGACCGCGCGTACGATCGCCCGCTCGACACCGATCCGTTCCGGAGGGCTCGAGTCGGCCGATCCCTGATGGCGTCGCTTGGTCAGTCCGAGTGCGTGGAAAAGCTGAACTGCCGGGATACCGAGCGCGCGCCGCAACTCGGTTGCCACCCAGCCGGACATCCAGAAATTGCCATGGATCACGTCATACCGGACACCGTCCCGGATCGCGAACCGGATCAACTCGTCCCGGAACGCCGGCATCAGCGGCCACAACTCGTCCTTGGGGACGAGGCGGGGTGGACCGACCGGCAGGTTGACGATGCGCACCCGCGGCGCCCACTGGATGACGGACGCCGCGTCCGCGCAATCCCACCGCGTGAAGACGTCGACCCGAAGCCCGAGTCGGCCGAGACCGCGGGCGACCTCGTCCACGTAGACGTTCTGCCCACCGGCATCTTCCCCGCCCAGGAGCGCCGCCGGACTTGCGTGCTCGCTGATGAACGCGACTCTCATCCTTATAGCCCTCATCCCTCAGCCGTCAGCCGTCAGCAAGAACCGTCAGGGCGGGGGCGCGCTCAGCGGCAATGCCACTACCGACGGCTGACATCTGACGGCTGACGGCTGCCTCGAATGCCGCGTTCCAATCGCGGGCGAATCTCTCGAGTCCGAATCGCTGCCGGGCAACCTCCCGCGCCCTTTTCCCCAGTTCGCGGGCGAGCCCGGGGTCGGCCAGCAACCCGCGCATCCGATCGATCAAGATGTCCAGGTCACAGGAGACGTAGCCGTTGACGCCATCCTCGATCACCGTCGGCAGCTCCGTCGTGGCGAGCGCGACGACCGGGCAGCCGATCGTCATCGCCTCGATCACCGCCAGCGGCAAACTCGTGTAGCGGATCGGGCTGAACAGGAACCGATACTCGGCGACCCTGCGATGAAGTTCCCAATACGGGACGTCTCCCAGTCCCCCGATCTCCTCGCTCTCCATCCCGGCGAGATCGAGCGGGATCTGCGCACGGGCGCGCTCGAAGACGTCGTACCCCGTCAGTCGACCCCTCCGTCGAAGTCCGTTCACGACGGCGATCCCACGCGCGGCCGAGCCTTGATATCTCAGCGCGGGGTCGATCGCGACGCTATGCTCGATGACGCGTGTCTCGGTTGTGCCGTTGTCCCACATCAGGCGGTTGAAGTGCGTAACGTGGACGAGAAGCAGATCGGAGTCGGCCGCCGGATGCCGGCTGTCGACCGGGTGCGGTCGCGGAATGTTGTGCTCCAGGTAGATCGCTGGCAGGATCCGTTGTCGGTCGCCGAAGAGTTCCGGCCCGTCCTCGGACAGATTCTTCGGCGTTTGGTAGATGATGAGATCGAGGTCCAGATCTCGCACCCGCTCGGCGGGAACCTCCCGGACCCACTCCGGCAGGTCGTACCCGCCCCGTCCGCCGTACCCCTCGGGACGTCCCGGTTTAACCGGCAAGAACCAGTCGTGCTCGATCCGCCCGAGCGCGTTCAGGTAGCTCCCGTGGACGTGCCAGATGAGAATCTTCAAGCGCCGCATACGCGCTCCAGATCGGGCTCGCGACGAAGGAGCCGAGAGACGCCGTTCCTACCGGAGACAGAAACCGGCGTTGGCCTGCCCGTCGACGCGAGCGCTTGATCGCACGCCGCGAGGACCGGTCCGATCGGCAACTCAGCCAGTGCAATCGCCCGGTCGCCAACGCAGTCACGTATCGCCCAGGCATCGACGGCGGTGTGGAGGGCGTCGTCCAGTGGTGCCCAGCGCACCGGCCGCGACGGTCCGAAGAGGACGACGCTGCGGGTACGCGTCGCCGCCGCCATGTGCGACGCGCCCGTGTCGTTGGTCACCAAGAGGTCGAGCCGGGCGATCAGCGCGGCAAACGTCCCGAGGTCGGTTTCGCCCGTCAGGTCGAGCGGTGGCACGCGCATGAGCCGCCGAATCGCCCGCCCGAGTACCTGCTCGCCGGGTCCGCCCGTCAACACGATCCGCGCCCGATACTGCGCGCCCAGCGCATCGCCCAGCGCGGCGAACTTCTCCACCGGCCAGCGTCGCTCGGGTGCCTTGGCGCCGGGGTGAAGCGCGATGATCGGACCGCCCGACGTGGGCCGCGCATCGAGCAGAGCGCAAGCCCGCCGTTCCTCCTCAATGGTCGTCGGAAACTCGATGCTGGTATCGGTCGTCTCCGCGCCGAGCTCGCCTACCAGCCGTAGACACCGGCGGAGCTCGCTCTCTTCCTCGCACCAGGGCACGGTCACCGTCAACCGGTCGTCGTCCGCGGCGCCGAAACCCAGCGAGACGCGGGCGCCGAGCGCGGCGATCAGATCGTTGGCATAGCTCCCGCTGCCGTGGAGCTGGATCGCCAGGTCGTATTCCGCCTCGCGTGCCTTGGCGAGGAATGCCTCCGTGCGCGCCGGTTCGTACGGCACTTCCGGCAGACCGGGGAACCCTGGAAACGGCAGCAGCCGGTCCAGATAGGGGAAGCGGTCGGCCAGATCGCGCGCCCACGGCAACCCGATCAGCGTGATCTCCGTCGCCGGAAACCGCCTCCGTAGCGCCCGAAACGCGGGCAAGGCACAGAGGAGGTCGCCAAGGTAGAGCGCCCGCAAGATGATGGTCCGACGCGGTGTGAGCGCCGCGAGTGACTGCTGAGTCATGCGGCACCTCGCTCCATCGTCGGGATCGCCGCCGGGGACCCGATCGCGGTAGGGAGAAGCCCGGCCACCGCCGCGGCAATCTCCTCGGGCGTGACGTCCAGGCAGGCTTGCCCGATCGGGCAGTCGAAGAGATAGCAGGGGGTGCACGCCGTTTGGCGCCGAAGAAGCCGGTGAGGCACGACCCGCGGTCCCCACTGCGATTCCAGGTCGGTCCCGGCATAGAGCACGATCAAGGGCGTCCCCACCGCGTCGGCCAGATGGAGCGGCAGGGTGTTCCCGCAGACGACGACGGCGGCGAGTTCGATCAGCGCCGCGAACTCCGGCAGCGTCGTCACGCCGACCAGCGTCGGCACGCCGGCATCGCGACCGATTTGCGCGACCGACTCCGCCTCGCGCTCGCTTCCGCTGACGAGCACCGGCAGCCCTGCCTCGCACAGCATCCGCAGCGCAGGGACCAGCCGGTCTGCCGGAAGCCGACGGGCACGAGCGCTCGCGCCGGGATGGACAAGCACGAATGGCTCGCCGGACGTCATTCCCGCACGGCTCAGGTGCGCGACTGCGCTGGTTCGGGCGTCGTTAGGGATGGAGACGCGCAGCCGGCGGTCGCGGGCGGTGAACCCGAGGCACTCGACGAGGCGAAGGTTGCGCTC
>JAXDKI010000252.1:0-4480 GCA_034667245.1 Thermomicrobiales bacterium | reverse complement strand
CGCACCGCCTGATCGTCCGTGCTGCCGCCCTCCTGGATCAGTTTGGTGATCTCGTCGTCCTTATACTGGCTGATGTTCTGTGGTCCCGGTGGGTAGAAGAAGGCGAGCGAGAGGGTCCAAGCGGGATCGACGGCGCGTTGGAAGTGGAAATCCCAGGAAAGATCGTAGTCGGGTGAGGAGATGATGCGATCGATCCAGGTCGAGAGCTCCAGCTCCTCAACCTTGACGTCGACGCCGATCTCGCCGAATGCCGCCTGATACATCTCGGACCCCTGGCGCCACTCCGGGTAGCCCTTCGGGTAGACGAGGTTGATCGAGAGCTGGGTGCCGTCGGCGCTCTTGCCGTCCTTGTACCCGGCGGCCTCGAGGTAGCTCTTGGCCTTGTCGAGGTCGTACTCGAAGGCGGTGTCGTTGATCGGGTTGTAGGCCCAGTGCGACTTCGTCCAGGGGCTGGTGTTCTTCGTGCCCTGGCCCGAGAAGAAGGCGTCGAAGTAGGTCTGACGGTCGAGCGCGTAGGCGGCGGCGAGGCGGACGTTCTGATCGCTCATCGGCGGGCGGCTGTTATTGACGTAGAGGATGTAGCCGGAGTCGTTGAGGACGGAGGGGACGGTCCGTAGGTTGGGGTTGCCGTCAATCGTCTCCTTGTCCTTGTAGTCGGGGGTGAAGAAGAGTTCGGCGTCACCCGCCTCCATGATCGCGAGACTCGTCGCCTTCTCCTTGACGGGCCGGAAGATGACCTCGTCGAGGTAGGGCAGCCCGGCCTGCCAGTAGTTCGGGTTCTTCTTGAGCGTGATGTGATCGCCCGGAGCCCACTCGGTCCAAACAAAGGGACCGGTACCGTTCGGGGAGGTCGAGATCGTCGCGATCGTCGCCTCCTTCGAGTAGATCTGGATCGTGGTCAGGTCGCTCGGAAGCGCCGGCCAGAAGCTCTTGAGGTTGAACCGGACCTTGAGCGGATCGAGGACCTCGACGTTGTCGATCGCGCTGAGGATCGTGTTGTTCGGCGAGCCGGTCATCGGATTGAGAACGTACTCGATCGTGAACTTGACGTCCTCGGCGGTGAAGTCCTGACCCTTGTGGAACGTGACCCCCTCCTGGAGGGTCATGTCCAACTTCGTCGGCTCGGTGAAGGTCCACTCCTTGGCGAGCAGACCCTTGATCTGGCCGTCCTTGCCGTCGAGTACCGTCAGCGTCTCGTAGATGCTGGCCATGACGTTGCGCGACTGGGCGAGCTGAGTGACGTGGATGTCGAGATACTTGGGGTCGTCGACGACGATCGCGCGGAGACTGCCGCCGGTCTTGACGTTGGCGGCGGGCGTCGCGTCCTGGGCCGCCACGTCGGGTGCGGCGTGCATCATCAGGACGCCCGGGACGGTGATGCCGAGCGCAGCCGCCCGCCGCATCAACTGACGCCGGTTGATCCGTCCGCTGAGCACACCCTCGACGAGTTCGTTAACTTCACGCTGCTTGTCGTTGTCAGCCACGAAGAACCTCCCTGTTCGCACCGCCCACAGTGTCGGCGTTGGCAGGACGATGCCGATTCCGACCGCGATCCCGCACCGATGCGGGACGTTCCAGGAGCTATGGCTGCCGATGGCCGGATCATAGGGCACCCTTGAGGGGTCGTCAATCGGTTTGACCTGTGCGCTTTGCCCGGAAGTCGGTAGCGCATGGAAGTGCCGGCAACTGGGCGGAGCAGGTTCGTAAGGGGAATCACGCGGAGCGATTGGAGAGGCAATCCAGTGCTATTCCCGTACAGATCGGTGGCGGACGGTTCAAGAAGGAGACGACGAGGCGGGCGCGAACATTACCGCCGTCCTTGACAATCAGCACGCTGAAGGAGCCGGAGGGGGACGAGTTGGTCCGTCCCCCTCCGCCAATGCTGGCCGCGACTACTGCACGTGCAGGGTGCCGACCATGCCCGCTTCCTCGTGGCCGGGTACGCTGCAGTAGAACCGGTAGTCGCCGGGCGGTGCGTTGATCACCACGTCCCGGCTCTGACCCGGCTGCACGTCGCCGGAGTGAATGTTCAGCTCGTCGACGTTGAAGTTGTGGATGGCCGCCCCGTTTGTTCGGTAACCGGACGGTCACGTCCGTGTTCGCCGGAATGGTGATCTCCGCCGGGCTGAAGGCGATGTCGACCATCTCGATCGTCACCTGCGTCTGGCCCTCCGACTCTCCGGCGGGGGTGCCTCCCGCCACCGGCGAGCCGATCCCTTCTCCGGTGGTAGCGGGAGGCGTCCCTTCGCCAGTCGGAGCGATCTCGGCGCCCTGAGGCACCTGATCGGCCGCCACGAGCTTCCACAGGGCGCCGGCCCGCTTCGGGGCGCTCTGCCCGTAGGCGCACTCGCACGAGGTGAAGTAGATCTCGCCCGCCTCGTCCTCGCCGGAGCCGGTCATCAGCAGGCTCGTGTCGAGGAGTTCCTCATACTGCCAAGCGCCGGCGTCGTCCCGGGCGAGGCCCCAGATCTTGCCGGTGCAGAAGTCGGAGTTGAAGTAGATGCCGTTCAGGCTGGGCGCGGCCTGACCGCGATAGACGTGACCGCCGACCACCGTGCACCCCTCGCCCGGGTCGTCCTCACTCCGCGCCTTCGCGTGCGGATACTCGGCGACCGGCAGCGTCCCGACCTTCGGGCAGTTGGGGTCCATCGAATACGGGAAGCAATGGGAACCCTGCAAGAACTTCCAGCCGTAGTTGAAACCGCCGCCACTACCCGCCGGCTCGAAATTGATCTCCTCCCAGAAGTTCTGCCCGACGTCGGCGATCCAGAGGTCGCCGGTCTGCCGGTCGAAGCTGAACTGCCAGGGATTGCGCAGGCCATACGCCCAAATCTCGGGGCGGGCGTAGGGGTGGAAGCGGGCGAAGTCGTCCTCGGTCGAGCCGAAGAGGTCGATGACGATGTCGCCCTGGACGAACGGGTTGTCCACGGGGATGGCATACGCCTGACCACCGACCGCGGCCTGGGCGAGCGGCTGGCCCAGGGTCGCGTTCACCGCCGGGCTGACGTCGATCCGGAGCATTTTGCCGAGGTGGGTCTGGAGGTCCTGGCCGGCGTCGAGCGGGTCGCCCTCCAGCCCTCCGTCGCCGTGGCCGATGTAGAGGTACCCGTCGGGCCCGAAGACGATGTCGCCGCCGATGTGGTTGGGGAACGGCTGGTCGCGCTCGGAGACGATCAGCGCACTATTGAGGTCCACCGCGTTGGGATTCTCATCCGAGACACGGTACTGGACGGTCAGGACGTCGCCGTTGCGGAGTTGGTTCGTGTAGTTGACGTAAAAGAGTCCGTTGGTCGCGAAGTCGGGGTGGAAGGCAAGACCGAGGAGACCCTCCTCCAGGAACTGGAACTCTGTGATGCCCGAGATGTCGAGGAACGGCTCGGGCAGGAGGTTGCCGTCACGGTCAATGATGCGGATCGTGCCGCCCCGTTCCACGACGAAGAGGCGACCGCTGCCGTCGTTGGCGGAGGCGACGTTCACCGGCTCGAAGAGACCATCGACCACCTTGACCAGCTGCACCGCGGGGTCGCCGGGCAGGTCGCCGCCGACCTGGGCCACGTCCGATGGGTAGAAAGTGTACTGGCCAGGGGAGCGGCTCTCGGCGCCGGGCGTGCCGTTGCCGGCAGGCGGCGTGGCGTCTTGGGCCCGCCCGCCCACAAAAGCGCCTGCGACCAACACCAGGGCCAGGGTCAACGCGAGGACGGAACGTGGGAGCGCGCGCATAGGGCACCTCCGGGGTAGAACGACTCTTCCTGCCAATCGCAGCGAAGTGGGGTCGCGCGCCGCATGGGCCGTGCCAGGCACAGACGTCGCATGGATTTTGGGGCCCTGCTTCTCCGGTGCGACCTGACTCCGGGCGATCACGCGGACCGCCAAAGAGTGGTGAATCGGCAAATCGGTTGACCTCGCGAGAAGACCCCGCCGATGAGGTGGTCCTGACCGGTCCATGCGTCTCATTCGGACCCGTTGTGCGGCGGCCAAGGCGGAGCCCCGCAACCCCTGTATCCTTTTCGTCGCTCCCGTGTCTACCTCGATGAATACCAGTTCTCAGGTCTGACGTGGCGGAGCTCGTGGAGTGGGGAACGCGGTGGCGGGGCGAATGCTGGGCCACAGGCGGGAACGTCTGCCCGAGGCAGCGACGGAGACGGCCGACGAAGCTGCCCTCGTCGTGGCAGCCCAGCGCGACCCTCACGCGTTCGCTCCTCTCTACGATCGCTACCTCGACCCCGTCTACCGCTATTGCTACCGCTCCCTTGGCAGCCGCGAGGCGGCAGAGGACGCGACCAGTCTCGTCTTCTCCCGGGCGCTCGCCTCGCTGCGAGGCTGCGACCCGGCCGCGTTCCGGTCGTGGCTCTTCGCGATCACACACAACACGCTCGCCAACGCCGCCCGCGACCGGCGCCCCACCGCATCGCTCGACCTCGCCTGCGCGATCGCCGACCCGTTGCCCTCGCCCGAAGACGAAGCGCTGGCGGCGGAGGAG
>JAXDKI010000251.1:0-5440 GCA_034667245.1 Thermomicrobiales bacterium | reverse complement strand
GGCGGTGCGGACGCTCGAGGGCATCGGCGAGTGGATGCGGCTGCATGGTCGGTCGATCTACGGAGCGACGATGAGCGAGTTCGACCCGCCCGCCGACGGTCGTTACACGCAACGCGGTAACCGGCTCTATCTGCACCTCTTCTCCTGGCCGTTCCGTCACGTTCACCTCGACGGTCTGCTCGGTCGGGTCGAGTACGCACAATTCCTCCACGATGGCTCGGAGGTGAAGCTCGCCGGCGGGGACGATCCGTTTTCGCGCGTCTCGGATCTGGTGGCCGCGCGTCGAGAAGAGACGAAGACCGTCTCATTCGAGCTCCCGGTGCAGAGGCCGGAGGTACTGGTGCCGGTGATTGAGCTGTTTTTGCGAGATTGATTGATGGTCCTTTATGGGCACGGGAGCCGGAGAGAGGTCCCTTCGACAAACTCAGTACAGGCTCTTCGCTGCGCTTTCGGTCACCTTGGAGGATTTGAAGAAACTCTCAATGTCCGGTCGCCTTACCAGGTGCGGTGCAGGTGGGAGCCTCCGGATTGGTTACGTGGCGGCGTTGACCGCAAAGGTGGGCTCTCGTAGGATAACGGCCTCAGTCTGATCATCTTGCTTCGGTCGGGGCACGCAGCGGCGAGGTACGGGAGGAGTCTCCGATGGTCGCGGTTCCCCGCCAGCAGGTTGGAGTCCAAACGAAGCCCACGTCCGGAGGGGTACTGAGGCGGCCGTTTGTTCGGTACGCGATCAGGCGGATAGGAGTCTTCTTCCTGGTCGTTTGGGCGGCGGCGAGCCTGAACTTCATCCTGCCCCGGTTGGCGCCCGGTCAGGACCCGGTCCGGTCCCGCCTGGGTGCGGTGGCGGCGAGCGGTGGGTCGGTGTCCGGTATCGAGGAGATGGTCAAGACCTACCAGGAGAAGTTCGGTCTCAATGAGCCGCTATGGCTCCAATACGTTCGCTACATCTCTGACTACGCCCGATTCGACTTCGGTTACTCGTTGACCAGCTATCCGGCCCGCGTCGTCGATCTGATCGCACGTGCCCTGCCCTGGACGATCTGTCTTCTCCTCGTCTCGACGTTGATCGCGTTCGTGCTCGGGACGCTGGCCGGTGCGCTTCTTGGGTGGGCGCGCTCGCCGGGCTGGCTCGGGCACCTCTTCATGCCGTTCCTGACCCTGTCGGCGATCCCCTACTACCTGCTCGGTCTGATCATGATCTACTTCCTTGCCTTCCAGAACCCGGTCTTTCCCCTCTCCGGGGGCTACTCGATCGGCGGTGAGCCGGGTTGGAGTTGGGCGTTTGTCAAGGACGCGGTCAAACACTCGTTCCTCCCTGGATGCTCGATCGTGCTGGCGCAACTGGGATTCTGGGCGCTCGGGATGAGGGGCATGATGGTGATGACCGAGGGCGAGGACTACATGACGTACGCCGAGGCGAAGGGGCTTCCCCCACGTACGATCTTCTTTCGGTATGGGATCAGGACAGCCTTGCTGCCGCAGACGACGTCGTTGGCCCTGGCGCTCGGCGGCATCGTCTCGCAGGCCGTCCTCGTCGAGGTCGTCTTCGGTTATCCGGGGATTGGCACGCTCCTCTATAACGCGATTCGGGGATTTGACTACTTCCTCATCTACGGCATCGTCTTCCTCGTCATTGTCACGATCGGGTTGACGACCCTGATCCTCGATCTGATCTACCCCCTGCTCGATCCGCGGATTACGTATCAGCGGCAGTAACGAGTTGCCAGTTGTCAGTTGCCAGTTGTCAGTAAGAACGGAGCGAGGGCGGAAGGGAGTTTGATGGAGGCGACGCAGGGGACGGCGGCCGGAGCGTTGCGAGACAGTCTGCTGTCCGAGATGCGGTTGCGGGCCGGCGGGGCGGTTGGGCACGTCCGGCACAATCCGAAGCTGCTCCTCGGGTTGGTGCTCCTCGTCGCCCTCATAGCGCTTGGGGTGTTCGGGCCGATCTTTATCGATACGGACGAGGCGAGACCGATGTCGGTGGCGCCGGACCAGAAGCCGTCGCGTGAGTACCCCTTCGGCACCGAGTCGCAGGGGCGGGACATGCTCGCGTTGGTCGTCCGGGGGATCCCGCTTACGATCGAAATCGGGCTGATCGCGGGCGCCATCGGACTGGGGATCGGGACCATCCTCGGGTTTGTCGCGGGCTACACGGGCGGGATCGTCGATACGGTGATCCGGAGTGCCGCCGACATCATCCTGACGGTACCGGGTCTTCTCGTCCTGATCGTCGTCGCGGCGTCGATCAAGGGGTTGGTCAGCGTCCAGACGATCGCCTTCGTCGTCGCTTCGTTGGCCTGGATGTTCCCGACGCGGACGATCCGGTCGCAAGTGCTCTCGCTGCGGGAGCGACCGTACGTCGAGATGGCGAAGCTGAACGGGATGAGCACGCCGAGTATCATCGGCAGAGAGCTGGTCCCGAATCTCCTGCCTTACCTCGGCGCCTCGTTCGTCGGCGCGGTCGGTTCGGCGATCCTGGCCGCGATCGGGCTGGAGGCGCTCGGCCTGGGGCCGCAGAACGAGCCGACGCTCGGGATGACGATCTATTGGGCGATCTACTACTCGGCGCTGCTTCGCGGTCTCTGGTGGTGGTGGGCGGCGCCGGTTGGGGTAATCGTGGTCCTCTTCGTCGCCCTCTTCTTGATCGCGGCAGGTCTCGACGAACTGGCGAACCCGCGGCTGCGAAGGAGTCCGGCGTGACGGTGGCAACGGCGACTGCGCTCCATGTCGAAGATCTTCGCGTTCAGTTCCACACGCCGCGCGGCGTCGTCCGCGCCGTCGATGGGGTCACCTTCGACCTCGCGCCCGGTGAGCGGCTGGGACTCGTCGGGGAGTCGGGGAGCGGCAAGTCGACGATCGCGCTGGCGTTGCTGCGGATGATCAAGCCGCCGGGTCGGATCGCCAGTGGGCGGATCCTACTGGGTCAGGAGGATTTGACCGCGCTCTCCGACGACGCGATACGTCGCGTCCGCATGGCGCGGATCGCGCTGGTGCCGCAAGGGGCGATGAACTCGCTGAATCCGGTGACGCGGATCAAGCGGCAGCTGATCGATACGATGAAGGCGCACGGCGTAGGCGGGCAGGCGGACAGGCGGACAGGCGGAGAGACGGAGAGGGGGTTGGAGGAGCGGGTTGCGGAGTTGTTGGACTCGGTGGGGTTGCGACGGGAAGTGGCGGAGCGGTATCCGCACGAGCTGAGCGGTGGCATGAAGCAGCGGGTCTGCATCGCGATCGCGATCGCGTTGCGGCCGTCGGTGATCATCGCGGACGAGCCGACGAGCGCACTCGACGTGGTGGTCCAGCGCCAGATCATGCAGACGCTCGGGGCGGTGCAGGAGCGGCTCGGCGCCGCGGTGATCCTGATCGGGCACGACATGGGGTTGATGGCGCAGTTCGTCGATCGCGTCGGGGTCATGTACGGCGGCAAGCTGGTCGAGACGGCACCGACCGGTCAGCTCTTCGGCGAGCCGCTGCATCCCTACACACAGGTGCTGATCGCGAGCTTGCCGTCGTTCGATCGCGAGACGACCTTCGTCAAGATCCCCGGGCAACCGCATTCGCCGCTCAACCCGCCGAGCGGTTGCGTGTTCCACCCGCGGTGCCCCAAGGCATTCGACGCTTGCCCTCGGATTGTGCCGGCGCTGCTGGAAGTGAGACCGGACCGGGTTGTGGCGTGCCACCTGTACGACGAGGCGGTGAGGCGGGAGGGCGAGGAGGCAAGGAGAACGAACGGATACCCGCCTTCCGGTCTTTCCGCATCCGCGTCTGCTTTGGAGTAAGCGATGCTCCCCTTTATCGAAGCTCGCAATGTGACGAAGGTATTTGGACATGGCGAGGGCGCGACGGTGGCGCTCAGCGATTTCTCGTACGCGATTGATGAGGGGACGCCGTCGATCACGGCGGTGGCAGGCGAGAGTGGGAGCGGTAAGAGCACACTGGCGCGGCTGCTCCTCGGGTTCACGAATCCGACGCGGGGCGAGGTGCTCTATCGCGGGAAGAACTTGCGCGGTCTGTCGCGCCAGGAGCGTCAAGACTTCCGGCGAGAAGTACAGGCAGTCTTTCAGGATCCTTTCGGTGTCTATAACCCCTTCTACAAGGTCGATCATCTTCTGACGACGCCGGTCAAGAGTTTCAAGCTGGCGAATTCACGGGCCGACGCACGTCGGCAGATCGAAGCGGCGCTGGAGACCGTTGGTCTGAATCCGGACGAGATCCTCGGCCGCTACCCGCACCAACTCTCCGGAGGTCAGCGGCAGCGAGTCACGATCGCGCGGGCGCTGCTGCTGCGACCGCGGCTGATCATCGCCGACGAGCCGGTCTCGATGGTCGACGCCTCGCTGCGGGCGACGATCCTGGAGAGTCTGCTCAAGCTGAATCGGGAGTTCGGGATCTCGTTCCTCTACATCACGCACGACCTGACGACGGCACATCAGATCAGCGAGCGACTGATCATCCTCTATCAAGGGATCGTCGCCGAGGCTGGCGCGGCGCGGCGGGTTATACGCGGACCGCAGCACCCCTACACCCAGCTCTTGATCCACTCGATTCCCTCGCCCGATCCGAATCAGCATTGGTCCGACGAGGGGTTGGCAGTACCGGGCGAGCAGGTCGAGGCTATCGTCCACCAGGGCTGCCCATTCGCGCCGCGCTGCCCCCACGTGATGCCAATGTGCGTAGGGGAGGTGCCGCCACTGTACCTCTCAGGTGGCGCGGCGGTTGCGTGCTACTTGTACCGTGAGGCGCGGGTGGTTGACGGTGGCGATCTGACCGGGGTGCTGACAAGGGCAGCAACTGAGCGTGTGGTGGCCTCGGTGCCCGCCGCACCACCGGCGGCAGGAACGATGTGATGAAGATCGCGGTCCTCTCGGATATCCACGACAACATCTGGAAGCTGGCGGTGGCGCTGGGGCGGCTGGGCGACGCGGACACGCTCATCTGTTGCGGCGATCTCTGCGCGCCGTTCATCGTGCCGCAGATGGCGGAGGAGTTCCGGCGGCCGATCCACATCGTCTTTGGGAACAACGACGGCGACCGGTTCCGGATCACGCAGCAGGCGCAAAGGTTCCAGCACGTGACGATTCATGGTGAGCTTGCGGACCTGATGCTCGGCGGAAAGCGGATTGCCGTTCACCACTTCGACGACGTGGGGAGGCTCATCGCGGCTTCGGGCGTCTACGATGTTGTCTGCTGTGGACACAACCACGTCTTCGAGGTCGAGCGGGTCGGGAACACGTTGCTGATCAATCCTGGTGAGATCATGGGCCGGTTTGGGACGTCGACGTACGTGGTGTATGACACGGAGGTGGACGAGGCGCGGCGGTACGAGGTGTGAAGGGTGACGCTGACAGGATGCCTCTTGCTGAGTGAACTGCGGGCCGTAGACGACGGAGAGGTCCTTCGCTGGCGCTCAGGATGACCCAACGGGGGACGCCCCTCTCAT
>JAXDKI010000250.1:0-5735 GCA_034667245.1 Thermomicrobiales bacterium | reverse complement strand
GACGCCGACGGCGACGAACACGCCGACGCGCACGCCCACCGCCACCGCCACCGCCACGGCGACATCAACGGCGACCCGTACGCCGACAGCAACCGCAACGGCGACGGCCACCACGACCCGGACGCCGACGCCCACGAGCACGCCGTCCCCGACCGCGACGGCAACCAACACCCCGGTTCCCCCGACGGTCACCAACACGCCATCGCCGACCGCGACGGCGACACTTACGCCTCGCCCCACGAACACTCCGACGTTCACTCCGCAGCCGACCTCTACGCCGACGCGTACGCCGACGGCGACGGCGACGGCGACGGCGACGGCAACCCATACCCCAACGCGGACACCGACGCTGACGCCAACGTCGACGCCGACGCGCACGCCGACGGCGACGGCAACCCATACCCCAACGCGGACTCCGACGCTGACGCCAACGTCGACCCCGACGCTGACGCCGACTCCGCGGCCAACGGCGACGCCTACCCAGGCGCCGGCATCCCTGTCCCTCACCAAGTTGGCGATCACCCGATCCGGTCGGAGTTCGAACTCGACCACCGGGGCAGCGGCGTACGACGGGAAGACCACGACGGCGTGGTACACCACCGTGACGACGGTGCCGACCTCGGCCAACGTGTGGTTCGACTTGGGGGCGAAGCGGTCGATCGCGCACATCAAGTGGGTGTTCGGTCGAACCGGCTACGCGGACTCCTTCAAGATCCAGGTCTCCAACGACCGTAAGACATGGACGACGCTGGCGACGCGTGGCAATGCCAAGGCAAACACCTGGCAGACCCTCTCCACCAACGCATCGGCCCGGTACGTCCGGTTCCTCTTCGCGAACCCGAACAAGGATGTGCGCCTTGGATACCTGGCCGAGGTCCAGGTGTGGCCGGCGACGGCGAAAGTCGCAGGCGAGGATGCCGCGATCGTCGAGGCCGAGGCGACGGTGGAACCGACCGCGAAGCCGACGCGGACGCCCCGGCCGCGTCGACCGACCAGGACTCCGGTTCCCCCGACCGAGACGCCGCTGCCGACCGAGACGCCGGTCCCGCCGCTCCCGGAACGGACCGGAACTGGAGTGATCGCCGGCACGGGCGGTGAGGGTGCCGCGTGCTACGCCGCGCCGGACCCGGACTCGTCGATCGTCGCGGGTTTCCCGGAGGGGATGCGGGTCGATCTGCTCGGTGTCCAAGAGGTTGGCTGGCAGCCGGTAGCGTGCGACGGAGGCCTGGGCTACGTTTGGAGCGAGCTCATTGTTGTCGAGGGCGACGACGAGCAGGGTGACGCGGCTGTGGCCACGGAGGCCGAGGTGGAACACAGCGGGCCCGCCCCCTATGCGGTCGTCCGCAGCCTGCGATCTCGGAACGCGTCGTCAGCAGGTGTCCTCTACGACGGAGATCCGGGGACCTCCTGGGCGACCAACACGGAGGCTCCCGTCGAGGAGGCATACGCCGTTCTTGATCTGGGCGGGGTCGTCTGGATTGGCTCAGTGCGGTGGATCTTCGCCGTGGATGGCCTGGCCGCGGGGATGGAAGTCCAGGTGTCCGTCGACCGCGAGTCGTGGACGACGGTGGCTGCGCCGGGGAACGCCGAGCCCGGCGTGTGGCAGGAACTGGGCGTGGGGATCGAGGCGCAGTACGTCCGGTTGTACTTCGCGAACCCGGACGGTCATGCCCAGGTCGGTGGGCTCGGCGAAGTCGAAGTTTGGTCGTAGGACGGCGGAGGGCCGCGCATGCGCGGCCCTCCGGTTCCGGTTCGGATGATGACCGAGGATCAGCCAGCCGCCGGCTATGCCACCCGTAACGGTGGGTTAGCGCCGCAATTGCCGCTGGAACAGATTTCCAGGCACTGCATCTCGCACGTCGGCGTGAAGTTGAAGCCGAATCCCTTGGCCGCCGCCGATCCCTGATTGAAGCTGAAGCACTGGCTCCTGATGCAGTTCACCGTGCAGACGGAGTCGACACAGCAGAGGGACTCGCGAATGCAGACCCCATTGCAAAGCTTGCGGCCGGGACGGCAGCCCTTGGCCGCCTCGACCCCATGCTGTTGGAGCCCGACCGCGGCAAGTGCGGCGCCGACTGCCCCGCCGAGCAGACCTTTCAGCACCCGTCGCCGGGGCGCACCCGAGGCCAGGGCCTTCGCCATGTCGTCCATGCGCCGGTTTCCCATCGTACGCTCTCCCTCTTCCTCGACGTTGCGACATTCGTCCACGTTCGCCGGCACGTCCTGAGTCTGGCGTCCGATCACGATAGGCCAGACGTTATGGACAGGCTGGATAGATTATCGCCGACAGGGAGAAGTAGTTCGACCCCCAGGGGTCCCGACCGAGTTTGCCCGGTCGGGATCGCTGTCATAGCCCGAGTGGTCCTGGCCGTCCACGGACGCGGGTGTGGCGACCGCGACGTTCGCAGTCGCGCTCACATGGGGCAAGAACTACCGGTTTCGCCGCGAAATGCTCCGTGCTAGACTCGTGGTCTCGCGCTTCCCCGAGTCCGACGATCATCGAAAGTCAGGAGTGCACGATGGCGAAGACGACGCCCTGGGAGTACGCCACCGTTACCCAGGAGGGCGACCAGGACTTGGTCCAGATCGACTACGCCGGTCCTCACCGGGTTGCGCATGAGGACGTGCCCAAAGGGGCGCTCGGGTTCACGATGGGAGCACTCGGGAGCAAGGGTTGGGAGCTCGTGTCGGTGACTGCGTCTTGGCGCGCCGACAGCGTCTACGTGACGAGGCTCTACTTCAAGCGTCCGCACGACGAGGATCGGGACCTGAAAAGCTAGTCGAGACGCGGTGACGGCTCCGCGGCGAACGGGTGAAGACGGCCGCCCGGCCGGGCAACCGTCGGGTTTGTCCGTGTCTGGATCGCACGGTCGAGTCCGAATGGCATGTCGTCTGCACATCGATGAGCGGGCCGGCAATGGGGCCGGCGCACGGTACCGACACAGGCGAGGGGACCATGGCGACGCGTCAGCGCAACGACGAATCGGGCAACCGGAAGGGCGACACCGGGAAGGACGGGCCGAGCGGGCAAGCGACCCTTGGTGAGGCCGGGCAGGTGGCCGGGCAGGGGCGAGATCAGGGGTTCGGTGGGGCCCGCGGTGGCGGCACCGGCACCTCGGATGGTGGAACTGGCACGCTGCCGGGCGGGGCGGCGGAGGGTCGAGAGGGGCCCAGCGCCACTGGCGCCGGGAGTGCCGACAGCGCCACGAGGTAGGGCGGAGCAACGCGTCACGATAGGTGCCGGGCGGGACGACCGTTGGTCGTCGAACTCTTCCCGTGGCTGCATCGTCGCTGCGATTGCGGGGTGATTGCAAACGTCCATCGCCGCGGAGGTAACGATCATGACCGAGTCCTTATCCGAGCCCTCCTCCTTCTTCTCCCTGGCGCGACGACGCTGCCTCCGATTGCGCCGCTGGCGCCGCCAACGCGCATTCCGAATGCGCCAATCGCCGTCCACGCTGGCGAGGGCTTCACGAGCACGATGACGATGCCCGGACAACGGTCCGAAAGCCCTGGCGAAATACGAACAGCGGCACCCCCGGCGGTAAGTCGGGGGTGCCGCTGTATCGAGTGATCTACGATCGATGTCCCGCCTGCGGCTATCGACGTTTGTGCATCGGGGGACGACGTGATCGTTGAGGGTACCGGGGATGAGCGGGCCAGTCGCCCTCGGCGCGGTCGGAGCCGACTGGGGCGGAGCGGCGGACGGGACCGAGGGCGAGCGCATAGAGCACGCGCCCGCCGACCGCGGCGACGGCCAGCACCCAGGCTGCCCATGCCCAGCCGACCCACGCCTCGCCCGCCTGGGTCAGCGCGATCAGGACGCCGGCGGCGGCCGCCAGCACCGCCAACAAGACCGTCACTGCCACCGCTGCCCGGGAGATGCCTCGCAGGCGCCAGCGCCCGCGTCGCTCCTCCCAGACGATCCAGTACCGGCCGGTTCGGCTGCTCGGGTCCACCGCCCTGGACCTCCTTCGTCCGCCTCTGCCCGCTCGGTCGACGAGCACAGTTGGTGCCACCAGCGCGGTGCCGGTTAGCCCGTGGCGGTCACGCCGGGGAGGTGGGTGATGCGCGCTCGAGGCGGCGCGTGTAGCGGCCCATCAGTGGGGTCACCGAGATGCCGTGGACGACGACCGAGACGGCGATGGCACCGAGGGTCAGCTCCGCCAGGTTGCGTGCGGTCGACTCTTCCAAGCCGTGAGCGATGGCGTAGGTCAGGTAATAGAGACTGCCGATGCCGCGGATACCGAACCAGGCCATCAGCCGCCGCTGCATCAGCAGGGTTCGCGATCTGCGCAAGCCAATCGCGACCGCGAGTGGCCGGACCACGAGCAGGAGCAGGGGGAGGAACCAGAGGGCATCTCCGGTGAGGGCGTGGGGAGCCAGGAGGGCGCCGACCAGCACCACCACGGCGATCTCTCCGACCCGCTCCAGTTGCTCGTTGAACCCGAGCACCGCCTGCGCCATGTAGGCCGGAGCCGTCTCCGGTCGGACCGCCACGTCCTGATCACCGACCGTCAGTTGCTTGGTCACCTCGTCGAGGTCGGCCCCCGTGGCGCGTTGCTCGATGCGGCGGAGCGCAAGCCCGGCGGCGAAGACGGCCAGGAAGCCGTAGGCGTGGACGAAGAGGGCGGCGCCGTAGGCCAGGGCGATCAGGCCGAGGGTGAGGAAGTCGTCGAGGCCGATTGCCTTCTGGTGTTCCTTCCGCAGGAAGAGGACGAGGTAACCGATGGCGGTGCCGAGGGAGGCGCCGATCACCAGCCCGCCCAGCGTGGCCCAGACGAGGTCGACGGCCAGCCAGCGCCAACCGAAGGCGCCGAGCTCGTGGTGGCCGAGCAACCCGAGACCGAGCATGACGAAGGGGAAGGCGGCGCCGTCGTTGAGACCGGCTTCGCCGGTCAGGCCGAAGCGGAGGCGGTCGCGGTCCTGGGGATCGGCGACCTGAACGTCGGAGGCGAGCACAGGGTCGGTCGGTGCCAGGATGGCGCCCAGGAGGATGGCCGCGCCCAGGGGCAGGCCGAGACCGACGACGCCGACGGCCGCGATTAGGCCGACGGTGATCGCCATCGAGATGGAGGCGAGACGGAGCGGGAGACGCCAGAGGCGATCGCGCCACTCCACCCGGAGCTTGAGGCCGGCGGTGAAGAGGGAAACGATGACGGCAACCTCGGTCAACCGCTCGATTGGGACGGCGTCGGCGACGACGTCGACATTGAGCAGGCCGGCACCGTGTGGGCCGATAGCGATCCCGACGCCGAGATAGACGAGGGCGGTGGTAAGGGGCAGGCGCTTGAGTACGGAGTTGCTCAAGGCCATGAGGACGAAGAGACCTCCGACCAGGAGATAGAGGGCAACGAACGTCATGCGGGATGTCCACGAGATTGTCGCCGGCGCGCGAAGGAGCGGGGATCCCCACCGTGCCGGCCGGGTGGGGATTTTGTGAAGCCTACCGTACTCGTCGGTACCGGGCACGTGCGGAGGCGACAGTTGACGTGACCTACGACCCGTGAGGACGACCTTCGGGATGCCCGACACGCAACCGGATGGCCGGGGAGACGTGCTCGATTACCTGAGACGAAGAGGGCCGCCCGGTCAGGGGCGGCCCTGTTGCTGTTCGAACCGCGTGCTTGCGGTTGCGTGATCTGGATCAGGCGCTAGGGCTGGACCTCGCAGGACTTCAGGAAGTCGTCCCCATCGGCGTGGCAGGTGTCACGGCCCGAGCCGCCATCGAAATC
>JAXDKI010000249.1:0-4885 GCA_034667245.1 Thermomicrobiales bacterium | reverse complement strand
CAACCTCCTGACCGGGTTGCTTCAGATCACCGCCGGCACCGTCAGTGTCGGCGACACTGACGTCACCGGGTGGCCGCCGCACCGCATCGCGCGGGCGGGATTGGCGCGCACGTTCCAGGTGGTGAAGCTGTTCAAGGACTTCACTGTTCGCGAGAATGTCGAGGTCGGGGCGATCAGTGCGAAACGGATCCCCCGGCGCGAGGCGACACGGCGGGCAAATGAGGCACTGACGCGAGTTGGGATCGCGCATCTTGCCGAAGTGCCGGCTAGCGCCTTGCCTCAGGGGGAGGAGCGTCGCGTCGAGATCGCACGGGCACTCGCCACCGACCCGGCATTCCTGCTGCTCGACGAGCCCGGTGCTGGTCTGAACGATGCGGAGGTGGAGGTACTGCTGCCGACGCTCGACCGTGTGCGCCGGGATGTCGGGTGCGGCATCTTGATCGTCGACCACGACATGCGCCTGATTATGGGTTTGTGCGACCGGCTCCATGTCCTCAACTACGGCAGAACGATCGCCGAAGGCACCCCGGAGGAGGTCCGGCGCGAACCCGCGGTGATCGAGGCCTATCTGGGCAGCGAGGTCGAGACGAGTGACGCTGATCGCGATTGAAGACCTCCACGTCCGGTACGGGGCGGTCCAGGCGTTGCGTGGCGTTTCGCTGACCGTCGACGAAGGCGAGATCGTCGGCCTGATCGGGGTCAATGGCGCCGGCAAGAGCACGACGATGCTCAGCATCATGGGCGTCGTGCGGCCGTCGAGCGGGCGGATCGAATACCGCGGCACGTCGCTCGTGGGCCAGCCGCCTGAGGCAATCTTGCGGCGGGGTATCGCACCGGTGATGGAGGGCCGCCGCATCTTCCCCTCGCTGACCGTCGAGGAAAACCTCCGCCTCGGTGCGGCGACGGTCACCGACCGGACGCAGGTTCAGGAGGATCTCGATCGTTGGACCGCGTTCTTCCCGATCTTGCGGGAGCGGTTGCAGCAACCGGCCGGTAAACTGTCCGGTGGGCAGCAGCAGATGCTCGCCGTGGCGCGCGCCCTGATGTCGCGGCCGAAGGTGCTGCTGATGGACGAGCCGTCGCTCGGACTCGCGCCGAAGCTGGTGGCCGAGGTCTTCCGGCTGATCGTGCAGCTCCGGGATCTCGGAATGACGATCCTGCTGGTCGAGCAGAACGTGCGGATGACACTCGACATTGTCAACCGGGCCTACCTGCTCAACACCGGCCGGGTTGAGTTCACAGGGACGCCGGCCGAAATCAGAACGCTGGGCGACATCGAGCGCGCGTACCTCGGCGGAGGGCCGCGGTCAGAAACCGCTCCCGCCGGTGCTGGATCATGAGGACCTGAGGACGTGAACGACTTCGTCCAATACGTGATCTCGGCGCTCTCACTCGGCGGGCTCTATGCGCTGATGGCGCTTGGATTGGTGATCGTCTACGGCATCTTGCGCCTGGTCAACTTCGCGTATGGCGAGCTGATCATGGTCGCCGGCTATGGATTGCTCCTGTTCGGGCGGAGTCCTCTGCCGTGGATCGTCGTCGCGATATTGAGCGTGATCGCGGCGCTGGTGGCCGGTGTGGTGATGGAGCGGGTGGCCTTTCGTCCTGTTCGCAACACGTCGCCGACGACCTTGTTGATCACCTCGTTCGCCGTCAGCAACCTCCTCCAGAACATCGCCCTGCTGACGATCTCGCCGCGTCCGCGCGCGCCACGGCTGCCGAACCTCTTCGTC
This sequence comes from Thermomicrobiales bacterium, assembly GCA_034667245.1. GTDB lineage: Bacteria > Chloroflexota > Chloroflexia > Thermomicrobiales > UBA6265 > DATBFX01. The sequence goes on along the minus strand of JAXDKI010000249.1, from coordinate 3,152 downwards.
GAGAACGTCACGATCGGCGACATCCGGATCAAGATCGTCGATGTGATCGCCTTGGTCGTCAGTCTCGTCGCGTTGGCAATCCTGACCATTTTTCTCCGGCGGACCATCATCGGACTGGCCCTGCGCGCGGCTGCCGACGACTTCACGATGACGCGCCTCCTCGGTGTGCGGGCCAATATTGTCATCGCGTCGGCCTTCGCGGTTAGCGGGTTCATGGCCGGGATCGTCGCGCTCTTCTGGATCGGCCGGAGCGGACAGGTCTGGCCGGCGGTCGGGTTGCAACCGGTCTTGATCGCGTTCATCGCCTCGGTCCTCGGCGGCATGGAGTCGCTCAAGGGCGCCGTCCTCGGTGGGTACATCCTTGGCTTCTTGACAATGGGTCTTCAGACCTGGCTGCCGCAGGGTGTTAACAACTACCGGGATGCGGTCATGTTCGGTATCGTCATTCTCGTGCTCGTGATTCGACCCCAAGGCCTGATCCGGCCGGTTTACCTGAGGGAGGCGCGGTGAGCGCGCTGCAGAGTTCTGCGGCGTCACTGCGGCGACTTTCGACGCCGGCCATCCTGGTCGCGGTGCTGGGTGTGATCGCGCTCATCACCGAACTGCGTGGCGACGTTGTCTTCGAGCGCGTCGTCACGGTGATGCTCATCAACCTACTCCTCGCGGTCGCCCTCCAGGTCTTTATGGGCAACTCGGGACTGGGTTCGTTCGGTCAGTATTCGTTCGTCACGATCGGCGCCTACGCGACGATCTGGTTCTCCCTGACATCAACCCAGAAACGGGTCGCGTTGCCCGACATGCCCCGCGAGTGGTGGCTCTACAAGCAGCACCTCGGGTTCGTGCCCTCGGTGCTCATCGGTGCGGCGGTCGCCACCGTGGTTGGGGCGTTGATCGGTGTCGCGTTGGTGAGGCTACGCGGCGCGTCCTTTACGATCGCCACGTTTGCCTTTCTGATCGTCGTCAACCGGGTCGCGCTCCAGTGGGAGGAGGTCACCCGCGGATCCCGGACGGTCATTGGCATCCCGAAATACACGGGCCTCTGGACGGCATTGACTTGGGCGGCGATTGCAGTTGTCGTCGCCTTCATCTTCAAGGAGTCGCCACTCGGACTGAAGCTGCGCGCCTCGCGTGAAGACGAGGACGCGGCAGCCAGTCTCGGTGTCAACGCGGCGCTGATGCGTTGGGTTGCCTTCGTCCTGAGTGTCTTTTTGTCGGGGTTGGCTGGGGGGTTGTGGGCGCATTTCATTCAGCAGTTCTCGCCGCACAACTTTTACCTGAAGGAGACGTTCCTGATCGTCGCGATGCTGATCATCGGCGGCGCCGGCAGCGTTAGCGGCGCGGTCTTCGGCGCGATCGCCGTTGCCCTGACCTCAGAGTGGCTGCGCCAAATCGAGAACTGGGTCAATATCCAGCGCTCGACCGAGACGACGATCGGAAACATGATTCCGTTCCAACTGGTCGGATTCACGGAGATCATCGTCGCCGTGGCGATGATCTCCGTGCTGATAGTCCGGCCGTCGGGACTCACCGGAGGACGAGAGATCGTCTGGCCGGCCGGGGGACTGCGGCGACGGCGCGACCGCGCGGTGGTCCCGAGTGAGGCCGGCTCAGGCGTTGGCCCGTCGTAGCTCCGCAATGGGGGTAAGTTGGTGATAGCCACAACCGCAGGCACCATGATCGCTGCCGATGTCATCGAACGTGATCGCCGCTTTGTCGCGGACGCGTTGAAAATTCGATACTTTCCGTTCGTGCTCGATCGGGGAGAAGGACCGTACCTGTTCGACGTCGAGGGGCGACGCTATCTTGATTTTGGCGCCGGTTGGGCGTTGGCGGGCCTGGGCTATAGCAACGAGTACGTGCGAAACGCGATCACGCGGCAACTCGATCGGACGATGTACGGCGGACTCCTCTCAGGAATCAACCAACCGGCGGTCGCCCTGGCGGAGAAACTTGTCTCGCTCGTGCCGGGTGACTTCGAAAAGAAGGCGTGGTTCGGGTTGTCGGGCTCGGACGCGAGCGAGGCGGCGCAGCGGCTCATCCTCCGGGCGACCGGACGGAAGCGCGTCATCTCCTTCATTGGGAGCTGGCACGGGACGACCGACGCGACGATGGGGCTGTCCGCTCACCCCTCGCTGGCCGCGGTCGGAAGCGGTGCCCACGTCACCAAGATCCCATATCCGAATCCGTATCGGAACCCCTTCGGCGAGGGGTCGGGACAGGTGACGGATCAATGCCTGGGATTCCTGGAGAATTACCTCTTCAAGACGATCTGCCCGCCCGAGGACGTGGCGGCGATCTTCGCCGAGGCCGTACAGAGCGACGGCGGCGACGTGGTGCCGCCGCCAGACTTTATGCCGAAGCTCCGGGCACTGTGCGACCGATACGGCATTCTGTTGGTCGTGGACGAGATCAAGGTCGGTCTGGGCAGAACCGGCCGCTGGTTCTCCTACGAGCATGGCGACGTCGCGGCGGACGTCGTGCTCCTCGGCAAGTCGCTCGGTGGTGGGTTGCCATTGAGCGCGATCGTCGCGCGGAAGGAGATCCTCGACGTCGGGACGGGGCTGGCGCTCTTTACGACGGCCGGGAACGCCACGAGTTGCGCCGCCGGGCTGGCGACGGTCGAGGTGATCGAACAAGAGGGATTGGTCGAACGCTCGGCAGAGAACGGGCGCTACCTGAACCAGCGGCTGACTGAGGCGCTCGCGAAGTACGAGATCGTCGGCGACGTCCGCGGACTCGGCATGATCCAGGGCGTCGAGCTGGTGACCGACCGCACCAGCAAGGAGCCGAACCAACCGGCCGCCGCGAAGATCGTCTACCGCGCCTTCCAGTTGGGGTTGATCGTCTACTACGCAGGCAACTGGGGCAATGTGCTCGAAATCACCCCGCCGCTGATCTTGACGCGGGACGAGATCGACGAGGGCGTTGCGATCCTCGATCAGGCGATCGCGGACGTCCTCGATGGGCAGGTGAGCGACGAGAAGGTGGCACAGTTCGCGGGCTGGTGAGAACATGTCGTGTCTGCTCGCGACGGCGGGTCTGAAGGATGGGAATTGTGTAGACAGGTTCGCTGCGGCGAAGATCGGAGGGAGGTCCTTCGCTGCGCTCAGGATGACCAGGGGGAGGGACCTTCTCCATGTGATCGTCCTGAG
>JAXDKI010000248.1:0-4976 GCA_034667245.1 Thermomicrobiales bacterium | reverse complement strand
GCCTGCACCTGCTGCCAGGTCCTTGGCGGGCCCCACTCACCCTCGCCACCCTCGGCCGTCCACGCCGCGGCTAGATCGGCATCCGAGTAGTAGTCGGTGCGGTAGTTGAAGGTGTGGCAATCGCCGTCGATCGAGATGCGGTAGGTCTTGCCGTCCCAGGTGCCGACGGGCGCCTGGAGGTAGCCGACGTAGTCGTCCATCTCGATCTGCGTCTTGACCCAGTCGGGCATGACCGACGCTAGGCCCTTGCCGCAGACGTCGCCCTCGAACGGTGCCCCCATTTCGATCACGTCGAAGTCGACCGTGCCGGTGGCAATCGACTGCTGCAGACGGGCGTTGTAATCCGCCTGGGCGAGGTCGATCCACTCAATCTTGGCGCCGGTGTACTCCTCCCACGGCGCGAGGAAACCGCGGAAGAGGAAGTTGTGCAGGTTCTGATTGTTGAGACCCATGAACCTCAATTCGACGCCTTTGAACTCGCCCGGTTGGACGTTGGCCTTCGTCGGCCCTAGGCAGAGCTCGCCGACTTTCTGCCAATCGGCGTCGGTCGGCGATCCCACGCCGACTCCCGGGACCTTGAGGATCTGCGCGCGCAGGTCATCCTGCGCAAGCGCCCGCCGATACGACTTGCCGGCAAGCCCGAAGGCGTACATGCCGGCGGCGGCGCCGGTGGCGGATTTGAGGACCGTTCGCCGGTTGACCCGGCTGCGCAGGATCTTGTCGCCGTGATTCGACACTGCTCCTACCTCCACGACTCGTTCGCCCAATCGCGCCGGGTCAACCCCTGACTCGGCTGTTGACAGTGGCCGCGTTGCCACCCCACTTCTCTGCGGACGCTTCCGTCGATTACCGACGCATTTTGCGACCGACCGACCGGCCCAGGCCTTGCAATTCGTTGTCGACGGATTCCGTGAGTGGTTGATAGTATGCAGCAGCGTTCGCCGGTGTCAACTGCGCACGGAGAAGTACCTGCGGTGGGGCGCCTCGTTGCCACGAAGGGTCTCCCGGGCAGCGTCCAACCTTCAAGTGCTCATGATGAACGTCTAGAGAGCGAGGGACCTGAGCAGATGACACCCCGCCCGACTGCCAGCGATGACACCCCGCCTCGTTACCGGTTCGCTACCCGGCTCAACTCGTTTCGCTCAATGTCCGCCAAGTCGATCATCGACCTCGTCGGGACAGTCGCCAAAGTGCGCGGCCTGACCGCCATCGAGATCAACTACCCTCAGCACCTGCGGTCAGCAACCGAGCAGCAGCTCTTGGACGCGGTCCACGAGAGCGGCTTGACAATGACGGCCATCAGTCTCCGTTACGACGACCCGGAGTACGCGCAGGGCGTTTTCACAAGCCCCGACTCGGCGACACGCGCCAGAGCGATCAGGCTGACTCAGGAAGCGGTCGATCTCGCCGCGCGCCTCGGCGTGCCGCACGTGAACGTCTGGATGGCCCACGACGGGTTCGACTATCCGTTCGAGGTGGACTACGCGACGCTCTGGGAGGACGAGATCGACGGCTTCCGACAGGTGGCTAGTTACAATCCGGACCTGCGGATCAGCGTCGAATACAAACCGCTGGAACCGCGACGGACCTCCTTGATCGCCAGCATGGCGGACGCACTCCTCGCGGTCCAAGAGGTCGGACTGCCGAACTTCGGCGTCCAGATCGACTTTTGCCACAGTCTGATGGCTCGCGAGCAGCCGGCGGCAGCTGCGGCACTGGCACTTCGCCAGGGCCGCCTCTTCGGTGTCCATCTCAACGACGGCTACGGTCCGGCTGACGATGGGTTGATCGTCGGCAGCGTTCATCCGTGGCAGACACTGGAGCTCCTCTGGTACCTCCGCCGGTACGGGTATCGCGGGACGATCTACTTCGACACCTTCCCCGAACGGATGGACCCGGCCGGCGAGTGCCTGGCCAACTTGCGCGCGGTGCGTCGTTTCGAGCGCGTCCTCAACCGGCTCGACGATGCCGAGATTGCTGAGCTTCAAAGCCGACACGACGCGCTCGGGTTAACCCGGCTCCTTCAGGATGCCGCCTGGGGAGACGAGGATGACGGCTGACCGCCGGGCGGTGACGGTTATCGGCAGCGTCCACATGGACCTGATCGCGGTCGCCGATCGCCTGCCGGCTCGCGGCGAGTCGCTGACCGGGCACCTCTTCGGCATGCACCCAGGCGGTAAGGGCGGCAACCAGGCGGCACAGGTGGCGTTGAACGACGTGCCGACATTTATCGTCTCCCGCCTCGGCGACGACCTGTTCGGCCGCGAGTTGCGGGCCAGACTCGCGGCAAAGGGCGTCGACACCAGCTTCGTCGTGACCGACACGACGACCGCGACCGGGGCGAGTCCACTCCTCGTCGGCGGAGATGGAGAGTACGCCTCGATCATCGTCCCCGGCGCGTCGGCACTCCTTTCTAAAGCCGACGTGGATGCCGCGCGTCCGATGATCGCGCGTTCAGCCGCCGTCATGCTGCAGCTGGAAATCCCGAGCAACGTCACCGCGTACGCCGCTCGCACGGCACGCGATCTCGGCGCTCAGGTCGTCTTCAATCCTTCGCCGGCTCCCTCCTCGGCGGCGGTCCTCCCCGACGACTTGTGGGAATGCGTCGATGTCCTCGTGGTGAATGAGCTCGAGGCGGCCCGCATCGGCGGCACGGACCTCGAAACCCGACGAACTGGCGCAGAAGGCGCGGAAGCGTTGCGGACAAGGTTCAGCATACCGGTCGTCGTGAAGACGATGGGTGCCGAGGGAGCTGTCGCCGTTGGTCCAAACGGGGTTATCGAGGCACCGGCATGGCCTGTCAACGTGGTCGATACCGTCGGTGCGGGCGACGCATTTGTCGGCACGCTCGTCTCCGAACTCGTCCGTGGTCTCCCGCTCGTCGACGCGCTCCACCATGCGACCGCGGCGGGAGCGCTCGCAGTGACGCGGTCAGGGGCGTTCGACGCGCTGCCGTCGCGGCCGGAGCTACTCACATTCATCCGGACTCGGTCTCACCCCACGTCCAATCCGTGATCAATTTACTCGCTACACTATGCGCTCAGGTGGAACTCACCGGATACTGATAACACCCATGCGAACTGGCGGCTTGGCGGTCATGCGTGACGAGGCAGGCGGTAGATGGTGAACCGAATCGTCCCGGGGAACCTTCGCGAAAGGATCAGCAACCCGCGCGGCATCATCGCCGGCGGGGCGTTGCTCGTCGTACTGGCGCTCCTCGCAGATAGCCCAGGGCTCGCGATCTTTATCTCGGCGCTGGTGGTGCCGACGGCAGTATTGATCGACCTCATCCGTCGCGACCTGTTCGACATCGAACCGTGGTGGGCTCCGCTCAGCATGGGCGCCGCCGGTGCCGGTGCCGGTCTTTTTGTCACGCTTCTGAATACCTTGCTGCTCAAGCAGTTCGAGGACGAAGCAGATCCCTTCAATCGCTGCTGCGGCGTCTTTCTCGGACGGGTTAATCTCGACGTCCGAGAAGCCGGGGCCCTATCAATGATCGCGGTCGGCTTGGTGCTACCGATTCTCGCCGAGGTCCTCAAGGCGGCCGGTCCGCTCTATCTGCGGCAGCAACCGCGATTCAGCAACGAAGTGATGGACGGAGTAACGCTCGGGGCGGCGGCCGGAGGCGGATACGCGGCCGCGGCGGCGATCCTCTACTTCTGGCCACTGGTCAACGGCTCGCCGCACCTGGGAGGCTCCGTCTCGGGCTGGACGGCGTCGCTGATCGCGCTGCTCGTCATCCGTCCGCTTATCTCCTGCGCGACCACCGCCCTCGTCTGCGCCGGTATCTGGCACTACGCTCTCAGACCGCAGCCAAACACACTCCTGATCCCCGTCGGGAGCGCTCTCGTGGGCACAGTCGTCCTCGCCCTCGGCAGTCTCCTCATCGCCGATCAGCCGACCGTCGTCGAGTTGATCTGGAACATTGCCGTGCTGATCGCCTTGCTTGCGGCGAGCAGGTACGTCTTGAGACAAGCACTCGGCCAAGACCGGCAAACGTTCAGGGTGAGGCGACCGGCAATCACAACCGGGGCCGATCGGATCATGTGTCCGACTTGCGGCAATGCGACTCGGCCGGGCGCCTTTTGCGCCAACTGCGGCTCGCCGCTTCCGTCGTCTGATGCCGATGCAGTGCCAGTGGCCGAGGAGATAGTTACCGTTCCGCAAGCGGCCGCAGCGCCCACCGACGTTACAACAACCCCATCCGAACCGACTCAGTAGCCCCGCTACAGGTACGCCAGTGTCAGGGCCCCTGCCAGTACCAGGAGCAGCAGGCAGGCGAACGTCCCGGCCGCGAACGCGACCCAGGGGCTCATCTTTGGCTTAATTGGCAGGCTTGTTTGCGGTGGCATGAGCAGCGCGGCGATCGCCGCCTCTTCTGGAGTTGAAATCACGAACGGGGATTGTGGCGCTTCGCGAACCGCCGATCGGCCGGGCGCATAGAGACCCAGACCGGCCGTCATGAGGTCGGCGATGCCATTTCCAGACCCGCCGTGCATCCTCACGCGGAGCACTGGTATGTCCCGGTGATCGGGTGCATAAACTTGGGCCATATCGAGCATAATCGCCGCGAGCCCGTTGTCCTTGCGCCCGCTCGCCTCCCAGACGCCTGCGATCAGATCCTCGCCGGCACGTACGATCGATTCCCCAAACGCGAGGGCAAAGGCGTTCACATCAGGATATCGCTCGTCTGGCTTCGTCGCCGTTGCGCGCGACAGCACCGAAACCACCACGCTCGGTACGCCGGGCAATGAGTCACGGACGCCACCGGGTGCGCCAGGCATCTCCCCGGTCAGCGCCGCCGCAGCCGTCAAGGCAAGTTGGTACTGATCCGAGGTGGCGCCAAACTCTGCTCTCGTTCCGTCCGGCACTCGCCAGACGTCCGCCGCGCTATCGACAGGAGCGGTAGCGCCGGCAACGAACCCCCCGATCGCCGCGCCGCCGTCATCGCTCACCCAAACGGCAGCCGGCGTCAG
>JAXDKI010000247.1:0-11723 GCA_034667245.1 Thermomicrobiales bacterium | reverse complement strand
GCGCCGCGGGACCGCGACCTCCTCGCCGACGAGGACCTGCGGGCGCTGCATGATGCGGCACTTCGATTCCAATCCCCTTGGTTCGCCCCGACGCGGGCCCTGCCCCGTCCCCGGAACACCGGCGTGAGCCGACCACCCGCGCCTCCCCGTACGTGAGAACCGGTGCCGGCACGGGCTATCCGTCCCCGTCCTCCGCCAGCGCCAGGAGCGCCGCGCACACGTCGGCCCGCGACGCTGGGTCCTCGAGCAGGCGCGCCTGGGCCAGGGCGAGGAGCTGCTCGTCGGAGAAGTCGGGATGTTCGGCGACGGCCCGGCGCACGACGCAGCGGATCGCCTCGTCCACCCGCAATTCCCACACGATTCCCGGTGCTTGGGTCGCGTCACTCACCGTCGCCTCCTCTTGGGGTCGCCTGATCTGGGCGATCACCCGTCTTGGGAAGACCGTGCGCGTCCGGGAAGGCAACAGCGGGCTGCCAAAGCGGAATGATTTCGCTTGTCAGCGCCGACGAGCGTGAGGCATCCGGGACGCGCCATCGCCCGTTGAGAAGATGAGGCGCGGGCGTGTCCTGCCCAGCGTTCCGGACGCGTCCCCGCCTCACCTACCGAAGCGTCTACGCGCCACCGTGCGGCCGAAGGTGCCGATACGGCGGCGGAGATGCTTTGGGGCTCCCACCGCAATCGGGTCGGCCACGCTCGCCTTCCGACCTGGCGGTTGCGGCGGCATCCTTACATCTGCTCAAGGAGAAAGTCAATAGTACGTGCACAAGGTACGTCAGCGTATTTGCGCTCGTGAGGGGTCGGACTCAATTTGATGCGCGAATGAGCGTTCAGAGATGACCGACGACCCCTTTTCGTCACGCGAATCTAACGCGGTCGTCGTGAATAGACATCAGTACGGTCCGGAGACGGTGCTCCACGGTACGGGCCAGACCGATCGAAATCAGTCGTGTTCGGTATCAGTTAGGCGGCTACTCGAATGCGAACCATTTCCCATGCGACCGAGCCAGCGCTTCGAGCTCGTCGAAGTTGTGCCAGCCCATCGCGCGGTGGCCGTCTTCCAGCTCGCGGATCATCCGGACCAGGGTTTCGTTGAGACGGACGTCGACCCCAAGAGACTGGGCCTGGCGAACCATCTCGCCGAGGATCGGCTCGACTTCGGTCTTGCGGCGGCGGACGACGAGGTCGTGCCAGATCCCGGTGTGGTTCTTGGCAGAGCGGCGGGAGCGGTCGCCATAGTCTTGCAGGGAGTCGAAGGTGCGCTGAAGTTCCGCGCGATCCCTTGGGTCATAGAGGTGAGGGTCGAAGTCGCTGAATGCCTCGAGGCGGTGACCGAGGGCGGTGGCGACGGCGATCGCTTCGCGCGAGAGGGCGATGCAGACGCGCTTGTTGCGCTCGAAATCGAGTACATCGCCGATTGGAGCATCGACGAGGGCCGTGGCGAAGGCGAGGGAGGCGTAGGCCTGCTTCGCCCAGAGGTAGCCAAGGATGTTGTCGGTGATAGTGACAGGTTTGGCCGGGGAGATGAAGTCGGCGATCCGCTGTAGGCGCGCGGACACCCGGCCGTCGAGTTCCCCGAGGTAGACGTTGCCGCCCGCGCCTTCGAGGATCTCGCCCGGTCCCTTGTAGTCGGCGGCGAAGTTGACGAAGGCGCCGATGACGCGGTCTGGTCCGACGCGGCGGGCGATCACGGACTCGTTGAGACCGTTTTGGAGCGAGACGATGGCGCCGGTGTCGCTCAGTTTTGGGGCGATCGCGTCGAGCGCGGATTCGGTGTCCTGGCCCTTGACGGCAAGTAAGACGAGGTCGAGGCCGTCGGGAAGCGCCTCGGGAGTGGATGCGGCGACGGAGACGGTGAAGTCACCGTGGTCGCCGAAGACGTGGAGACCTTGCTGGTTCATGTGCCGGACGTGGTCGACTGCTCGATCGACGAGCAGCACGTCGTTGCCGGCACGTTGCGCGTAGGCGCCGATCAGGCCGCCGATCGCGCCCGCTCCGAAGATCACCGGCCTGCCGTCGGTCATCGACGCACCGTCCCTTCTCTGTCGACGATAACCCGGTTGGGCATTCTCGCACAGAGAAGGGGTGGTGCGATCTGGGGAGTGTAGGTACGAGTCTTTCGGTCAGGCGGTCCGGTGGCTACGAGCGGCGAGAATCGATGGGAGAACCGGTCTGGTCGCGTGTCACCGGATCGTCGTCGTCGATCCGGTCGAGGAGATCCTCCGGGGTGTCGCCGACGTCGGGGGAGATGGTGATCTCCTCGGCGCCTTCGCCGCGGCCCGTACCGGTGGTCGGTTGATCGGGATTGCGGCGGACTTCGGAGTTGGCGTAGCCGGCCTGGGAAGCCTCTCCTCGGGTTTTGTCGTCTTTGATCGTGTCGTCGCTCACGTCGTGGAATCCCTCCAAGGGTGGAGCACTACGGTCGGCATGCCTACGGTCAACGAACGGTGGACGGGAGGATCCTCAGCTCGGCGCGGTACTTGGCGACGGTGCGACGGGCGATGCGGTAGCCACGCTGGAGGAGGAGTTCCCGGATCCGCATGTCGGAGAGCGGGTGTCCCGCGGCGGATTCGTTCTCGATCAGCTCCTTGATCACGTCCTTGATACTGAGCGATGGGGTGAAGAAGTCGCTGAAGGGAATGACTTTGCGGTTGGGGAGCATGACGTACTTGTTCGCCGTCGCACGGCTGACGGTCGATTCGTGGACCCCGATCTGCTGAGCGACCTGCGAACGGGTGAGCGGTTTGAGCTCGCGCACGCCTTCGCGGAGGAAGTCCTCCTGCAGCTCGCAGATGCAGGTGCTGATCTTGAGCAGGGTCTCCCGGCGCTGGTGGATCTTGCTGATGAACTGCTTGGCGCGGGAGACGGAGTCGCGGATGTGATCGCGGTCCTCGTCGGAGGTCTGGGCCAAGACGGCGGCGGTCGCCGCCTCATTTTCGGCCCGTGCCCGCCGGCGCAGCCGGGCGGCCAGTCCGTCGTACATGGAGTTGACGCGAAGCTGGGCCTGGGAGGAGCCGGTAACTTCGACGCGGAGTTCGCCGTCGACGATCCCGATCAGGACGTCGGGCGCCACGTAGGGTGTCTGGGCCGGGCTCTGCCAGGTTTTCGAGCGCTGGTTCTGCAAGGGATGCGGACTGAGGTAACTCTGGATGAAGTCGTGCGCCTCGCCAACGTCGTCGGGCGAGACATGAAGTTGACGGGCGATGTGCTGATAGCGGTGGGTGCCGAGCTCGGTCAGGTAGTCCTCGATGATCGGCTCGACCAGCGGGGGAATCTCGACTTCGGTCAGGCGCAGGAATTGGAGTTGGAGGAGGAGGCACTCGCGGAGGTCGCGGGCGGCGACACCGGCCGGTGCCATCTCCTGGACGATGTAAAGGACCCGTTCGACGTCGGCGACGTCGCAGCGGCAGAGGGCGGCAATCTCGGCCAGGTCGGCGTCGAGGAAGCCGCGCTCGTCGAGCGCGTCGATGAGGCATTCGGCGAGCGCATAGTCGGAGGGTTCGAGCACGGTGTGGACGTCGGCGAGGAGCTGCTGGGGGAGGTCCATCTCGTCGGCGATAAGGGTGACCTCGTCGAATTCCTCGTCGGCCGATCGCGGCTGGTAGATCGTCTCGATCCGGTCGAACTCGTCGTCGGTACTGACCGGCTGCGGGGTGCTGTGCTGGTTGACGAGGCAGGTGGCGCAGTAGCCACCTTCGATGGCGCCGCCGCAGAGTGGGCAGATCGTGCGGTCCTCGACTTCGAGCGCGGGATTGGCGGCGAGCTCGGTGGAGATCACGGTTTCGAGTTCCTGGGAGGAGAGGTTGAGTAGGTAGTTGGCCTCGATCAGGCGGGGAAGGTTCCGCTGACGCTGCTCCTGCATTTGATCAAAGTCGAGCTCCATCGCGACCATTCTTGATGCTCCGAGGTGAGTGCTTCGAGCTACGCGCTATTCGCTACGAGCTTCGAGCGTCAAATGACGAGTACGTGGGTACCCTGTCTGTGCCGAACGCCGGATGATCGTCGACGTCGATCGGTCCATGAGACGACGCCCGGGCACCGTGAACGGGGACTAGGGCGTGGGTGCGAGGCATCGTCGACACGTCGTCTAGATGCGGGTGGCCCGATCGACCGAGCGCATCGCGAGGAGCAGGACCACTGCACCGACCGCGGCCACGCCAAGCGCCCCGACCCAGGCCAGGTTTTCACCAGCGTCGAGTGCGTCGATGATCCACCCTCCAAAAACGCCGCCAAGGATGCCGATGATGACCGCGCCAAGGACACCGCCGGGTGTTCGTCCCGGCACGACGAAACTCGCCACTCCGCCGGCCATCAAGCCGATGATCAGCCAGACAATGATGTCGCCCATGGCCTGCCCGTCTCACGTCGTCGCGAGGGTTCGTTCCGACCGACTGACGCCGTGCACGACGATCAGTATGGAGCGATTGCACTCGGCAATTCCATCTCGCGACCACCGCCCTCTATGCAATCGGTGTGCCAACCCTTGCGAGGGCCGGTCTCTGCCCCTCAGCGGTCTCCCATCGCAGTCCGATGGACGGGTTGTGCCGTAGCACGACGAATGCTGTGGAGCCGTTGATTGAAATGACGCAGAGCAACTCGAATGCGTTGGCACCGGACGTGCTGGCCGAACGGCAGGAGGTCCTACAGTTTCAGGTTCGAACCCCAGTTCTCGTGTCGTTCGGAAGGTGGCTGCCCGATGCGGAATTCCCCTCGTCTGCCTGCGGTGGCGCTGGTCGTCTCGCTCGTCCTGGTGGCCACGGTCTGGGCGACACATGGTGAAGGACCGCTGAGCGAGTTGGAGTTGGGCGGGGTCGCCTGGGCGATCGGGTTGGCGATTTTTGGGCTGCAAGGATTGCTGTCGGTGCTCGTCGAAGGGGAGGAACTTCGGCCCGGACGGGTTCCACCGCGACTGACCGATCCGCTGAGCATCGGGATCGTCGTCTTCTCGCTGGTGCTCTTCGCGACGGCGATGGGTCTGGCGTACGGGCTGACCGCCGAGTGGAGTCCGGAGGCGATCGGTGCTCTGGCCGGGGCAGGCTGCCTTGCGCTCGCATTCCTGCTCGTGTTCTACAAAGAGGGGTTCGTCGGCGACGAGGCAGGCTTCGACCAACGGGACGACGGCGTGCCCTGGTAGCGCCCGCCGGATGGGGGACGAGCGATGTCGACCAGCGATCCGAGACCGACGACCGAGCCGGCGACCAACGATGACGGACTGGACGTCCATCCAAGCCGAAGGCGCCTCCTGAAATGGCTGATCCGCCTCGGCACCGGGGCGTTCGCCCTCGCGTTCGCCGTGCCGGCACTGGCAATTCGGACGCTCCAGCAAACGCGAAAGACGGTCGCGGCCGGCGACGTTCTCGTCTACGCGACGGGCGATCGAGCGGGGCAACCGGTGGTCGCCGACCAGCTGCAACTGGGTCAGGGTGCGCAGGCGTTTCCCGAGGGTAAAGCGGACAACCAGAACAACCTGGTGGAGTTGGTTCGGATCGCGGCGGGGAGCGGCACGGAAGGGCTGGTGGCGTACAGCGCGATCTGTACCCATCTCGGCTGCTCGGTCATCGCGCAGCCAAACCCGGAAGGCCACATCGTCTGCCCTTGCCACGCGAGCATGTTCGATCCGGCGAACGGGGCGCGGGTCCTCCGGGGCCCGGCGAGCCGGCCGCTCCCGTCACTCCCGCTCACTCTCGCTACTAACGGGGCGGTGGCGGCAAACGGCGAATTCAGTGGACCGGTTGGGCCGCAGTAACGGGGCGGGCAGAGGGCAGAGGGCAGAGGGCAGAGGGCAGAGGGCAGCATAGTCGAGTTGTTCTGCCGTCTGCCTTTTGCCCGCTGCCAACTCGTCGAGGAGACCGCGATGCAGCAGGCGATGGACAACGGGCTTCGGCGGTGGCTTGACGAGCGGCTGGGGATCCAGGCGTTTTATCGGAAGTATGGGCGGAAGGTGTTTCCGGTCCATTCGACGTTTTTCTTCGGCGAGATGGCGATGTTCGCGTTCGTCATCCTTGTCTTGACCGGAATATACCTTGGGCTGATCTACGTCCCGTCGAATGCGGAGGTGGAACTCAACGGTCAGACGGTGCCGCAGGCGTACGCCAGTGTCCAGCTCATCGAGTCGATCCCGGTCGCGAATCTCTTCCGTAGTGTGCACCACTGGGCGGCGCACCTGATGGTGGCCTCCATCTTTTTGCACGCGCTACGGATCTACTTCACGGGGACGTATCGCAAACCGCGGGAGGTGAACTGGGCGATCGGCATCGTCCTGCTCGGTTTGACGTTGATGGCCGGATTCGTCGGCTACTCGTTGCCGTACGACTCGTATGCGGTGACGGCAACCGGTATCGGGTACGCGATCGCGCGGTCGATCCCCTGGGTTGGGGACGTCGCCGCGGAGCTCTTTTTTGGCGGGGCGTTCCCGACACTCGGCAGCGTGCCACGTCTCTACACGATCCACGTCTTCGTCGTTCCGGCCCTGATCGCGCTGGTGATGGGTCTCCACCTCCTGATCATCGTCAAGCAAAAGCACACGCAGCCGGGGTATGCGCGCAAGCTGGCGGAACCGGGGAAGGTACTGGGCGTCCCCCTGCTACCCTACCAGGCACTCCTCGCCGGACAGCTGCTGATGCTGATGTTCGGGGCGCTGTTTCTCCTCTCGGCGGTGGTGCCACCCCACGAGTTGAGACACTATGGCCCTCCGGGGGCGGCGACGCCCGAGGTGAAACCGGACTGGTATCTGCTCTGGATCTATGGATTCCTCAAGATCATCCCAAGTTGGACGGAGTTTCGTCTGCTGGGGGCGACGTTCTCGCCGAACTTCTACGGTGGATTGCTCTTCCCGGCGCTCGTCTTCGGTCTGATGACGTTCGCGCCCTGGCTCGACCGGACGAATCGGCGGACGGTCCGTCGCTTCGAGTACCTGGAGCCGCCGCGTCAGACGCCCGTCCGGCTGTCGGTGGGAATAGCGGTGGTGGCCTTCATCGGCACGCTCTTCCTGGCGGCGTTCTACGACGAGATCGGGATGACGCTCGGACAGATTTGGGCGGTCGTGGTTGGGGTGCCGATTGTCGTTGGAGCCGGCGTCTATCTCTGGAGCCGCCGTTGGGCGCGGATGATGCGGTTCGAGCCGCAGGAGGAGCTTCCCGTCGAGGGCGAGGACCGGCAAGCGGCGCCCGTGGTGAGTGTGCCGCGCCCGGCCACGGTGAGTGCCACGACGGTCGTGGCATCGCAGCCGGCAGCCAGTGACGAGGTCGTCACGATCGCTCCGGCACAAGCGGTCGAAGCGACGGCAACGAGTTTGCCAGTGGTCGGCGACGACGATGGATACGTGCCGAGGACGATCGGCGAGCGCGGTGAACAGGCGCGCGAGAGCCTGGTCGCGGCGCTCCAGAACCTGGGGGAACTGGCTCCGGCCGTGGAGGGGCTTCGCGGTCGGGAGTTGCTGGTGGCACTGGAGTACGTCGAAAGCCTACGGCTGAGCGTGGCGGAGTCGGGCCAGATGCTGCAGGGGGTCGTGCGGGGAGAGGAGGCCGAGGAGGCCGGATAGGCGGAGTCGCTGAAGAATCTGTTGCCGATTCGGGCGTAATCGTCGTCGATGTGCAGATATGACGGGCGTCTGTTGGGGTGGTCTCCTCTCGCGGAGAGAGCCTCGGTAGGCTCGAAATGACGGTTAAAACGGGGGCCGCGCCAGAGACTGGCGCCGCCCCCGTGTGTGATGCGTGTCGATCTCTTATCCGGCCATGGTCTGCATGGTTTGGCCGGCTTGGGCGGTTGCCTTCCAGACTCGGTCGACCATCGCGCGGGTCTCGTCCGCGGCAGCGGCCTGGATCTTGTGGTCGTCCTTGGCGAGTTCCGAAACGACGACGTCGGGGATGATGTGGTTGATCCGCTGAACGGCTTCGGCATAGCCGCGGAGGTGCTGCTCCGCGATGCCGGCAACGCGCGGATCGCCGAGGGCGACGGAAGTGGTGTGGAGCATCGTGTACCCGATGGCGGCGAGGTTGAAGGCGGTGTAGTCGTCGCGAAGCGCCTTCGAATTGCCCTCGGTTCGGATCATGTCGATGATCCCGGCCGCCATGCCGAGGAGGGCCGACCCCGCCTGTTTGATCGGGCTGCCGGCCGTCGGGCCGTACTGCTCCTGGAGTTGCTTCATGGCGTCACGCTGGCGCTTGACCATGTCATGGAAGCCGCGGACTGCTTCGAGGGCAATCGCGTCGTCCTTGACCTGCCCGAGCTGACGGTCGAGCGCCGCTTCGATGTGCTCCTCGAGGGCCACCATATCACCGATGTAGTCGGACAGCGTCTTCTTGCTCTTGTCGTCGAGTGCCATAGTTCCGGTTGTTGTAGCTTCCTGTTGCTCCATCAGTTCACCCCCTCAAAACGTTCTGACCATTGGTCGCCGTGGTGCGACCCTTCATGTAGAGGTCGCATGGTTGATGCCAACAGTGCTTCCAATTGTCGTAGCGGCCACATCAGGAGCTTTTGGCCGACGCGGGGCATCGACCGGATGCCGAGAGTGGACTGCCGTCCGCGCAGATACATTGTCGCCCTGTGAGTCTCGGTGTAGAGTCAGGTGATGACGGAACAGCGTTTGGGATGTGTTTCGCCGTGCCACAGGCACCCAGGGGTTTTCAACTGATGCCACGAGTCTTGATCGCCGACGACGACCCAGATCTGCGCGGGGTGCTGCGTGATCTCCTAGTCGACGAAGGGTACGAGGTCGCGGAAGCGAGCAGCGGGGTCGAGGTGCAAACGGCGTTAGCGGGCACCGACGGTCGGCCCGATCTGGTCGTGATGGACGTGATGATGCCGGGCAAGACCGGGATCGAGGTGCTGCGCGAGGCGGGCGGGGGACAGTCCAAACCGCTGCCGGTGATCGTGATCACCGGCCAGGGCACGTCGAAGATCGCGATCGACGCGATCCAGCACGGGGCGTACGACTACATCACCAAGCCGTTCGACATCGACGACATTGCCGTCACCGTGAAGCGTTATTTCGAATGGCAGAACCTCAACGATCAGGTGCTGGCGCTTTCGACACGGCTGGGTGAGCGGGACCCGGACGAAGTCTTGATCGGCAACAGCCCGGCGATGCAGGAGGTCTACAAGACGATCGGTCGGGTGGCGCGGTCGGACGCGACGGTCCTGATCACGGGGGAGACCGGGACCGGCAAGGAGCTGGTCGCGACGATTCTCCACCGGAACTCCAGCTATGCTCGTGGGCCGCTGATCAAGGTGAATTGCGCGGCGCTGCCCGAGACATTGCTGGAGAGCGAGCTCTTCGGTCACGAGAAGGGCGCCTTCACCGGGGCGATTGCGCAGCGCAAGGGCCGCTTCGAGATGGCCAACAAGGGGACGATCTTCCTCGACGAGATCGGGGAGATGAGCCTAGGCACGCAGAAGAAGTTGCTGCGCGTGCTGCAGGAACGGGAGTTCGAGCGCGTCGGCGGCTCGGTGACGGTGAAGATCGATACCCGGGTGATCGCGGCGACGAACAAGAACCTGCCCCACGAGATCACGGAAGGCCGATTCCGCGAAGACCTCTACTATCGACTGAACGTGATCGCGATCTACCTGCCACCTCTCCGCGACCGAGGCGACGACATCCAATTGCTGGTCGAGCACTTCCTCCATAAGCACCGCGCCGGTCCCGGCGCGCCGCCGGCACGGATCAGCCAGGCCGCGATGGACCTGCTCCGCGGGTATCACTGGCCGGGGAATGTGCGAGAGCTCGAGAACGTGATCGAGCGGGGGGTCGTGCTGTCCCAAGGCGGGGTCTTGACCGAAGCGCAGATCAACTTTACGGGGGCCGACAGCCGTCGCCTGCTCGACATCAGCCAGCGGCTGCGCGAAGGGACGCGTTTGACGGAACTGATGGCCGACATCGAACGGCAGGCGGTGGCAGAGGCACTCAATCTGAACGGCGGCGACCGGGTTGCCGCGGCGGCGATGCTGGGACTGCGCTTCGAGGAACTCCAGGGGCGGGTTGAGGCGTTCGGGTTGTAGGGCGAGAAGAACCAGGAGTTGGTGACGAGGAGTGGCGTCGATCCGTTGCGAGCGAGCGGCCGATTTGGCCGCTCGCCCGACGGGCCTGCTCAAGGGCCGGAAGAGGATTCAGAGGAAGCTAGAGGCTCCAGAGGTCAAGTCGCGACTCAGATGGAGCCGAGTTGAGCCGCGACGATGTGCGCTCCGAAGAGCGCTCCTTAGGGGCAGCCCCGAGCAGATCGACTTGTGAAGATACCGGGCCGGTTTTTTTGGACCCGCCCCTTCGCGTGAGTGCGATGCACGTTCTGTGCCACGACGGAGGGAGCGGGCTTGGTGAAGGTGGACGACTGGACGGTGGCACGCATTCTGCATAGACTTCTGATTGCCCTATTTGCGCACTGAGTCGCGCCGCTTCTATCGGCGGTCGGCGGTGGAGCGGTCGGCGAGGATGGCAAATCCAGTGCGCGTATTGGTCGTGGACGATGAGCCGGCGATCCGGCATGCGGTCGAGGCGGCGCTGGCCGACGAGGGGTTTGAGGTTGCGACGGCGCAGGACGGTGCGGCGGCGCTGGCCGCGATCGAGACCGCGCAACCCGATGCGATCATCCTCGATCTTCGGATGCCGGTGATGGATGGCTATGCCTTCCTGACTGCCTATCAGACACGACCCGAACCCCGGGCGGCGGTCATCGTCTGCTCGACGGCGTCGAACGCGGCGGGTGTCGTCGGGCTCGGCGCGGCCGGGTACCTCCGAAAGCCGTTCGACATCGACGAACTCATCGATCTGATTCTTCGGCATGTGGATGCCTGACGTCCGCGCCTGACGATCCCACGGCGCGATCCCGTTTTTCCATTGTTCACATACTGCGCGGTGGTCAGGGCAATCGGAACGATGAGCCCGTCTGGCATAGTACTTGCATCCTCACTTTAGTGCACAAAGCGTTGGTCGGCGGTCTGGAGCAAGCCAGCCCCCAGAACGACTCAACATGGCGTTTTCTGTATATCCAACCACGAAGAGAGGAGCAGATGGTGATTTCTGACCGCGATACGATGCTGCGGCGACGGCTGACGCGACGGCAGGCAGTCCAAGGTGCGGCGGGGATTGGTGCGGGGACGTTGGCGGCGGTCGCTCTGCCGACGATCCGCCCCCGTCGGGCCGGGGCGCAAGCGACGCCGACGTTTACCCGCGAGGCGTCGATCACGTCGTGGGGATTCGGGGCCGAGGAGACCAATCCGATGGCCTTCTCTCGCGTCGACGCCTTCAAGCAGGCGTATCCGAATATCAAACTGGAACTGGTGTCGGAGTTCGATCAGCAGAAGCTGCTGACGGGGTTTGCGTCGGGGCAGGTACCGGATCTGCTCTGGATGGACCGCTTCACGATCGCCAGTTGGGCCGCGCGCGATGTCCTCCAGCCGCTCGACGATCTGATCGCCCAGGCGGGGATCGATACTGCGAAGTACTACCCCGCGGCCCTCGACGAGGTGACCTACGACGGCAAGATCTACGGTCTGCCGGGGTTCATCGACGTGCGTGGACTTTACGTCAACCTCGATGCACTTGCGGAGGTCGGGCAGGACCCGGCGGCGCTCGACACCAGCAATTGGGACCAACTTGCCCAGTTGGGCGCGCAATTGGTGAAGCGCGAGGGCGACCGCGTCGATCGGTGGGGCTTCGATCACAAGATACAGACGGCGCCGTCGTCTCATCTCTGGTTGTGGGGTACGGGCAACGGCGGCACCTTCATGAG
>JAXDKI010000246.1:0-10899 GCA_034667245.1 Thermomicrobiales bacterium | reverse complement strand
TCCTGCGGTACTCCCGTCGGCTTGTGGCGAAGCGATTGACTCTGGGTATGCGGCCCGGTACACTGGGTTGTTAGAAGTAACCGCGTTACCTGATGATATCACTGTTTCCCATTTCCGCAAAGGCTGGGGGATGGGGCATGTCGCGAGAGGATCCGACGTTGGTGGAGGACAGGACCCAAGTGGCCGGACATGAAGTGATGTTGCCACGGCAGGGGCGTTCGCCCGAGGAACTCTGGGCGATCATGGACGAGGAGTCGAAGGCCGACGTCCGCTGGCAGGACGGCCGGGTGGCGGCCCTCGTCTACCTGGCCGGTGACGAGGTCACGGAGGTCGCGAAGGAAGCCTACGTCCGCGCCTTCTCGGGAAACGGGTTGGCGCCGACGGCGTTCCCCAGCCTCAAGCGCTACGAGGAGGACGTGGTCGGGATGACCGCCGCGCTTCTCCACGGCGACTCGGGGGTCGGTAACATCACATCCGGCGGCACCGAGAGTATCCTGCTGGCCGTCAAAATCGCGCGCGATCGTGCACGCGAGCGACTACCGGAGATCACAGTACCCGAGATCGTGCTGCCGGAAACCGCCCACCCGGCCTTCAACAAGGCCGCTCACTACTTCGGGCTCAAGGCCGTCCGGACCCCGGTCGGGGCAGACTTCCGCGTTGACATCGACGCCTATCGGGCGGCAATCACCGACAACACGGTCCTGTTGGTCGGGTCGGCGCCCAACTACGTCTACACCATGATCGATCCCATCCCCGAGCTGTCCGAGCTCGCACGGGAGCGAGACCTCTGCTTCCACGTCGACGCCTGTGTTGGCGGCTTCTTCCTGCCGTTCGCCGAAAAGCTTGGCAGAGGGATCATCCCGTTCGACTTCCGCAACCCCGGCGTCACCACGATCTCCGCCGACCTCCACAAGTTCGGCTACACAGCGAAGGGAGCCTCGACGCTCATCTGTCGCGACGCCGAGATTCACCGGTACCAAGAGTTTGCCTTCAGCGACTGGCCGGGAGGCACCTACCGCACGCCCACGATGACCGGTACCCGCCCCGGCGGCGCCATTGCGGCGGCGTGGGCCGTGTTGAACTATCTCGGCGAAGAGGGATACCTGCGGCTTGTCGACCGCACCCTGCGCATGGTGGATCGGCTCGTGTCTGAACTCGAAGCGATTCCCGAGCTCTACGTCGTCGGCAAGCCGGACATGAGCCTGGTGGCGTACGGTTCGCACACGCTTGACATCGTTGCGGTCGCGGACGGGATGCAGGCGAGAGGGTGGTTCGTTTACCTCGAGCGTGTTCCACCGTCGATCCACCTCATGCTCTCGCCCGGTCACGACGCATTCATGGACCGGTACCTGGCTGACCTCCGCGAGGTCATCGAGTTCGTCAAGGGCGGGCAGATCACCCGCGAGCGGGACGAGATCAAGTACGGGCAGTAGCCCAGCCGGCCGCCGAGCTGGGACGAAGGCAAGGGCGTCTTGCCAGTTGGGATCGGGCCAAGGGGGACCGGGGATGCGCGTCGCAGTCGGACGCTTCTGGACCGAGTCGAGCTCCATGTCGCCGCTACTCGCCAGCCGGGCGATGTTCGAGGCGGGGGCGCTGGTCGAGGGCGAGGCTTTCCTGCCGTTCTTTCGAGACACGCGGACCGAGGTCGGCGGTTTCCTCGCCGGGCTCGCGGAGGCGGGGGCGGAGCCGGTCCCGTTGGTGGGAGCCCAGGCAGCCTGTGCGGGTCCGATCGAGCGCGGATTCTGGGAGTGGCTGCGCAATCGCATGGTGTCCCGGTTGCGGGAAGCCGGACCGATCGACGCCGTGCTCCTCTCGCTGCACGGTGCGACCCTCGCCGAGGACGAGGAAGACGCCTGCGGAGCGCTCCTGGACGCGCTGCGAGAGGAAGTCGGGCCGGCGGTGCCGATCGCCGCGACGCTGGACATGCATGGCAACCCGACGCACCGGATGGCGCGAGCAGCGAGCGCTCTCGTCGCGTACAAGACGTACCCCCACCATGACTTCGTCGAGCGCGGCCGACAGGCCGCGTCGATCGCGCTGGCTGCGGCCCGCGGCGAGGTGCGGCCCATCACCACCGTGACCACCATCCCGATGGTTCTCGGTTCGCTCCCGTTAATGAACGAGTTGATCGCGCGTGGAATCGACGAGGAGCGGCGTCCCGGTGTGCTTTGCTGCTCGATCATGCCCACGCACCCACACCTCGACGTTCAGGAGTTCCACCACCTCAGCGCGGTCGTCGTGACCGACAATGACCGGGAACTCGGCCACCGCCTCGGCGCCGATCTCATGTGGGAGGCGTGGCGACAGCGGAGCCGGGCGATCGCGGAGGCGCCTGCCCTCCTCCCCTTACCGGACGGGATCCGGGACGCGCTCGCCTATCCCCCGGGAACCGTGGTCGTCGCCGATCGTCTGGACGCGGTCACCGGCGGCTTCCCCGGCGACAGTGCCGAGGTGATCCGCTGCCTCCTCGAGCTCGACGTCCGGGAGTCAACCTGCATCATCCTGACCGATCCCGGCTTCGTCGAAATGGCCGAGCAGGCGGGCGTCGGCGGAACGGTCCGTGGACCGCTCGGCGGGCGGTGGGGCGGCCGGTGGTACGCGCCGGTCGACGTGACGGCGCGCGTTCGCGTCTTGTCCGATGGGCAGTTGCAGAAGAGCCGGGAACCGAAGCCGGGCCACCTCGAGATTAGCAACACCAGCATGGGCAGGACGGCGGTCGTCAACATCGGCGACTCGATCACGGCGGTCGTCACCTCGGTTCCCGTGATGTCGACCGAGCCGACGGTATTCCGGTCGGTTGGGATCGAGCCATACGAATACCGCATCGTCGTCACCAAGTCGGTGAATCAGCAGCGCTTCCACTACACGCAGGCCGTTGGGTTCGTCGACCTGGGAGGTCCCGGCTGGGGCAACGCCGCCGCCACCTATGAGTGGCGGCAGCGCCCAGCGGCGCGCGTCTTCCCTTGCGACGAACTCTCTGACGAGGAGGTTCGAGCCTTGCTCGACGGTGAGTGACCGGCCGACGCCGGATGATTGGTCGTCTTCCGGTAGCCGGACCTCATCCGCGGTACTTTGAGCCCCGGACATTGGTCGGTCGATTGTCACAACTTCGTCACGCACGGGAAAACCCGGCGGTAAACGAAGATTCCAATTGGACAAAGGCCTGTGAGAATGCCGTCGAATCCGGATAGAACTTCACGGGGTGGTAGGCGCTGGAGGATACGTTCGGAGTCTCTGAGAGGCAATGTGGAAGAGAGTAGACTTCGGATTATCGGCATCCCACTCCGTTTTTGAGGAGCGTCGTGTCCTGCGGTGCCTACCCGGTCGACCTGGGCAAACGCGTGCGCCGGCTTGCGGCGGAGTCCGCTGCTGCCGAGGAAGAAGCTGCTCGGCCACTACGGCCCCGACTCGGAAACAGGACAGGCCACGACGCTGTTTCAGCGTGCCATCACCGCGGGAATCAGGTCGAAGCGCAGGGAAGAGGGGCGCCCGTCCGAGCCCGAGTCGTCGCTAGACGGGACCACGGCTCGCACCCACACGCGATCGCCGTCAGGAAGCACGACGCGATACCACAATCGGTATCCTTCGGCGCTCGTCTCCCGCGACGCCACCGGTCCGGTCGCGATCGAATACAGGCGATAGCGTTCGCCAGGGGTGAGCGCGAGATCTCCGAGTCGTCGCGCGGCCTTGTGGTCCGACGGCTCCGACCACATCGGGGTCGAAGCGCCCGCCGCACTCGAGACCACGGCCTCGGCATCGCCGGGCGGCGCCCCGTGGAAGGCGCGACGACCTAAAACGTGCGTCGGGTTGCGCCATCCCATATCGGACGGATGCTCCGGTGCGTCGATCGGCCAGTAGCCGGGGCCGGGCGCGCAGTTGAAACCGCAGCCGTACGAGTAGCGCGGCGTGTCGCCATTGACCTCGCTTGTCGTGAGGAAGGTCCGAATCTCAAAATGCAGATGACTGGGCGCCCGTTCGTCGGTTCGGTCTAGCACGGTTCCGAGCAATTGCCCGCGCTTGACGCTGCCGCTCTCGACCGCGAGCGCGTGGTCAAGATGCCCGTACATCGAATAGAGGTCGTCGGCGTGCTGCACGATGACCACGAGACCGGGGTACTCCGAACCGGCGAAGACGATCTCACCATCGGCGACGGAGTAGACGCCTGCCCGGGCGGTGTTGCCTTCTGGCAGGTAATAGTCTTCTCCGGTATGGAGCCAGCCGGGGTTATACCAGGTGTTCTCGCAGGCATAGCCGTGCCGCACGAAGAAGCCGTCGCCGAGCGTTCGACCGGGCAGACCAATCGGTAGGCTGAACACCGGTTCGCTCGTCCGAGCCGATGTCGGGCGGATGCGCGCGGCGAGCGCGGCGGTCACAGACGCCGCCAGGACAGCGCGGCGGGATGCGAGAGCGGTTCTCATAGAAGTTGCGAGGTAAGGCAGACGCCGGCATCGGCGAAGAAGTACGCGGGATTTTGATCGGTGAACTGCTTCGCCATGCCCGAACGGTGCCACACTGGCACTCGTTCCGCAAGGTGCTCTCGCCGTCAAAGCCGGCGAGAGCGTCCACAACGTGAACGGCCGCGTGCTCAGGGCCTGAGAACAGGAAGCGATCGATTTTTCCGCCCTGTGCCATCTCCGCGCTCAGGAAGTGGAGCGGTAGGCGTCTACGATCGCGGGACCGAACTCGGCGGTCTTCAGGTCACCGATTCGCTCGTAGACCTGGATCACGACGCCGGTCGAGGTCGTTGCGGTGCTCTTAAGTGAAAGGGCGCGCGGAATGGCGCCGTCGCCGAAGAGGCGCTTTCCGCTGCCCACAATCGACGGGAAAACGATCAAGTGGAACTCGTCGACCAGGTCGTTGCTGATCAAGGTCTGGATCAGCTCGCTGCTGCCGGCGACTTGAATCTCATCGCCGTCTTGCTCTTTCAGTTTCGCGACCTCGCCGGCGATGTCTTCGCCGAGCTGATGCGAATTCGCCCATTCGAGTGTCCGCGGCGACCGAGAGGCTACGTACTTCGGTATGCGGTTGTAGACCACGGCGATCGGATCGTCGTCCGGCATGTTGGGCCACGAGGCAGCGAAGATGTCGTACGTCTTGCGGCCGAGTAGCAACGCTCCGGCCCGCTGGACCAGGTCCACCATATGCGCACCGAGCTGTTCGTCAAAGTGCGGGACCACCCAGCCGCCGTGTGTGAACCCGCCCTCGCGGTCTTCTTCAGGGTCGCCAGGCGCCTGCATCACACCGTCCAAGGTCACGAACGTATCGACAACCAGTTTCCGCATCCTCTGTCTCCCTTTCCGTTCTGCTACCGCAGCAACGTTGACCTGCTCGCTCTGTAGTCGAACGGGACGAAGCGAAATCGACACCCGTTGCCGGAGCGGTCGGAACCTTCACGATCCCGTTCACGGGGACCAGTCGTGCCCAATATCGCTCGTAGTTCGAATCGTCAACGCACGAACCTGTACGGCATTCGCCCGTGTGCCACCAACCGGGGTTGTACGAGGTGCTCTCCGTGGCGTTGCCGTGGCGGATGATGAAGCCGTCGCCGAGGAGCTGCTTCGGGAAACCGACGCGGTAGGCGAAGAAGGGAGGGATCGCATTATGGGCGCGGATGGTGTTGCGGCGAAGCGCTGTCAGCGTTGGGAGTGCAGCCAGCAGCGTGTGGCGATTCATGTCAGAGGTATGTCTCCAGGCGGTGCCTGGTTTGAAGTATCACGACCTCCGGAATCAGGGAAGGGATACCAGGGCGAGGTCCATTCGGCTATGGACGACACATAGCACCAACACGCCGCTCGGTAGGACCCGGTACAGAATCAGAAGATGCTCGACTGGAAAGCCGTGGAGCTCGGGAGCGATTTCGGGACGCAACTTGCCGAGGTGAGGGTAGATGGCAAGCGTTGCGCACGCGTCTTCGAGCGCGTTCGCGTAGACAGTTGCCTGTCGCTCGCCCCAGGTTATTGTCGTGCATTGAAGGATCGCTCGAAGGTCGCGACGAGCGGCGGAGGTGAAGCGCGGCCTAGGGCCGGACATGCGCGGGTATGGGGTCGCCCCGTCGTGCCGCCTCGGCGGCTTCCCGCCGGAGTTGAGCGAACAGATCCGGTGTCCAGTCAATGACTTCGCCGCGTTCGACCTCTGCATCGGCCTCCGCCACGAGTGCGCGCAGTTCGTCGAGTGCGTCCCGCTCTTGGAGCAATCGTAGCACCTGCTCGATGACTGCCTCGGGATCGGGATAGCGGCCGCTCGCTACGCGTTCGCGCACCAGCGCCTCGGTCTGTTGTGTCAGGGTCACGTTCATCGCAGTGTCTCTCCCGTTGCGGCTACGATAGCGGATCGCCCGCGTCGTGTCATGCGCGTTCCCAGCCGGTTTGCGCAACTGGAGTCGCCGATCGGCGAAAGCCGCGACCGTGGATGGCATCGCGCGTGCTAGCCTGTGCAAGCGAGCGCTGCCGTAACGGGGCAGTGGCACGAAGGAGGACTTCTGATGACTCGTAGTGGAAGCCGAGCCGCCGTCGCGCGGGTTCTGGCGGTCTTTGCTTTGCTGGTCGGCGTGATCGTCGGTCTGGCGCCTGACGCACCGATGGTGTCGAGCTCCGCGGCGGCCGCAAAGGACAAAGGCCACGCCAAGGACCACTCAGCGCGCTACGACGATGATGACGACGATGGCGATGACGACGATGATGGCGCTGGTCAGGCGAAGGGCAAGGACAAGGACAAGGGGAAATCAGACAAAGCGAAGAAGGACAAGAAGAAGGGAGACAAGGACGAGGCACCCGAGCCGGTCCAGGTTGTCGTCGTCCAGCCGGCGACGGAGTATCGCGTCACGGTGGGCTGCCACGCGGATGCCGAGCGCGGTCAATCGACGTGCGTATTTGCCGGCGTGGCGATGGCAGAGGGTGAGACAGTCGGCGGTCTCGCGGTGCCTGAGGCGGCCGTCTGCGCCGCGGTTGAGGCCGGTGACTTCGCACGGAGCGATGGCGGGACCGGGGTAGAATCGGCGACCCTCGCCAACGACGCGACCGACACGAACTGGTACGCCATCGGGTCGGGTTACCGCGGCCCGGCCTTCGTCTCGAAGGGTCAGCCCGACGTGCTGACGCTCGTCCTGTCGGGCACGGTCACGACCGGGGGGACGGCGACCTATTGGCTGCGGACCGAGGATAGGGTGGCCGCGGCTGCCGGTCCGGGTCTCCGCTGCGCGCAAGCACAGGCGGCAAAGACCGGTGCCGCCGCGGCGCCGACCGGGGCGATCGTCATCCAGGGGTTCGCCTGCCCGTTTGCCGCGGCGCCGGCCGACGCCGCGACGGTCGACTGGTTCGCGACCTGTGCCGAGCCCGCGGCCGGGACAAGATTCGAGTTGACCGCGCTCGACGGAGACGACGCCGGTTTGCAGCACCGCGAGGAGGTCGACGCGAACGGCGTCCTCCGCCTCGAAGATCTCGCTCCGGGACGCTACCGCCTGGTGCAGACCGACGTCGATTGGTGCCACGCCGAATCGGACCGCGTCGACGATCAGGGCAGCGTCGTCGTGAATGCCGGCGAACGCGCCTCCGTCTGGATCTTCAACTGCGCGCCACTCGCGGTTTCGACGCCGACGCTCGTATCGAAGTAGCGATCGGCGGACGACCCCGTCCGTTCTCGCCGGAACGGGACCAGAAGGCCGCACCTGAAAAGTCTCCTCCGGCACCCCTCTTGCATTTCTGCCGAGGGCGCCGCCGACCGGCGACCAGAAGGAGACGGCCATCCAGCAGCAAGGGACGTGGTCGCGGATCGGCGAACGGCCGGTTCGGGCAAATCGGCGCGTGCGAGTCGTGGCTCGTCGGTGGGCTGAAACTGACGAGCTGGTCCTCTGGCTGACCGTCGCCTGCTACCTGGTCGTCCTGGTTGGCTGGCTGATCGGCACTCGACACGGAAACCAATACTCGGCGCTGGCCGAGGCGATCTGGCACGGCCGCCTCGACGTGCGCGGCGTCGATGGGTCGGACGTGACGGTCTGGGGCGGGCGGACCTTTCTGCCGGTACCATTTCTCCCCGCGCTCATCCTTCTCCCACTCGTCGCCGTCTTCGGGCCTGGTACCTACGAGAGCGTCGTCTGCGCCGCGGTCGGCATCGTCAACCTCCTCCTCTTCCGGCGACTCCTCGACCGGTGGAGGTGCCCAACGCAGTGCCGACCCTGGCTCCTCCTCCTCTTCGGGCTGGGCAGTCTTCACTTCGCCGCCGTGGCCGGTGGCGGTAACTGGCTCTTCTCCCACGTCGTCGTGACCGGGGTGCTCCTCCTGCTGCTCCTGGAGGCATTCGGTCGCAACCGACCCTGGTTGCTGGGGTTGCTGATCGGCGTGGCGTCGCTCGCCCGCCCCTCGACCCTCTTCCTCCTCCCGTTTCCTCTGCTCGTCGCGTGGGCGTTGGGGAAGGACCGGCGGCAGGTGGCCCGGCACGCGCTGCTCGTGGGTGTGGGTCTGCTGCCGATCGTGGGGATCTGGCTTTGGTACAACTGGGCTCGATTCGGCGATCCGCTGCAGGACGGCTACGCGGCGATTACCGTTCCCCCCTGCCTGGCGGCCGCCATCGACGCGCACGGACTGCACAGTATCGCCTTCGTCCCGAGAAACCTCTTTCTGTTGCTGCTCAGCCCTCCGTCGCCGATTCCGGGTGATGGTGCGGTCATCCGGCGCTGGGGCGACGTGGGACCGATAGGCTGCACGAGTTTGCCGGGCATGAATTGGGCCGCGCCGTCACTCGCTTTCCCGTTCTTTCGTCCGTCGGAATGGGGGATGGGGTTGTTGGTGACGACGCCGGCGGTCGTCTGGGCGTTTGCCGCGTCTTGGCGCGACCGGTGGGTACGGCTCGGCTGGTTGACGATCGCCTCGTCGCTGGCGATCACGTTGACCTACGCCAGCCCGGGGTGGATCCAGTTCGGCGCGCGCTACACCCTCGACTTCATGCCGTTTCTCCTCTTGCTCATCGTCCGGTCCCTGCCCCACGCCCCGCCGCGCGTGTTCAAGGTGCTGGTCGTCATCTCGGTCATGATCGAGTGTTGGGGGATCGTCTTAACGGTGTTGGCGCGGACCGTGATCCGGGTTTAGGCGGCAGCCTCCGCTGGATCGGTGCCGATCAGGTGTGAAACGGTCGATAGCAGTTCGGCGGCGCGGTGCTCCGGCATGGGGCCGGCAGTGATCGGCGGCGCTCTAGAATGGCCGCGCCGATCGTCCCAGGACTCCAGTCCCGCGCTAACTGTGCCTGTACGGACAGCCCGCCCAGACGGCGAGCCGTCGGGCTATGGACCGCCGTCCTTCGCCGACGTACCCTCGCTATAGTACGGTCGCTCGCTCCGCCACGCTTCGGTGGAGTGGTGACTTAATCCCGCTCTCACGCGCCGCTGACCCCACCTTCGGCGGCTTCGCCCGGAGTCCCGCATGGTCCCGTCCCGACCCGGATCGACCACCGTCATGGGCAGCGACGGGGATGCTGCTGCCCGGCGCGGGCAGAGTATGGTCGAGCTTGCCTTCGTGATGCCGGTGTTGCTTTTGCTGACGCTCGGGGTGCTCGATCTCGGGCGGCTGTATGCCGACTATGTGGACCTCAAGACGGCTGCGCGCGACGGCGCCGGTTACGGGATGATGCATCCAACCGACACCGCCGGCATGAAGAGCCGCGTGCTGGGGGCCGGCGTGCCGTCCGGAACGGTTGCGACCGCTTCCTGTGCCCCCTCCGCTGGGTGCAGCACCATCGATGGAACGGGCCAAGTGGTCGTCTCCGCGGAGTCCGTGTTTAAGCCGGTGACCCTGGGATTCTTTTCCTGGCTCGGCACCGACGGTGCGATCACGGTGAAGGCGACGGCCAAGATGCGGGTGCTGACGTGACCCGCCCCGTTCAAGTAGACCCCGCCCTGGTCCGGCGCGACGGCGGCCATCCCGGCCAGATCATCATCATGTTCGCGGTCTTCTCCACGGTCATGATTGGCGTACTTGGCCTCGCCACTGATCTCGGGATCAGCTTCGCGGGGCGCCGCTCGATGCAGAACGCCGCGGATGCCGCTGCCTACGCCGGCGCCCGGATCGTCGCCAAGGCCGCCACCACCAGCGGCCTGAGCGCATCGTCGGAGGTGAACGCCCTCGCCGGTGACAACGGCTTCACGTTTGCCACCGGCACCCCCTCCGTGACCTGCGTCTACGTGAACGACGCCGAGACCTCGCTCGGCGACTGCAGCGCGACGGTGCCCTCGACGGCGACGGGCGTCAAGGTCTCCGTCACCGAGACGCATCCGACCTACTTCATCCGCGTGCTTCCCGGCGCACCGGAGACGTCGACGACGAATGCGACGGCGACGGCCCACGTCCGCAAGTTGGCGCGCTTTCCCAGTGACGGACCGTTCCTGCCCTGCGCGACCAGTAACGACGTGGTCTCCGGCCCAAAGGTGCCGATCATGCAGCAGGTCGGTGGGGTATGGCAGGTGAACCCGGCAGCGGTGGGCTTGACGTATAAGATCCACGGGCCACAGGTCGATTCGTGCGGCGTGTCCAATTCGGCCTATAAGGGGTTGGCCGAAGGGGACGCCAATCGCTCCTTGGTTGCTCCGCCGGCACAGTATTTCAACTATAAGGAGGGCGTCACCGCGGGGTGGATTTCTACCGACGTGGAAGGGGCGCAGGGGTGCAAGTCGGGGCAGGAGGTCGACAACTGCGTCGCGTTCCTGCCGATCGCGGTCAACGACCCCAGCCACCCGCCGATCTCGGATGGGAGCAACAAGAAGCTCTGGACGATCGGGTTCCTGGCGTTCTACATCACGGCGCCGAAGAGTAATGAGCACCACGGCAAGCTGATCGGCAATTACATCGTAAGAGGGCCGGTCGAGAGCGGCTGGACGCGGGACTACTTCGGTCCGATCGTCATCAAGCTCACCGG
>JAXDKI010000245.1:0-3531 GCA_034667245.1 Thermomicrobiales bacterium | reverse complement strand
ATTCTGCTCCCCGGGGACAATCGACGGAGTGTCGTGACCTGGGAGCCGCTGCACCCGCCCAGCCCGTTCGGTTTCCCGCGTGTCTCTGGTTGCTTTGTCCACGTGTCGGATGTCACCGAGCCGATCCGAGTCGAAGTCTTCTCGGAGTTCGCGCCCGATCACGTCGACGCCGCCGCGCGCCGAGCGTATCTCTACGCGAAACTACTTCCCGGTTACGGCTTCCCCGTTGGTCTTGACATAGCGGACAAGTACGCACACGTTCCCTCCTGGCTCACCAACGCCTATGGCAAGCTCATCCGCTACCACCTCAGCGTTAGCCTCCAGCAGGGTGAGATCAGCGATGCGCAGATGCAGCGGCTCCTGGTTCAGGCAATGTACGTAACGAATCGCGACTGGCTGTTCCGACCTAAGGTCGGATTTAACGACGAGAGGTCGTGACGATGGACGGCAGAGATCGTGCTCAGTTCGTTCCCCAATTCGTCGGTACCATCGTTGGCGAGAGCACGAGCCGCGAGTTCCGGATTGCCGTTGCCCAAGAGGCGGTCCGCGAGCAAGAGATTGTCGCAGTCGATGCCACGCTCCACGATCCCGGCAGTGGGGGGCTGTGCCCAGTCCGGGTATGGGCCAAGGTGCAACGGATTGAGCGAGTCAACCCCCTGTTTCCCGTCGAGGCCGGGCATGAACTGGCGGCCACACGCACCAGTCCCTTCGAGACGGTCCTCTCACTCAGTCGTGAGTTGGTCACTGCTGTCTGTCAAGTGCTCGGGGCGGAACCACGTGACGACAAGGGCGGAGGCAAACTCGACCACGTCCGCTATCCACCGCAACCCGCTACGACGGTCTATCGACCTGCTTCCGACAGCATTGCGCGCATCGTCTTGGGCGACCTCCAAAAGCGCCGTCACCGCGCCCTGGACATCGCCACTCTGTCCAACCGGCAAGATGTTGACGTACTCATCGATGGACATGCCGTCGTCACGCGCCATCTGGCGATCCTGGCAATGACCGGTGCAGGCAAGAGTTGGACAGCCCGGCGAATCATCGAAGAGCTCGCGGCAAAGAATTACCCGATCGTGATCTTCGACCCTCATGGTGACTACACCGGGCTGGCTGACGTGCCAGGACTTTCGCATCGGGTGCGGCGGTTCTACGCCTGGTTCCCAATCTTTGAGCAAGATGCGGAGACCGTGGTTACGGTCGTCGAATCGCTCGGCTGGCAACTCGCAAAGACGCATCGGGAACGATTCGGGTCTCTGTTCGACGCCGCCCGTGCTTTCATCTCCGCATCTCCCCAGGAGCTACGGCAACGGACTCTCTGGTTAGCGGACTACCTCGGGCGGCCGAACATCGCCGAATGGGGGCTGAGACCAGATCTCTACGCCTTCGCGAGTGTCGTAGAAGCGGTGATCAAGGCAAGCAAGGCCGATGATGGCGAATCGCTAGCGGAGTTGTCCGAATGGACCGGGCGGACCGACATTCGGCTAACGCGACAGCAAGCCCAGTGGCTGGAAGCGATGCCGGCCAACCTCCGCACCGCCGCCAGGCGCCTCCGCCAGATGGAGACGATTAGCCGTAAGGTTTCCGGCACGAGCGAGCCAATGCCACTGGATCGCAAGGACCTTGTCCGCTACGGCCAGATAAGTGTCGTCGCCCTCGCTGGCTACCATAGCGACTTCCAAGCAACGCTCTACGCCCTGATCGCCGACGCCATATTCAGCGCCCGCGTGGCCGACGAGCTCCCATACCAGGCATTACTCCTGCTTGAGGAAGCTCACAACTTCGCGCCAGCGCGTGCGCAAACACCAGCGGAACAGTTCGCGGTGAACACAACGCGGCAAATCGCCCAAGAGGGCCGCAAGTTCGGCGTGGGCCTCGTCCTGATCAGCCAGCGCCCATCACGCGTGGACGAGACTACGCTGTCTCAATGCAACTCCTATGTCATCATGCGGATGGCTAACCCTGCAGATCAGAGCTACATCCGGCGCGTCATCGAGACTCTGGGCGAAGACGAGGCCGACTTGCTTCCTGATCTCGACGTCGGCGAAGCCCTCCTCTCGGGTCAGTTCATCAACTTCCCGGTTCTGGTTCGGATCAAGCCGCCTAAATCCCAAGGCGAACGTGAAGAGGAAGACGCCTTCGCGGCACTCCAAGCCGCTCACGCTCGCCGGACATAGTTTCATCAAGGTCGGATTCGGATCGAGCCGTGATGGACGCCACCCTGGTCACCGCGGCTTCCCGCGAGCTGGTCAATCCTCGGCAACTCTTGACCCCGGGCAAGGGCGGTGGCAGGATGATGCTCATCCCGGCCGGTAACGGCGATGTGCGCCGCGGACCGCGCGGGGAACGCCCAGGAGGCGCGCCATGTACGTGGTGATCCGGCGGTACTCGAACGCGACCGCCCTTGCCGACGCCATGCAGCAGCGCGAGCAGGAGGTGCGGAGTCTCCTCGAAGGGGTGCCTGGCTTCGTTGCCTATTACGCCACCCGAGACGGCGGCAACGTCGCGACAATCACCGTCTGCCAGGACCGGGCGGGCACCGAGGAATCGACCCGACGCGCCCGGGAGTGGGTGAGCCAGAACCTGTCCGGCGCCACGATTGGGGCACCGGAGGTCACCGAGGGCGAAACCTTCATCCAGTTCTGAGTCTGAATCGGACGCGTGCGACGGCCTCGGATATCACGCCCGGGGTCGTCGCCGTTCTTGGACGTCGTTCCTCGAAGCGCCGGGGCGCTATCGCGTACCGAATTCGCAATTCTCGCCCAATGGGTGTAGAGTAGATAGCCGCGGGGTGGAGCAGCGGCAGCTCGTTGGGCTCATAACCCAAAGGTCGAGGGTTCGAATCCCTCCCCCGCTACCGCTAAACGGCCCCGAGCATCTGCTCGGGGCCGTTGCCGTTTCTGCAGTCGGAAGATAACCCCCACGGCTGACCCGTTCTCAGACGGGTGCCCTCCTGTTCTGCTTCGCAGGCAGGCACCTTCTCCTCGTGCACTGCGAACAGGCACCGCAGCCGGGTCGTGGACGACGAGGCGGCACCGCTCGCCATCATGCTGCTGCCGAATTGACGATCCCTCGCGCGATTGACGCCATGACCGGGACGGTGCGACGATGGGCGTCCCGGTCTTCCATGCGCGACCTCGGATGGCGGGGTCTCTTCGTTGGGCCGGGTTCGCACGAGGAGAAATGCCACATGCTCCGACATTACGCCGGATTCCTTGCCCTCGTCCTATCCGTCGTCGTGTTGACAGTGCCGGCCGCGGTCGGCGCCCAGGACGCTACCCCCTCTTCCAGGATCGACACCGCCGCTCACCCACTGGTCGGTTCCTGGGTGATCGACACGAACGCCGACGAACCCGACAATCCGCCGGCCCTGGTCGTGTTTCACGCCGACGGCACCCTGATCGAGCTGCACGAGCGCGAGCCGGACGGCGTCGGGACGTGGACGGCGACCGGCGAGCGAACGGCATCCCTGACGATCGTCTACCACGATGTCGACGAGGCCCTGACCCTGCGTGGCACGATCATCATCCGCGC
>JAXDKI010000244.1:0-3607 GCA_034667245.1 Thermomicrobiales bacterium | reverse complement strand
CGACGACGGCAACTTCGACGAAGGAGTCGCAATTACTCGCCGAGCTCTCGAGATCGATGCTCGCCAGGAAGACTTGGAGCTCTCATTGTTTCGGCTCTTGCAAAGCTCTGGCGCCCATTCCGCAGCGGCGGAGCAATTTGCCAGGTACGCGAATGTCCTCCGCGTCGACCTCGGCGTCGAGCCGCCATCCCTCGATTCCGTATGAGGATAGGTAGATTGACGTATTGACCGGTCTAGATGGCCATCCCTATAGTCCGGCCTACTTCCCAGTACGGAGGTACTAGGAAGCAAAGTTAAGACGCTCGGACGCGCTGACGCTCCACCTGAAATGGGCACTTAGGGTGGGGCCGAGCGAGTAGTGCAACCGACCGACCATCGTGTCAGGTCGGTTTTCGCGTTTCTATGGAACGCGAAGGCCGGAAGGAGGAACGAGCGTGGATCCTCAGTCCGTCGTCAAGGGCTGGTAATTCGGAGTCGATGTCGATGAAAGATCGATTGCTCCGCCTCATTTCGGCGGCCGGTGCCGTCGTAGCAATGGCGATCGCGGGGGGCGCGTCGCTCAAGGGCTTCTAGTACGTTTGGTTTGATGCCGCGGAGACTCGGAGGGATTAGAGTTTTCGCTCCAGACCAACGTACGGGGAACCGATGTCCAGGTCCCTAAAGCTCTACATCACCGGGCTCGTGAGTATCAGCGTGATTACGCTGCTGCTCACGAGCTTTGTGTTGTCTGGGGTTCCTGGTCGATTCGGCGGCTTTCGGCCGGAAATCGCACCAAGCCTCGACCCGGACAACCCCGACGTGTCTGCGATGTCGATTGCTGCCGGACTCGTGTTCTGGACGCTGATCACGGTCTTCGCTGGGGCGTTGCCCGTAAAGATGCCGCGGGGAGCACTTGTTTCGGTCGCGATTGCGCCGATCGTGGCGGCGATGACTCTGGGCGGCCCGATCGCAGCTGGTCTCGTAGCGCTGGTGGGAACGACAGAGGTCCGCGAGGTCCGTGGCCGAGTGCCGTGGTACGGCACGGCGGCAAATCATGCCGGCGTCCTCCTGCCAGCACTCTTCGGAAGCTTCGTCTACGAAGCGATTCGCGGCGATTCCAAGAGTCTCGTCATCAGCCTCGTGGCGACCGTTGCCGGCGCCGTTGTGTTGTTCGTCCTGAACTACACGATCGCCTCGTTCATGGTGTCCCTGCGAACCGGCCAGCAGTTCCGGCTCGTCCTGTTTGGTGACGCTCGCAGCATTGCCACCAATGCGATTGCACTAGCTCCGCTCGCTTGGCTGATGGCTCAGATATACGTCGCAGGCTGGTGGGCGTCGCTATTGTTTGCCCTCCCGCTCTACACCACGCGGGCCGCGTATCACCGCTTCGTCGAGATGCGCGACATGTTCACCCAGACCATTGGGGCGCTCGCCGAGGCGGTGGACAAGCGCGACCCCTTCACGAGCAAGCACAGCCAGAACGTGAAGCTGATCGCCGTCGACATCGGCAAGGAGATGCGGGTCAGCTCGTCGGAGCTCGAGGCGCTCGAGTGGGGCGGCCTCCTCCACGACGTCGGCAAGATCGGCGTGCCGGACGCGGTCCTGCTGAAGTCCGATCGCCTGACCCGCGAGGAGCGGATGACGATGAACGCCCATCCGGTCCTCGGCGCGCAGATCATCTCGCCGGTCACGAAGCTCGCGCCGGAGCTGCCGATCATTCGTCACCATCACGAGTGGTACAACGGCTCTGGCTATCCGGACCGCCTCATCGGCGACGAGATCCCGAAGCTCGCCCGGATCCTGCACGTGGCCGACGCGTTCGAGGCGATGACGGCCCAGCGCCCCTACCGAATGACACCGCTGACGCCCGAACAGGCGCTCCAGGAGCTTCGCAAGTTCGCCGGAATCCAGTTCGATCCGGTCGTGGTCGACGCCTTCGTCCGCACCCCGTGGGTCCACGGTGTGTCCGATCCGGGCCGGCGCGAGGAGCCGCGCCAGATCCCGTTGATCGCCCATGCCGCGACGCGGATGACCCACGCCACCGCGACCGGGGTCGGCGGCTCGGCTGGGCCGGCGACCGCAACCGCGACCGCCACCGCCGACAAGGGCTGACGACCGGAGGGACGCGATCATCGGGGGATCGATCGACGCCACGCCGCTCGACTGCGATCTCACGCCGCTCGACTGCGATCTCCGGAGACGCGCCGATCCGTGCTCACCCGCGGGACCACCAAACCGGCGGGTGGGTCGGCATGTGGCCGGGCATCATGAACGCCCGATGAACGACCCGCGCCACTTCTCGACCAGGCATCCGAGCCGGTTCTCCGTCCCGTGCTGATCGGCGGCATCGTCTTCGGGCTCGTTCTGGGGCTCCTGGCCGGCGGCTCGATCGGGAATCTCGGCTCGGTTCGGCTGCGCTGGGTCGGCATCCTGATGTTCGCGGTCATCCTCCGGTTCGGGACCGAGTTCGGGCTGATCCAGGGCAACGCCTTCATCGACACGTTCCGGCTGCCCCTGTTCATGACCGCGTTCGTCATGCTGCTCTCCGCCCTGTGGGTGAACCGCTCCCAGCCGGGCCTGCGCCTCGCGTTCGTCGGCATCCTCTCGAACACGATCGCGATCGCCGCCAACGGCGGCCACATGCCGATCTGGATCCGCAGCCTCGAAGCGGCCAACTTCACCCTCGCCGACGTCGCCTCGCCGTTCCACACGACGCTCGCCGACGACGCCGGACTCGACTTCTTCCTGCACGCCGGACCGCTCGGCGACATCATCCCGATCCCCCTTCCGATCATCCAGAACGTCGCCTCGATCGGCGACGTGTTCCTGACCGCCGGTCTCGCCTTCTTCCTGTTCGCGACGGTCATCCGACGGCCCGGCGAGACGGACGGCGACGGCGCCCGGGAGTCCGGTCCCCTGGCCGGCCTGGCCGGAACGACCCGCCTGCCGCGCGGCATCGACGCGGCACTCGGCCAGCAGCGGATCCGACCCGGGACGGGTCTCGCGAGCAGCCTCGCCGATACGGCGTCGCTCGATCGGCCGCTCGTACTCGGCGGGGTCGGGACCGGTCTGGCCGGCCCGAGCGCCCGCTCCCTGATCGGTCGGGTACGTGGTGCCGACGGCCAGGTCGTCGACGTCTGGGGCAGCCGGCCCGGCGCGATCGGTCGCCCGGTGGCGCTCGCCCCGGTCCCGTCGGCGGCCAGCGGCATCGGCGGCGACGGGACGATCGCCCTCCCCGGCCGGCCGCGCGTCGTCGGCGAGCGCGTCCGGCGCCACCCGTACGTCCGGCTCGCCCTGAACGGCTCGTTCACCTCGCTCTGGACCGGCCAGATGATCAGCCTGCTCGGCGACCGCGTCCATCAGATCGCGCTGGCGGCGCTCGTGGTCGGGATCACCCAGTCGATCTTCGCGGGGGCGCTCGTGTTCGTAGCGGCGACGCTCCCGAACCTGTTCCTCGCCCCGATCGCAGGCGCCTATGTCGATCGCTGGAACCACCGCGACGTCATGATCGTGAGCGACCTCCTGCGCGCCGCCGTCGTCCTGATCATGCCGATCGCGGCGATCACCAACGTGGTCCTCGTCTACCCGCTGATCTTCCTGATCACGACGATCTCGATCTTCTTCCGGC
>JAXDKI010000243.1:0-22687 GCA_034667245.1 Thermomicrobiales bacterium | reverse complement strand
GTGCCGCTCCCCGGTGCCTCTGGAGCGCCTTCACTATCTGTACCGAAAACTTGATTGAGTCCACCTGCGGTCAGCACGCACCGCGGACGCGCGTTCAGCCCGTGAGAACCACGAGTACCCTGTTCCTACCGCCATGATCAAGAGACACCAACGCAGCAAGCCTTAGATTCTTCTATCTGCTTTTAATGGCAGCAGATCGGTCGCACTGCGGGGATGGACAGTTGCAGCCCGTCCTCGGCGATCACCGACCTTTTTCACCCGGAGCGACGCGGCCGGAACCGGGGGCACCCATTTGGGGCCCGGCGGCTTCTCGCCAAACCTATCCCAGACAAACACATCGGCGCCCCTCGACCGAGAGGGGCGCCGATACTCGAATCATCTCACCTGTCTCGATCAGCAATCGCACGCGATCGGCGGCAGCGGGCTTCCAGCCGGCTTATCTTGCTGAGCCCGGCACTTCCAGTGCCGGGTCCGCTGCCGGTCCGCCTTCCGCCTCCCGTCCGCCTACCGCTCCTCGATCGGCACGAACCGTTTGTCGGTCCGTCCCACGAACTCGGACTGCGGCCGGATCAACCGGTTGTTGCTCACCTGCTCCAGCACGTGCGCGCTGTATCCGACCGACCTCGCCACGCCGAACGTCGGCGTGAACATGTCGCCCGGCAGCCCCACCGCCGCCAGCACCGCCGCCGAGTAGAACTCGACGTTCGTGTACAACCTGCGCCCCGGCTTCCGCTCGTTCAACAGCGCCAGTGCCCGCTCCTCCGTCCGCTTCGACAGCGCGAAGAAGTCCGGATCGCTTGCGTGCTCCGCCATCCCGCGCAGGATCTCCGCCCGCGGGTCCTCCGCCTTGTAGACCCGGTGTCCGAATCCCATCAAGCGGTCGCCCCGGTCCATCGCCGCGTTCAACCACGAATCGACGTTCTCCGCCGAGCCGATCGCCTGCAGCATGTCGAGCACCTTCGACGGCGCCCCACCGTGCAGCGGGCCCTTCAACGCCCCGACCGCCCCCACCAGCGCCGAGCACATGTCCGACTGCGTCGAGGCGATCACCCGCGCCGTAAACGTCGAGGCGTTCATCCCGTGGTCGGCGAGCAGCACCAGGTACGCCTCCAACGGCCGCCAGTGCCGCTCCTCCGGCTCCTTGCCGAAGAGCTGGTACAGATAGCTCTGCGCCGTATTCAGCCCCGCCTTCGGCGCGACCGGTTCCTGTCCCTGTCGCAATCGGAAAAACGCCGCCAGGATCGACGGGAACCGGGCCGACAGCGCGATCGCCTCGTCCAGCGTCGGCTTGCCGTCGACGTCGAACATGTCCGTCCGCGTCGCCCCGAACACCGACAACCCCGTCCGCAAGGCATCGAGCGGCTGCGCATCCTTCGGCAAGTGCCGCAGCGTCTGGACGACCGTGTCGGGCAGCTCCCGATTCGCCTCCAGCTTCGCCGAGAACGCGCCGAGCTCCGCCCGCGTCGGCAGATGCCCGATCCAGAGGAGATGCGCCACCTCCTCGAACGAGGCCTTCCCGGCCAGTTCGTGGATGTCGTAGCCGCGGTAGACGAGCCGGCCTTCCTCTCCATAAACGTGGCTGAGCGCCGTCGAGGCCGCGACGACCCCCTCCAATCCCTCCGGCTTTGGCAGCGGAGTCTCGGCGACGGTCGCGGTCGACAGATCCATCCTGTGCGCTCCTTTTTCGGTCACTCTCAGCCGCTTCGGCCCCGACTTGGCGGGTCGCCCCCACCCCCGCGCATGCCGCCGCCCGCCCGGTATCCATCTCAGGTATACGCGGCACGGCGAACGGCTGGCTGAGCAGACGACGAGCGATCGGACGCGGCGCGGCCCCAATGCCACCCGCGGCAGGCTGCGACTGCACACTGCCCGGCGCGGCCACCACACGCGAGTATCCTAGCACGTCGCCTCTGTCGCGGCCTGAGTCAGCACCGGACAACCGAAGCACCAGGGAACGTCCTTCTCTTCCCTAATGAGGAGGAAGCGGGGTAAGCAGCTCTCAACGGACGGGAGCGCCCCGAGCCTGCCGGCCCTGAGTTTCAGATACCGCATGAGCAGCATCCCCGTATTCGGGCGCTGTTTTCTTTTGTGGTCGATCGAGATGTAGACGACCCTGATCGCAGACTCACGGCAAGCCCCGCAGGAATTTCAAGATCAGGTCCTCACGGAGCACGGGTAGGAAACTGCCGGGCTGAAAATAGGTCCCTGGCTCAACCTAGATAAGGCGACGCCGCGGTATTGGCCGGAGCGGGAGGCTCCCGCCTTCAACGAGGAGTGCGACGCGCCATCGGAGTTGCATGACCCGATCATGAGGATAGAGGAGTTGACTCGTAGTCTGCCTGTGACGCCAAGCAAGTTTCGAAACGCTGTATTCGGATTTCAAGACAGCCTATGAAACAACCGACCAGGCGTCCGGAGACATCACCGACCGGCGATCGGGGCGAGTTTAACAAAGGGCCGTTTCCGCGATTCGACGTCGGCTGTCACTGAGAGACCGGATGCGGGTCGCCAAACGGACGGCAAACACTCGGCACGCCGCCACTGGCTCGGCACTCGCGGGCCGACCGCCGGCTAGCTGCCTGCGTTCCACGCGTCACGTACGCTCACGTTGCTGGATAGAAGGCCGGGTTGAACCGCCGCGCGCAAAACCTCGTTGCCCGTGACAGATCGACGTCGTGCACCAACAACTGCTCCTGACCGTAGGGTACGTAGGCTACACAGTCCCCGTCCGGACCGATCAGGCTGGTAGCGGAATCCTGGTAGCGCATCGCGTAGTTGACGCTGGCAAAATAAACGGTGTTCTCGACGCTCCGTGCCACCATCGCCTTCTCATAGTAGGGCGAGCTCGGGTCACCCCAGCGATCGATCGTCACGCCGGTCTGGTCGCTACCCGTAAGTTGCGGGTGAAAGACCAGACGAGCACCGCGGACGGCCGCCCATCGGACGGCCTCGGGGTAGCGCCATCCCTCATGGCAAATGGTAATCCCGAACGGGACGCCATCGACCTCGAACAGCCGCCGCCGCCCGTCGGGCACGTAGAACGGTTCTTCCTCGGGCGGGATCTGATTCTTTGCCTGATAGCCCACGACCGCGCCTTCACGCGAGACGACGAACGCCACGTTGTGCAGCCCGACGGCGGATTCCCACTCCATACCGACGACGACCGCCACGCCGTGCCGTTGTGCCGCGGCCCGAATCTCCTCGTGCGCCGCCTGCTGGCGGCCTTGGTCAGGGGGAGGGACCGGAAAATCCATGCCGCGCAACCCGGGGATGTAGGTCTCAGGGAAACAGACGATGGCCACACCCTGCGCGCTGGCGTCCTTCAGGAATCGGTCGACCGTGTGGAGCCGCTCCTCAACGGACGGCGCATTCCGCGTGGCCGCCAAACCGATGCGTAAGCTCGAGTTCGTGTTCGTCCGTCCCATTGACCCGCACGCCTCCCGATCCGCGGCCCCGATCTCACTCGAGATCCTCGATCGCGCATGCTCGTGTGAGCGGAAGTTTAGCGGCGGAGCGCCAAACGTTTGCTGTCCGTTGCGAAGACGGCCGCTATTGAGATTCGACACCGGCTGTCGATAACCCCCACGCTCTTCGCCCGATCACCGTTTCAAAAACGGTCGCTCCGAGACCGGGGACGACGGATCCGGGACAGACCGATCACGCGACGCCCACGGGAGCGGGGCGTCGCGTGCCGACCGCGGGGGAGGAGGCCCGACTACGACGGCGCCTCGGACTCCACTGGCCGGCCGGCTTCCTTCCAGGCGTTGAAGCCGCCATCCAG
This sequence comes from Thermomicrobiales bacterium, assembly GCA_034667245.1. GTDB lineage: Bacteria > Chloroflexota > Chloroflexia > Thermomicrobiales > UBA6265 > DATBFX01. The sequence goes on along the minus strand of JAXDKI010000243.1, from coordinate 18,906 downwards.
GTGGGCCACGTTCCCGTACCCCATCTGCCGGAGGGTGTCGGCCGCCAGGGCTGAGCGGCCCCCCGAGGCGCAGTGCAGGATGACGCGGCGGCCGGGGTCGAACTCGGGTCGGTGGTAGCTGCTCGTCGGGTCGGCCCAGAACTCGAGCATGCCCCGCGGCGCGGGCACCGCCCCCGGAATGACCCCGTGCTGGGCCCGCTCACCCGGCTCGCGCAGGTCGACGAGGAGCCCGTCCCCGCGCTCCAGTTCCCGTGCCACCTCGTCGACGGAGAGGTTCTCGACGCGCTGTTTGGCCTCGGCAACCATCTCTGCGGCGGTCATTGCCATCGCTTCCTCCTCCTCGTCGCGGTCGCCGCGGCGACCGCGTTCTCGTCTCGTACGGGATACCAACGTTCGGGTGACTGCCCCCGATTATAGGCCCCGCCGATGCGCCGTCAATTTCACGGACTGGTCCCGAGGTAAGGGTTCGGGGAGAATGATCTGCGGGCGGGAGTCTCCACGGGATTTCGGGACCGTCAACCGCCTATCACTTGCGGTCGAGAGGCATTGTCTGGCCAGCCGACGAGCCACGTCACTCATTCCCTCCAACTTGCGCGGGACGATCCAGTGTCATCCGACCGTTCATCCACGCCCTCGTTGTGTTGTCGTCGCAAGACGCCGGTTCGTGCCGCGCATCGGCCTCCTTCCTGCCTCCCGGACGACATCAGCGCACCCTCAAGGTGCGCTGGACGGCTTTACCGCTGCCCCCGGCATCATCGCGCCACTCCGCCTCCACTCTACCTAGCAGTTCCAACAACGCCGCCAGCTGATCCCGTTCCCTCTGCCCCTCGGCCTTCCGTAGTGACGCATCCTCCTTCGCCGCTCGCACCGTCGTCTCAACCACCCGGCTGACCGCGTGCGCCAGCCGCACCACGACCACCCGCTCCTCCCCCATCAACCGCCACAGCATCACCCGCAACGCCGCTCGCTCTTCTTCGAACCCCGGCCCTCGACTCGCCTCCCCCGCCACCTCCCGCAACCGCCCGGCGAACAGCGCCGCGTACTCCCCCCGCTCCACCCGCCGCCGGATTTCCCGCACCGCTTCCCGCCGCCTCCCCACGTCCTTCCCGACCTCCGCCAGCACCCCGAGTTCTCGAACGAGCGTTGCCACCTCCTCCGAGACCACCTTCCCGAACACCGTCTTCGCGTGCGCCCGTCTCACCGCCGTCCCCGGACGCACGAACTGCCCACACCCCTCAACCAAACACCATCGAGCCATCTCTCCGCCCACCTTCGGTACAAAGAGCCGTCGTCTTCCCCGTTCCCCTAGCGTTGGGGCCGGGTACCCGCTGGGTGGTGGGCCGGGGGATCGGGGGCCCTTCTGCCAAAACTCGTCCATCCAATCCCTTGACAGAAATAGATCATATGTTCTATTATATACGACAAGCGGTCACCCTGTGGGAGGAGGGCGGGCCTGGGCAGTGCGGGGTACCCTCTGGGTCACCCTCCCCCGGTTGACTCCCGGTCACCACCGTCCGGAGCGACCCGCCGCCCCCACCGCCCGTCAGGCGCCGCAGGACGGTCCCCCGCCACGGCGGGGACCGCCACGAGTGGGAGCGCGCGGCCGGGTCCCGTCGGCTTACGCCGAACCACCACAGACAAGTAGAATCGGCGCCCTCCCATACGGAAGGACGCCGACGCCATACCCCTCTTACGAAATCATTCCCACTACCTGCGGCGATTCGGCCCTCGCAGCTCCTTCGCGGCAGCGGCTCCTGACGGTCACGAGATCGCCGCCGCCCCGCCGCTTCAGCGCCGCCCCACATCAGCGGGCGAGGCGGAGAGCACCGGCCGTGTTGCCGAGATCCTCGGCGACCCGTTGCCGGCGCGCGCCCTGAAGATGCTCGCCGAATCGGACCAGGATGTTGCCGATCTGCCGGCGGAGCGCGCCGACCGCCGCCGGCTGGCCGTGTTGCGCCTCGACGACCAGGCGCTGCGCCGCCGCCTCGCGCAGGAGCTCCTCACGGCGGAGATGGGCGACGTCGAAACCGATGACTGAATGACCGACGTTCATGGCTGGTGACTCCCTCGTTCAGAACCGGGCTTACGGCCCGGGTTGTGGATCGCGTAAAGGCGGTTTGTGCCGAAACGGGATCGACCGGTCGCTCGACCGCTTGCCGAGCTGACCGAGCGGTTCGCTGGCGGTCTGGCGCCAATCCCGCTGACGCTGCGGGCGTGGCTGACGATCCATTGGGCGTGACGTGCGTCGCGGAGGTCCGGGTTGTCGCATTTCGTCGGTCTCCTTTCATACGGTTCGACGCGCCGCACACCGCGGCGCCCGGTTTCGGGGACGGCACGGCCTGCCCGGCGCTGGCCAGCCGGCGGGCAGACGACGCGAGGTCGCCCGGTTATCTGGTCAATTCGTCAAGAGTCGCGAGAAAAAACGACCCCGGGTCGGTGGCCGACCCGGGGTGACTGAGCGATGCCGCCGATTTCGACGCGGGCGCGTCAACGGCGATGGGCACAGTCTCCCGACGGGTAGGCCAGGGCGAAAACGGTGAGCAGAACGCTCACATCGAACATCTTGATCATCTCGCCCCTCCTTTCCTCGTCCGTGCGCTGCGAACCATCTCAGTCATCCCGTGCGGTGTTCTACGACACGTTTGCCGGCACGTCCCAAAGAGGGTTCTGCACCGACCACAATATCAATATCATGCGATTGTCCGCCTGTCAAGAGCTTCTTGCGAATTATTTCCGATAGACCGTATCGAATCGCTGCAGCTTTTCATAATACCTTCACAAGCGTGGAAGCAATGCACGGCCCTGCATGCCGGCCTGCTCGGTCTCGCGCTGCCACGGCCAGCACATCGCGACGGGGAGGAGTCGCGCTATGCCGAACGCAGGGGCCACGACCAGCCAGGCGCTGACGACGTCGAGGATGAAGTGCTTGGCAGTCACAACGACCGTCAGACTCACCAATGCGACGTGGAGAACGCTGAGGACCAACCCGATCCTCCGGCATCACTCTGCCGCCTAGCTGACCGCCTCCGCAAAGAGTTGCTGACGTTGCTTCGACTGCCCCTCGCCGGGACTCACCGTCGACGTGGTGGTGAAGAGCGCCGCGCCAACCGGCCGGCACCCCTTCTCGTAGACCGCCTCGGCCGTCTTGACCTGGTAGATCTCGTGATAGAAGGAGAGATCGGAACCGGCGTTCTCCAAAAGCCAGCGCCACCACCGCATGTGCGGCAACGTCCGCGCCCATCGATCGAGCTCGTCGTACGACCGCCAGTACTGGAGCAGCACGCCACTGCCCTCCGCCATCAACTGCTGCTGGTGGAGAAACCCCTCGCTCTTCGCCGCTTCAAGAGCCGGAAACATCTCCTCGCCGATACCCGATTCCCCGTAGCGTCGTTCCCCTTCCGGCGTGTGGAACTGCACGCCGAAGATGGCGACGCACAGCGTCGGCTGCTCCCAGAGATGCGCAATGTAGGCCCCGTCATAGACGCCGTTTGCAGCAGGCGCCGCGGCGCCGGTCGTGTCCGCATCCAACCCGTTCATCCTCATTCTCCCGTCTTCATGCCGAGCTCCCGAAACCGGTCCTGTCCTCGAAGTGTCTTGGTATACGGCGACGCTGCCCGTCCGGATCATGGTGCGACCGATGCCGTGTACGATTTCGCAAGCGGCGACTGTGCCGGTTCATGGGATGGTGCGAACGCGACAATGTCATTTTTGCCCGAGTCTGTCGGCTGGTATCTTACGCTCCTGATCGTAACCTGGGCCTTCGCGCCGCTGACGCGCTGGCTCTGCGGTCGTCTCCCCGATCGCGGCGCCACCGTGGCGCGACCGCTCGGGCTCCTCGCCGTCGTCTGGCCGACCTGGATCCTGGCGAGCGTGACCCCGGTGCCCTTCTCGACCGTCGGTCTCTGGACCACGGTCGCAATCGGCGGCATCGCCGGCTGGGTTCTCGCCGTTCGCCGCGGCTGGGTCACACGCGACTGGCTGGTGGCCCTGGCGATCGCCGAGGCCGTTGCCCTGGTCGCCTTCATCGCCTACGTCGGATTGCGGGGCTACACACCGCGGATCACCGGCACCGAGAAGCCGATGGACATCGCCTTCCTCTCCTCCGGCGCGCGGGCGACCGATCTACCGCCGTCCGATCCCTGGTTCGCCGGGGAGACGATCAACTACTACTACCTCGGCTACTTCGTCCACGGGTCAATCGCCCGAATGTCCGACGTCCCGACCTGGATCGCCTTCAACCTCGCCCTGGCAACGACGGTCGCGATGACGATCGTCGGCGCGGCCGGGGTCGCATTCAACGTCGCACGCACCCAGCTCGGGCGACGCGGCGCGTTCGGCGCCGCGGCACTCGCCGCCTTCTTCGTCGCCGTTGCCGGCAATGTCTACGCCGCCAAAGAATTCCTCGCCGATCCCCGGGGAACGATCAATCACGCCTGGTGGCCCTACCCCGACGACGGCGGGATCGGTTGGAACGCTAGCCGCGTCGTGATCGACCACGGCAGCGCCCAGGCCGAAACGATCAACGAGTTCCCCTGGTTCAGCTTCCTCCTCGGCGATCTCCACCCGCACGTCACCTCGCTCCCTTTCACGCTCCTCGCCCTCGCCCTCGCGGTGAACCTGCTGACAACCCGCTGGCGCGACCGAACCGGCAACCGGTCGCAGTGGGCGATCCTCGTCGTCTCCGGTATCGCCATCGGCGCGCTCTATCCGCTGAACAGCTGGGACTTCCCGACCTATCTGGTGCTCGCCGTCGCGGCGCTCGTCTTCGCTTCGGGCTGGACCCGTCAGGCACTCCAGCGGGTTGGCGTGCTCGTCCTGGCATCGGTCGCGGCCTGGCTCCCGTTCACCGTCTCTTTCGTGCCGTTCGCCGGGGGAGACAAGTCCGGGCTCCCATCCGCGCTCCGCGATCTCCCTCTCGTCTCGCGAGTGCTGACCACGATCGGTGCCTACACCGGCGAGCGAACCAATGCCGGAGAGTTCCTCTCCGTCTTCGGCATCACCTGGGCCGTCGCCGTGACCTACCTCGCCGTCGCTGTCGTGCGAGCAGCACGCACGGACGGCGCGCCGCGGATACCAGGAGCGGCGATCGCCGCCGCCGTGATCGTCGGCCTCGCGGCGATCTCGCTCTCGGCGCCAGTCTTGATCCTGGCCGGAGCCCCGCTCGCCGCGTCCATCTGGCTTCTCGCGCGCCGCTGGGGCCGGGAACCCGATTCCCCCACGGTCGTCGCTGGGCTTTTCGCGGCCGGTTTTGCCCTAATCCTGATCACGGAGTTCTTCTACATCCAGGACGTCTTCGCCGGCCGCTACAACACCCTCTTCAAGGTCTACTACCAGGTTTGGACCCTCTTCGGCATCGGCGCTGCCCTCGCCGTCGGTCTCCTCTGGCGAGAGGCAATTGCGGTGGCTCACCGGGCTCTACCACGCGTCGCATTGGCGAGCGGCGTCGCGGTCGCCGTCGCGGCGGGACTGGTCTACCCCCTCTTCGCCACTGACCAGTGGACGGACTGGGCCGGGCCGCGCGATTGGCGGGGGCTCGACGGGTTGGCCTTCGTCGGCGAAACGGCGCCCGGCGACGTGGCGACCATCCACTGGCTCGCCGACCACGCCCGCGAGGACGACGTCGTGCTCGAAGGACCGGGTTGTCAGTACCGCGTCAATTTCGGGATCCCGACGGCGCGAATCTCGGCCTTCACCGGGGTGCCGACGATCATCGGCCAGGACGGTGCCGAAGGGCAGTGGCGCGATCAGCAACCGGAATTGAAGGCGCAGATCGAGCAACGCGCGGACGACGTCAGAGAGATGTACGAGAACCCGCAAAGCGACCTCTTCGATCGCTACGATGTGACGCTCCTCTATGTCGGCAAGTTCGAGCGTGACGGCACCGGCGAGGAATGCACGAAGGCCGGACCCTTCGACGCCGTCGCCCGTCCGAACTACCCCGGACCGGGCTGGACCCAGGTGTTCTCAAGCGACGAGGGCGCGCTTTACCGCCGCGACTCGGGAGCCTGACCCCGCAAAGGGAGACAGGAGCGGCAACCTACTGGCGCGAACCGGTCGAGGTCTCCGTCCGCGTCGGCGACGCCGAGTGATCACGAGGTAACTGGCCCGTCGCATTGGGTGGCCATGAATGCTATCCGGCCAGCAATGCCGCCGTGTGTTCCTCCACCGGCGCTCGATACTTCGGGAACGGCAACGCCGTCTGGCGATCGAGCACCGCGAAGAGGGCGGCGACACAATCCCGGTCGAGTTGTCCACCCGCCTCGTGAGCGAGGAGGTCGCGGGCCGCGACTGCGCTCCAGGCATTCCGATAGACGCGGTCCGACGTGAGCGCGTCCCAAACATCGGCCACGGCAACGATGCGCGCCTCCAGTGGGACAGAGTCCCCGGCGAGCCCGTCCGGGTAGCCGCTGCCGTCGAGTCGTTCGTGGTGCCAGCGAATCGCGGGCGCGGCCTCGCGGAGCGACGGCGTCTGCGAGACGATGTGCCAGCCGCGGATCGGATGCTCCTTCAGCAAGGAGAACTCCTCGTCGCTCAGCCGGCCGGCCTTCTGGAGCACCGCGTCCGGGATGCCGATCTTGCCGATGTCGTGGAGCAGCGCACCGTAGCTGGCGGCCCGCAAGCGCGATGGGGCGAGCCCCAGTTCGTCGCCGATGGCGACCGCCAACTCGCAGACCCGCCGGCTGTGACCCCGCAGATAGGGGTCTTTGGCGACCGTCGCCGCGATCAGGGACTCCATCGCCTCGGGAAAGGAGCGCTCGATCTGCGCCAATGTATCGCGAAGGAAGAGCCCTTCGACGATTTCGCCAAGGTTACTGCAGCGCCGATACGCCCAGCCGATGCCAGCGATCGGGATCAAGAAGCCGATCAGCATCAGCACGTGGTACAGCCACCAGGATAGGTGCCACATCGTGCCCAACGTCATGCTGATCTGGCTCTGCGCCAGGAGCAGCATGCCGACGGCCATTGCCCCGGTCGCCGGCAGAAGCGAGAGCGCGAAGATGCGCTGGTAACGCCAGGCCGCGACGAGCAGGAAGAGACCGGACACGATCGCCATCCCGTAGCTCAGGGTCTGCCCGTCGAAGGGGAACCGATCGCGAGCTGATGGCGAAGATGCGACGTTCGGCGTCGCAGGAGCGCCGTACATGCCGGCCATACTCGACGACTCGTACGTGCCAGGAGCTTCGGTCTTCGAAGGTGCGGAACGGGCGCTGCCCTGACCGGTCGGGACGAAGTCGAGGAGCGAAGGGAAGGCGAGGTTGCTGCCGATATACAGGGCGACGAGGATGACGGTGCCGGCGAGGAGCCGGCCGTGGTTCCGCGCGATGAAGCGATTGACGCGGCCCGGTAGATTGAGGGTGCTGAGGAAGAAGCAGAGTCCGCCGACGAGGAGGCTGAGTCGGGCGCTGATGGCGATGCTGTTGTGCGCCTCCTTGACGAACATCTGCTCGCCCGGCGTTGCCAGCCCGTGGACCGAGAAGATCCCCGCGATCGCGAGGAACCCGGCGGCAACCAGGAAGGTGCGCGGTGCCCTCGATCGCACCGATGCAATGCCGACGAGGATCGCCAGCGTCAGCGCGGCGAGTGACGTGGCGGAAACGACGTAGAAGTGCTGAACCGGGATTTGGTAGACCCTATCGAGGTTCGTGCGCTGACGCAGGAAGAAGAAGATCGCGATTGGTGTGAGAAGGAGCGCCGTCACGACGACGAACTGTCGAGACTCGCGAAACTGCCGCGTCATCGAGAACCTCGCACGATGTCGCCGGATCCGACCGGACAGGCTCGCAACACGGAGCCGAGCGCTCGCGTCCTTTTCGTCGCGAGCACGCGAGGCACAGCCCAGCCAGTCGGGACGTATGCATCGCTAAGACATCGTCACCCGATGAGGTGGCACTGTCCAATCGTTCGATGGCCCATTCGTAGGGGTTCGTTCGGTAGCCGGCGCCCGCCACGCTGCGTGCTCAATCGATCAACACGTCCGGGCATGCGACGGGTTCGCGGCGCTTGGCGGACTCGTAGGCGCAGAGGGCGACCTCCATCGCGCGGAGGCCGTCTTCGCCGGTGACGGGAGGATCGGTGTCGTTGCGAATGGCGTCGACGAAGCCACGGATCATCGGCAGGTCGCCGCCCTCCGCCCAGGGAACGAAGACATGACTCGGTCCACGGTCCTCGACCAACTGCAGGTTCTGGCCGAAGGCGTCCATCGAGATGACGCCGCGGTCGCCGATCACCTCCATCGTCAGACCGCCCCAGGTTGGCCAGGTTTTCGGCCGGCTCCAGCTCGGATCGAGGCTAACGATCAGGCCATTCGAGAGGGTCAGCATGACGGTCGCAACGTCGTCGACGGGCAATTCGGAGTGGAGCCGCGTGTCGATCTCGGCGTAGACCCGCGTGATCTCGGCCTCGAAGATCCAACGCAGCAGGTCGGCAACATGAACCGTGTGGTCCATCACCGCACCGCCGCCGGCCAACTCCGGATCGCCAAACCAACCACCGGGGTAGCTCCCGGGGTTCGTCGCCTTCACCGCCAGCGGTGTGCCGATCGCTCCCTCGCGCACCATCCGGCGCAGCGCCACCGCCGGGGCGCTGAAGCGCACCGGAAACGCCGTCTGGAACTTGACGCCGTGCTCGCGGCAGGCAGCGACCATCGCCATGCCGTCGGCCCGCGTCGTCGCGATCGGCTTCTCGCAGAGGACGTGCTTCTTCGACTTCGCCGCGGCGATGACGTGCTCTGCATGCTCGGCGTTGGGCGAGGTGACGAGCACGGCCTCGATGTCGCTCCGGGCGAGGAGGTCTCGATAGTCGGTATAGGCGTCGCCGCCGAATCGGTCGACCGCATCCGCGAGCCGTGCCTCGTCGCAATCCGCTATGGCGGCCAATTCGACGTCGGGTAATTGGGCGAGGCAGCGGGCGTTGCCGTTAGCGTGTCCGTGGGCGAAACTGATGATTCCGACCTTCATGCCGCCGGCACCTCTTCCCGGATCTCATCGGGCCGAACTCGACCATCGACGAACTGAATCGGCCGGCCGGTCCGGACCGAGGCGAGTGCTGCCAGCGCGATTTCGAGCGCACGCACCCCTTCGCGTCCTTCGGTCTCGAACGGCGTGCCATCTGCCAGACGGGCGAAGAAGTGCCGCAACTCCGTCTGATACGGGCTCTCGTTTGCCGCCGCATAGCGGGCGACCACCGATTCTTGGACGGTGGGACCCGGCCGCTCCACCTGGATCGGCGCGGTCCCGTCGCCGGCGTGGCGAACGATCCCATGCTCGCCGACGATCTCCATCGCGGTGCGCCAGCTGCCGTGGGCCCAACTCCCTTCGACGTGGGCAATCACCCCGTTCGCGAATCGCAGGACCACCAGCGCGTAGTCGGATGTCGGTTGGTAGGGGGTATAGCTCAGGCCGTGCGCGAACACCCGCTCGACGTCGCCAAAGTACCAGCGCAGGGTGTCGAAGTCATGGATCATCAGGTCGACGATCATGCCGCCGCTCGCCGCCAGGTTGGCGAACCAACCCCGTTCCGCCGGCGGGTGGGCGCTGACGCGTGAGGCCCGGACGAGGCCGATCTGCCCGAGGGTGCCCGTCTGCAGCACGTCACGAATCTTCACGAACTCCGGGAAAAACCGGCAGACGTGCCCGACCATGAACCGGACGCCGGCTCGCTCGCAGGCGGCAACCATCGCCTCCGCGTCGTCGAGCGTGCGAGCGATCGGCTTCTCGCAGAAAACGTGTTTGCCGTAGGCGGCCGCGAGTTCGGTCACTGCCCGGTGGAACGGTGTCGGCACGGTGACGATGACCGCGTCGACGTCGCCGGTAATCGCCGTCAGATTGTCGGTCGTCGCCCTCGCCCCCAGCTCGCCGGCGATGGCCTGCGCTCTCGCCTGGTCCTGATCGGCAATCCAGGCGACGGTCACGTCCGGTAACTCGGCACATGCCCGTGCCTGGACCGCGCCCATCACCCCGGCGCCGATCACCGCGACCCTTGTCACGCGAAACAACCTCCTTCGTGTGAAATAGTGCATTCACTGGCGTGCGATGCCGGAGCCGCCCTCACCCCGTTCCCCTCTCCCGACCGCGGGAGAGGGGAGCTGGGCCCATCCGTATGTCTCGGACACCAAAATACCACTTGCTTTGGCGCGGTTCCCCCCTCTCCCTCGGAAGGGAGAGGGGGTGAGGGCGGCTCCCTTCTACACCGGCTCCAGCCTGCCGGTGTAGAGCAACATCGTCGGAATGCCGTCGGCGTACGGGGCGTTCTTCAGAATCGGGTCGTCGTCGGCCGGCCAGGCCTTGACGCGGACGCCCTCCCAGGCGGCGTTGTTGCCGAAGCGCTCGTAGAGCGGAATGATCGGCAGCAGCTCGTTGAAGGCCTTGGCGATCTTGGCGACGTTCGCCTTCTGCGCCTCCTCATCCAGCCCCAGCGCCGACTCGGTGATCAACTGCTCGAAGTCGACGTCGCCGAAAGCGTCGGTGGTCTGCTTCATCGGGAAGCCCATGCCCTGACCGCCGTTGCGGATCGCCTGAGTATTGTGGTAGACGAGGTCGCGATCGAATGCGAAGTGCGGATGGGGGTTCTGCGACGATCCCCAGGGTTCCATCGCAAGTTGGAACTTGCCCTGGTCCAAGTCAATCGGGTGCTGAGTGTAGGTGATCGCTCGTGGCTCCAGCTTGATGCCGAAGTTGCCCAGCTGCTCGACGACGTCGAGACCGGCGGCCGACGAATCGGCGAATTCGGCCGGGAACATGAGCTCCCAGGCGGCGTCGCTTCCGTCCGGCAGCTTCCAGGTGTCCCCGTCCTTCGTCCATCCCACCTCGGTCAGCAGCGCGGTCGCCTTCTCCAGGTTGAACTCGTACTGATTCAGCGCGTCGATGTCCGCCTGGCTCAACCAGTCGGCGACCTGAAGATCGCTCATGCCGGACATGTACTTGATGCCGACGCCCGACTGGCCAAGGGCGATCGCTCCATTCTGATCGCGTTTGATGGCGTGGGCCAGTGCCTGGCGTACTCGCTTGTCGCCGAAGACGTTTCCGAGCGTGTTGTAGTTGATGAAAATGGCGATACCGTTGTAGACGGGCGGCCGCAGGACACGGAGACCTTCACCCGCCATCGAGATGAACTGCTGTTCCGTCGCCGGTGGGAAGCCGTGGGTGGCGTAGTCAACGTCTTTGGCGAGGACGACCGGCGTGATATCGGGCGTCTCGCCGTTGTAGTTGATGATCCGGTCGAACTTGACGTCGGCCGCATTCCAGGCCTGCTCGTTCTTGAGGAGCGTATTCTGGGAATTGGTGAAGCTGTTGACGTCGAACATGAACGGGCCGCTGGCGATCACATTGTCCGGCCGGAACTTGACGAACTGGTCGAGGAGTTGCTTGCCTTCCGGATCGTCGAGCGTCTTGCCGCTGGCGAACAAGTCATCGGCCTGCTTGGCCCAGTCGCCATAGTGAACGCTGGACATGACATTGAATCGAAGCACGTAGCGCTCGACCACCGTCGAGGGCACACTCATGTGGAAGTTGACGGTGTAGTCGTCGACCGCCGAGACCTGGTCGATGTAGTTCCAGAGCGTGACCTTCATCAGCCGGGCGCACGAGAAGCTGGCGAGCACGTCCTTCGCGGTGATCTCGGCGCCGTCGCTCCACTTGGCGCCCTGGCGGAGCTTAACCTGGAAGATCTCTCCGTCCTGGAATCCCCATTCGGTGGCCAGCAGCGGGAGCCAATCTCTGGTCGCCCAGTAGTACATGGCCATCGGCTGGATGATGAGATCCGCGTAGATATTGGGGGGCTGGAAGATGGCGCGCGCGACGCCTTGCATGAGATTGAAGTGCCCCTGGGGCGGGATTTCGTAGGGCCAGGCGGTGTGGAACTCTTTGGCCCCGTCCTGGGCGACCACGGCGCGGCCGCCAAGACTGGGCAGGGAGCCGCCGACGAGCGCCGCCCCTGCGGCGCCGGCTGCCGTGCCGATCAGGCGGCGGCGGCTGAGCGCAATCTCATCGAACGTCCGGTCGGTAGCCATCGTTGTCTCCTCCCGTCCTTCTTTTCAGCGCCTTCCCTGCGCCATTGCAGGGTGGAACCACGTTGCCGGTTGGTCGTGACCCGCGTCCCTACGAGCTGCGGCTACCTCCTTTCTCATGCCGCAGCCTCCTTGCCGCGTTCCCGGGAGACGACGTGGCAGGCGGCTTCGCGGCCGTCGCCAACGTCGACCAATTGCGGAACGACCTCGTCGCAGAGGCCGGCGACGAAGTAGGGACAACGAGGGTGAAAGACGCAGCCGCTCGGCAGCGCCGTCAGATTTGGGATGTCCAGACTGCGCAACTGGAGCTTCTCCTTGGCGCGCGTCAGGTCAGGGTCGGCTTCGGGGATCGCCGCCGCCAACGCCTTTGCGTAGGGATGCAGCGGCCGACCGATGATCTGCGGAGTGCGGCCATATTCGACCAGCTTGCCGACGTACATGACGCCGACGTAGCCCTCCCAGCCGAAGTACTTCACCACCGCGAGATCGTGGGTGATGAAGAGGAAGGCGACGCCGAGTTCGTTGCGCAACTTGAGCATCGTGTTGAGGATGCTGACCCGGATCGAGACGTCGACCATCGAGACCGCCTCGTCGGCGATGATCAACCGCGGGTTGAGCGCCAGCGCCCGCGCCACGGCCACCCGCTGGCGCTGTCCGCCGCTGAGCTGGTGCGGGTACTTGCTCAGGAAGTTCTGCGGCGGGGTGAGATCGACCTGGGTCAGCAGCTCGGCCGCACGCTCGGTCGCCTCGCGCCGGCCCTTGACCAGCTTGTGGTGGAGCACCGGTGCCCGCAAGGTGTCCCCGATCGTGTGCACTGGATTGAGCGAGGCGTAGGGGTCCTGGTGGACGAGCTGGACGGCCCGCCGGTATGCCTTGTGCTCGTCTTTCGTCGTCTGGTGGAGGTCGCGCCCCTCGAAGCGGATCGCTCCGCGCGTCGGCTCCAGGAGACCGGCCGCCATCCGCGCCACGGTCGTCTTGCCACTGCCGCTCTCGCCGACCAGGCACAGGATGTCCCCGCGGCCGATTTCCAACGAGATGTCGTCCACCGCAGTGATGCGCCCGTGTCGAGTGCTGAACTCACGGCTGACGTGGTCGAGGCTAAGCAGCGATTCGGTCACGTTGTCGCTACCTCCCAGACGTCCAGACTGCGCGTCACCCGATCGCGGTGGAAACAGGCGGCCACGTGGCCGTCGCCGATCGCGAAGAGCGGCGGCACCTGCCGCGCGCAGAGCTCCGTCGCGTAGGGACAACGTGGGTGGAACGAGCAGCCGGACGGCATCGCGAGCAGGTTCGGCGGCGAGCCAGGGATCGCCGTCAGCGGGGTGAACTCCTCCCCGGCAATCGGCGGTACCGCGTTCAACAGCCCAACGGTGTAGGGATGCTTCGGTTTGTAGAAAACGTCACGTACATTGCCGACCTCGACCAACTCGCCTGCGTACATCGTCGCGACGCGGTCGGCCAGCTCGGCGGCGAGCGAAAGGTCGTGCGAGATGAACATCATCGTGAAACTCAGCCGCTGCCGCAACGAGCGAATGACGTCGATGATGGCCCGCTGGGTGAGGATGTCGAGCGCGGTCGTCGGCTCGTCGAGGATGATCAACTGCGGTTCCAGTAGGAGGCTGAGCGCGATCGAGACGCGCTGCCGCATCCCACCGCTCAACTCGTGTGGATACGACGACACGACGCGCTCGGCGTCGAGCTGGACCATCCGCAGCAATTCGAGCGCGCGCATGCGCGTCTGCCGATCGTCCCTCTCGCCGTGGGCGCGGGCCGTCTCGACGAAATGGTCTCCCACCTTGAGGACCGGGTTGAGCGAATTCAGCGCCGCCTGGAAGACCATGGCGCATTCTTGCCAGCGGAAACGGCGCAGCTCGTCCTTGCCGAGGGAAAAAAGGTCGAGGGTGCGGCCGTCGCCGGTGCGGAAAAGCGCGCGGCCTTTAGAGACTCGTGCGGTTCGGACGAGGAGTCGGAGCAGGGCGAGACCGAGCGTGGACTTGCCGGAACCACTCTCGCCGATCAGGGCGACGGATTCGCCGGTGCGAATCTGTAGATTCGCACCGCGCACCGCCTGCATCTGACCGGCGGGCGTCTGGTATTCGACCCACAGATCCTCGATCGAGAGCACGACGTCGTCCGGCAGATGGCCATTGCCGCCCGCGCCGTTCGTCATCGCGGATGCGCGTCTCCCCGTCTTGCTCACCACGAGCTCTTCCTCACCACCGGAACCCCATCACCATTTGGACCGGGTGCCACGCAGGCTAGGGGAGGGGAGGGTCCTGTGCCCTCCTGCATTCGTAGGCGCCGCGTCTCATGCGGACCAACGCGCACATCGGCGCGGGAGGGCACGGGGCCCTCCCCTACACCGAATGGCGACGCTCGATCAAACCGTCCGCGGGAGAACTCCATTTCGCGCGTCATCCTTCGCGCAATCGCGGATTGAAGATTTCCTCCAACGAGCGGGCGATCATGACCAGCGAGAGCTGGAGCAGCGCGATGGCGACGATCGGCGACATGATGTACCAGAGGCTGTCGTTGAAGAAGATCGCCCCCTTGGTGTAGCCGAGTTGGATCATCAATCCCCAGTTGTCGCCGGAGAGAGGGACCAGACCGAAGAAGTAGAGGATGATCTGCCCGTAGATCGCGTTCGTCATGGCGATGACGAAGTTGATGACGATGTAGCTGGTCATGTTCGGCAGCACTTCGCGGAAGAGGATGTGCGAGGTGCCGAGATCGAGCACGCGGGCCGCCTCGACGTACTCCCGTTCCTTGAGCGAGAGGACCTGGGATCGGACCGCCCGCAGCAGCGTCGGCCAGGCGACGGCGGCGATGATGAAGGCGAGAAAAATGGGACTGTTGAGTTTGACGAAGGTCGCCAGAACGCCGAGCAGGACGATGTAGGGGATCGTCAGCACCACGTCGGTGAGCAAGAGAATGACCGAATCGACGCGACCCCCGAGCAGCGCGCTGAGGGCGCCAAGCGTGATCGCGATCATGGTCGACATTGCCGCCGCCAGCGCGCCGACGACCATCACGCTCCGGGTGCCGCGGACGATCTGGGTGAAGATGTCGTGCCCGGCGTAGTCGGTGCCGAGGATGTGGTCGCGGGAGGGCTGGCTGTAGATCTGGGTGAGGTCGGTCACTTTCGAGGAGGACGTGAGCATCGGTCCGAAGATGGCGAGGAAGGCGAAGAAACCGAAGACGAGAAAGGAGGCGGCGCCGATCTTGTCGCGGCGGAGAAAGCGCAAGAAGATCTGCCCCCAGCCGACGCGGTGGCGGCTTGCCGGCGCCGCAGCGGCGGGAACGTGGGCGAGGTCGGCCGTCGTTTGGGCCATCGCTACTCGGTCCTCCCTGACGTGCGGATCCGCGGATCGAGCCGGCTGTAGAGGAGATCGGCGACCAGGTTCGCGACCACGACCGAGATCGTGATCATCAAAAAGATGCCCTGGAGGAGCGGGTAGTCGCGCGACTGGATTGCTTTGAACAGCGTGTAGCCGATGCCCTGGTACTGGAAGATCGGCTCGACCAGGAAGGAGCCGCCGACGACGAAGCCGATCGCGATCGTCAGCTGGGTGAAGAGCGGCAGGATGGCGTTGCGGCCGACGTAGCGGATGGCGATCCGGCGCTCGGAGAGACCGCGCGCCCGCGCCGCGGTGACGAAGTCTTCGTCGAGCGCGGCGATCGTGCTGCTTTTCATCAGGAGCATCCAGGCGCCGAGTCCGGTCAGCGTGTAGGTGAGAATCGGCAGCGAGGCGTGATAAAGCGCGTCCTTGACGAAGGCGAAGCTGAGTTCCGTCTCTTGGCCCGAGGAGAGTGCACCGCGCATGTCCGCGATCGGTATCCAGTCCAGCCTGATGCCGAAGAAGACGATCACCATGATCCCGAACAAGTAGCTGGGAACCGAGTGGAAGAGCGACGCGGCGACCGAGAGGAGGTTGTCGATCGCCGAGTTCCGGCGGTAGGCCATCACCATCCCGAGCACGACGCCGAGGGTGAACGCGAGCAGCAAGCCGATGCCGACGCTGAAAAGTGTCCACCACAGGTACGTGAAGATCACCTGCGTGACCGGCACGCCTGGCGAGAGCACCGATTCGCCGAGATCGCCCCGGGCGACGTTCTTCAGGTAGTCGACGTATTGGAGGGCGAGGGGCTTGTCGGCGTCGACCGAGAAGATCGAGCGCGCCTGGTCGGCGGCGACGTCATACGAATACCCGTACTGGCTCATCAGGTTGTTGATATAGACCTCGACCGGGCTGCCCGGGAGCAGGCGGACCAGGAAGAAGATCAGGGAACTGACGAAATAGACCGTGAAGAGCGCTTTTGCGATGCGGCGGAGGAGGAAGTGCGACCAGACTCGCTTGAAGGCGCCCCAAACGACCAGGCGCGTCGGCGCCAATCGTTCCTGAGCGATCGCAGCCATAACACCCCCCTTGAGGCGGGGCGCCGGAATCGACGGAGTAGGCAACGACCGGAGGGGACTCGCCTCGACTGAGGAAGCGGCGAAACGTCTGTCTCCGGGATGCGGAACAACATCGAACCCGGCGCGATCGGCAACGCGATAGCCATAGCATACCCGAAAAGTTGCGCAAGGTGGAATGCGCCCATGGCCAAGGGGCGCAAAGCCATCAGCCGATGTCTCGTCAGCGCCAGCAAGGGCTGCTCGCTTTTTCCAGGGTGTTGTCCCATCTGGCCGGGAGACACGGGATCGTCCAGCCCGGGTCGGGCACCCACGCCTCCCATTCCTGAGAGTAGGGAGGCGCACCGGCGAGCAGCAATGACAGCGCCCGTTCGCCTTCGGCGCGGATCGCCGCTGCCGTCACGGCGTCGATGAGTCCGCGTACCTGCGCTGCCGCAAACTCGTCTTCGTCCTTCCACGACCACGTCGTGCGATCCGCGCTCACGACCAGATCGAGAATCTGGTCGAGGTGGTCGAAACCGATGGGCGTCCGGCGAAGTGGCTCCTGAAGATTGAGGTACCAGGAGCGCAACGCGTCGTGGTTCTCGTCCCAGAAACCGAGGAGGGCATGGCCGGCGCCGGGAGGACAGAGGATGAGCACACCGGTGTCCGTCCATGTGGCATCGGAAAGCACCCAGGGATCCGACACCGGGTCGATGGCGTCGACTCGCTCGCCGTTGGGGGAGCGTGCTCGCTTCCAGCGGGTGCCTGGCGCGAGGTAAAGCGCGATCAGGTCATCGGAGTCGCGCACCATCGTGACAGGCTTCGCAGACCAGACCCATCCCTGGCGAACTTCGCGGAGCACGAGGTGCTCTCCGGGCGACCATGTCCGCATGTGGGCCTCAGGCGACGGCTCGCCGTGCGAACAGGGTCTGAAACGTCTGGAACGTGTTGTTCTGGCAGGAGTCGCGGGCCATCAGGCACATTTGGGCGCTAAGGATCCCGGCAGCCAGCGGCGCCCGCGCGGTCTCCTTGCCGGCGACCGCGTTGAGGAACTCCTCGACGAGCTCTTCGTCGCCGCCGTGATGCCCGGCACTCGTCGATTCGAAGTGGTGACGCTCCACCCGGTTCGAATGGTGGTGGTGGACGGTCAGCTCGTCCTTATACCAATCGAACGCGATGGTGCCACGGTAACCGACCAAGGTCGCGCCCCGGGCGATCGCGCCGCGGCGAGTGTAGAAGTTTTGGGTATAGACGGCGTGAATTCCAGACTCGTACTCGATCATGGCGCTGGCCGAGTCATGGTTCCCGGTGTCGACCGCGAAGCTGCACTGCCAGTCGTTGGGCTCGACCTCGTGGGTCACCCCCTGGCGGAAGAGGTTGTACGGGCTCTCCGGGCACTCGACCTGGCGCCAGCAGTCGACGCATTTGAGCCCGGCCGGCATGTCGCCGCAGAAGACGGTTTTCGACTCCATCGCGACGATTCTGACCGGCTGCTGGCGGATGAGCGAGTTGAGGTAGTCGATGTCGTGCGTCGCTTTTTGCAGCCAGAGCCCGCCTGTCTGCTCTTCATCCCGCATCCAGCCGTGGTAGTAGCCGCCGGCGTAGAAGGGAACGTTGTTGACGGCCTGAACGTGTTCGACCGTGCCGATCGCGCCGGAGTCAATGATCGCGCGCGCGGTCTCGCAGAGTGGCGAGACGCGCAACGGGAACGAGACGACGACCTGACTGCGAGTGCGCTCCAGCGCCGCCTGCAGCAGGACCAATTGCTCCCAGTTCGTCGCCACCGGTTTTTCGAGAAAGAGCGGTAGGTTCCGCTCCAGCACTTGGATCGCGTACGGGGTGTGGAGGGTGCAGCGGGTGCCGATCAGCACTCCGTCGAGGTCCTCTTCTCCGAGCATCCGCTCGATGTCATCGTAGAACGTGACCCCCGCCAATGCGTCGGAAAAGGTCGCACGCAGCTCCTCCTCTCGGGGGTCGAGCACGGCAACCACCTCAGCGCCGGAGCTGAAGCGATCGATGGTTTTCAGGATGTGCTGCATCCGCCTGCCGTAGCCAATCACGCCAAGCCGGCTCATGCTCCGCTCCTCCTGACTCTTCCCGTTCGCTGCCACCTTTGTCGCGCCTATCCTACCGGATCGCGCTCGCTCATGGTCGGTGCCGACGCGAGAGGGCTGAGGGGATAGGTGATCGATCGTCTCCTGGGCGAGCGGCACTGAACCAGTCAGGCGGCGAACGCCGCCTGGGGCCGGTTAGCCCATGCCGCCGATAATGGCGATAAATCCTCAAGCGTTGATTGGCTTGTGATCGGACGTTCGCGTTTTGTCAGAGATCCAAAGTAGGTTCAATGCAGCCATGAAGATTCGGCGATGCGCCCCAGCGCAAATTAGAGGACAATCGTTCACTTGGCGGTGACACCTGTTGGCGACGCTATCTTGTGTTCTGGGTCAGCGAGCAATACGAGAGGTCGCCGAACCAGCTGGCAGGAGATCTTGATGTGAAGAGTGTC
>JAXDKI010000242.1:0-3644 GCA_034667245.1 Thermomicrobiales bacterium | reverse complement strand
TGATCGGTCTCGGGCGGGACGTCTACGACGAGTCGGTCGCGTTCTACGGAAACACATTCCTGCTCCCGATGGAGATCGCGTTGGTTGGGGCAGTGATCTACCACACGCTCAACGGATTGCGGATCATCCTGATCGACTTCTGGTCGATGGGCACGCGGCGGCAGCGGCAGTTGTTCTGGGGCGCGTTGGTCGGTTCGGCGCTGCTGACGATCCCGAGCGCGATCATCATCTTGGTGCACGAGTTGTGATCAACGAGGAACTGCGACTGCCTCCGGACATTCGATGTAGTTGATCAGAGGCCGCCTGAGTCGCCGTTGACCTCGTCGTGAGATCCGATGTTGATCAAAGTCACTCGACGCTCTTTAATCCTTAGCACGAGAACGACGCGGAACTCGTAGCTAAGTCTGGCTGCGTGAAGGCCCTGGAGGTGGCCCTGCAGCGGATGCAGGCGGAGCGACGGCTGGAAGGGGTCCTGCCGTAACGCCTCGACGGCGCCCTCAAAGTCATTTCGTAGGTCGGGATGCTTCCGAAGAATCCTCCCCGCCTTGCGGACGAATCGGGGAGAGGTCTCGACCTCGCAGCTCACTCGTCTTCGCCGGCCTGCGCGATAGCCGCCATCAACTCCGCTGTGGTTCTGAAGCGCTGCACGTTGCCGGCTTCGACTTCTGCGAGCGCTTCCTTCACTTCCGCGACGAAGGCGCGATGTTGGGCTTTGACTAACTCTTCGTAGCGCGTCTCATCGAGGATTACGTACCTGGGCCGGTTGCGCGAAATGACGTGGACCGGTCCCCGCTCGAGGAGTTCGTCCACCGCGCTGATGCCCCGTTGCTTGATCTCTCGGGCCGGAATCGTGTTCATTGAAGCTCTCCTTTCGGTATCGGCTCACGTACTGTAACGGGTGCACGTCCGCTGACCCATGCCGAGCGTACACTTCACTGACGAAGGAGTGACGATGATGTCCTCGCCAGCATGGATTCCTGCCCAATCACCTCTGTCGCGCTCTGCGCGATTCGTGCGGATGCTTCCCATTTCGGCGATCGCACTGTCCCTACTTCTCTGCATCACCCAGCCCCTGCTCGCGGGGGCGCAGGAGCCATCGCAGCGAAAGGTGGTCGTCGCGAAGATCGATGGGACGATCACGCCTGTGATGGAGCGCTACGTCAAGCGGGCAATCAATCGGGCCGAAAAGGACAACGCGGCGGCGCTTGTCTTCGAGATGGATACGCCGGGTGGGTTGAGCACGGCGATGGACGACATCGTCCGCGACATCCTGGAGAGCAAGGTGCCGGTGGTCGTTTACGTCGCCCCGCGCGGGGCACGGGCAGCTTCGGCTGGCGTCTACATCGCCTATGCCGCGCATGTGGCCGCGATGGCGCCGGGGACGAACATTGGGTCGGCCTCGCCGATCTTCATGGACGAGACCGGAGGCGGGACCGACGGCAACGAGACGCTGCGCAAGAAGGTGACGAACGATGCCGTCAGCCAGATCGTGAACCTGGCGAATCTGCGAGGGCGTAATGCCGAGTGGGCGGAGCGGGCCGTACGGGAGGCGGTGAACGTCACGGCTGACCAGGCATTGGCGCTGAACGTCGTCGATCTGGTTGCTCCGGACCTGCCAACCCTGCTCGGTCAGATTGATGGGCGGACGGTCAAGATGGAGACCGGCACGGCGACGTTGGCGACGAAGGACGCCGCGATCCGCAGTCTCGATATGACGGTCATGGAGAGCCTGCTCCAGTTGATGGCGGATCCGACGATCGCCTATCTGCTGCTCAGTCTCGGATTGCTCGGGCTGTACATCGAGTTCTCGCACCCCGGGATAACGGTGCCGGGCGTGGCGGGCGGGATCGCGGTATTGCTCGGGCTCTTCGCGCTGGGAACGCTGCCAGTGAACTGGGCGGGCGTGCTGTTGATCGGGCTGGCATTCGTGTTGTTCGCGGTCGATCTCTTCGTGCCGTCGTTCGGGACGTTGACGATCGGTGGGATCGTCAGCTTCGTCCTCGGGTCCTACTTGCTGATCGGTGCTGACGCGCCGCCCGGCTACGAGATTGCGCGACCGGTGATCTGGTCGTTGACGGCATGCCTCCTGGCGTTTTCGCTGTTCCTGGGTGCGGCTGTGCTGCGGGCGCGCTTGCGACCTCCAACGACAGGGAAGCAGGCGATGATCGGCATGGTCGGCACGGTCCGGAGCGCGTTGAACCCAACCGGGATGGTGTTTGTCGACGGCGAGTTGTGGTCGGCGACGCTGGCAGCAGGAGGTCCTGCCGAACTTCCAGAGGGGACACACGTCGTCGTGACGCGGGTGGACGGGCTGCGGTTGGTGGTCCGGCCCGCGACCGCGTCCGATTTCGCACGCGCCGAGCAGCGAGAACGACGGCAGGAGGTCGGTGACCGGCGGGAGGTGGTTCCGCTCGGGGGCACACCGCTGTCGAAGCCAGGGGCAACCACCCGGTAGGGCGCGCGCTCCGAGCTTCGAGCTTGAATCGAACGTTGAGCTCTTCAGGACGCAGGAGTAACGAATGGAAGCGGTCGGAGTCTTTCTGGTAGTCGTCGTCATCTTTCTCTTGATCGTGCTCTCGGCAGCCGTCAAGGTGGTCAAGGAGTACGAACGAGGGGTGGTCTTTCGCTTGGGCCGGTTGGTCGGACCGCGAGGACCGGGCCTGATCCTGTTGATCCCCTTCATCGAGCGGATGATCAAGGTGGACCTGCGGACGGTGACGATGGATGTGCCGGCGCAAGAGGTGATCACCAAGGACAACGTGACGATCCGTGTCAATGCCGTCGTCTATTTCCGCGTGGTCGACCCGAACGCGGCAGTGGTCAACGTTGCCGACTACATCCGGGCGACCTCCCAAATCTCGCAGACCACGCTGCGCAGCATCCTCGGTCAGTCCTCACTGGACGAGTTGCTCAGTGAACGGGAGCAGATCAATCTGCAGTTGCAGAGGATCATCGACGAGCAGACGGAACCGTGGGGGATCAAGGTCAGTGTCGTCGAGGTGAAGGACGTCGAGTTGCCGCAGTCGATGCAACGGGCAATGGCACGGCAGGCAGAGGCGGAACGGGAAAAGCGGGCGAAGATCATTCACGCCGAGGGCGAGTTCCAGGCGAGTCAGCAGCTCGCCGAGGCAGCAGAGGTCATCAACCGAAATCCGGTGACGATCCAGTTGCGTTATCTCCAGACGCTGACCGAGATCGGGGTGGAGAAGAACACGACGATCGTCTTCCCGCTACCGATCGAGCTGTTGGGAGCCGTGTTGGGGACGACAGGGCGCGATGGTCGGGCGCCCACCGGACCAGGATTGGCGCCCCCGGCCGCGACGCTCCCGGGTCAGTCACGGCAAGGGGTGGGTGCGCCTGGAGCGTCAGCGCCGGACGCTGATCCGTCGCCAACAGGTGGTGGTTCGGGACGGTTCGCCGCGCTGCCCGTTGCGGACGAGGGAGGGGATGAGTCGGGCTAACGACAGCTGAGTCGTTCGTCGGCCAGGCCCTCATGCAGCCCATCTCCCGGGGTCGGGAGATGGGCCTCGTGTTGTCTCAGGTGTTCGTGCCGTCGCCGATGGGCGATGCGGTCGGCGCCGCAGGGGAAGAACCGCCCAAGGTGAAGGCGAGTATGGATCTGCCAGGGCGGACGAATGGCGCGA
>JAXDKI010000241.1:0-10935 GCA_034667245.1 Thermomicrobiales bacterium | reverse complement strand
CGCTTCGCCCCGCTGGACGCGGCCGGGCGGCCGGACCCGGCCGGGGTGCGCCAGTTCGTCGTCGGCACCGGCGGGCGCGATCACCGCGGCTTCGCCGCCGTCCGTCCCGGCAGCGAGGTCCGCAATGACGATACCTTCGGTGCCCTGCGGCTTGGGCTCCACGACGGTTGGTACGACTGGGAGTTCCTTCCGGTTGGCACCGGAATCTTCACCGACGAGGGTTCTGGAACCTGCCACGGGGCACCGACCAGTTCCGACGGCGAGCCGGCGACGCCTTCCCCGGAAGTGATCGCGACGCCGTTGCCGACGGCCACGCCCGTTCCAACTGAGACTGCCGTCCCAACTCCCGCGGCCGATACTCAGTCGCTGCTCTTCGCGGACGATTTCGAGAGTGGCACGCTCGCGTTGTGGGAGGAAGTTAATGGACTGGGCATCGAGCCGGCCGGCGACGGGCAGATTCTGGCCGCGAGTGGCGACATGGCGGCGGCATACGCCCGTGCCCGGCTAGCGGCGCCTAGCTCTCGTCTTGCCCTGCACGTGCGATTTCTGATACGGCACGGGGCGGCGACCGACTTCGGCTTGTTGCGAATGCTAACCGCCGATGGTGCGCCAATCGCCGCCGTAGGCGTCAATGCCGAGGGCCGGTTGGAAATTCGAACCGGGCCGGTCGGGACGATCACAACGAGTCAAACTCCGATCACGACCGGGATCTGGCATGACCTGAGGGTGCATCTCCAAAGCGAGATCGCCTCGGGAACCATCTCTGTCCAGTACGATGGCGTCCCGATTCGCAGCCTTAACGTCAATGAATCCGTTGGCCCAGCCTCCGTCACGTTTCTGGAGCTCGGCGACGCCACGGACCAAGCCGCGATCGCAGTCGCCTACGATGACGTCTTCGTGACGGGCGCGAAGGATTCGCCGTCGTCGCCGCCATGGGTCGCCATTGCGTCTCCCTCAGTTGCGCCACCGCAGACAGAGGATCCGGCGGCGACCAGGATATCCGTCGATACCGGAGCCAGCTCGCGCGCGATCTCCGTACCACACGATCGGGTTCCGATCGTAAACCTGACATCGAGCCGCTCGCTCCGTCGAGTCGCCCACGGAGTTCGGAAGCGCCCGGAATCCAGGGCCGGACCCGAGATCCCGCTCCCATTCAACCGATTCGCTGCGATAGGCTGGAAGTCGACGTTGGCAACGCCATCGGCGCCCGCGACGCCCACGACACCCCCTGAGGCACCCGTCTCCCCGGTAGGAACGCCGCTCGCGAGCGATGAAGAGCCTCGTGCGGCGGCAGGGTCGCCCATTGCTTCACCGGTGGACGAGCCGGCCGGGTCGCCGGTGGCAGCTCCCGCAAGCACCGTCGTTACTGAAGCGACGGCAAGTCCGGGTGCAACCGGGAGCCAAGTCGGCGGCACCGAACGGCAGCCGCCCAGCTCCGCACGGGGCGCGATCTCGAGAATCGTGGCGCCCATAGTGCTCTTGATCTCCCTACTCCTGGCGGCACAGGGATTCTTCAGCCTGGGGCTGATGCTCTTCACGTGGGGACGGAGCGACCGCCTGCGGGAGGCGGGCAGTCCGAGTTCGTTCGAGCCACCCAGTCTGCGGTTCACCGCCATCCTTCCCGCTCGCCACGAGCGGGAGGTGATCGCACACACGGTGCATCGGGTCTGGAACGCGAACTATCCAAAAGAACTGCTCGAGGTCGTCGTGGTCTGCGAGGTAGGCGACATCGAAACCATCGGCGAGGCCCAGCGGGCGGCGGATGAGATCGGCTCTCCCCGAGTCCGGGTCATCACCTTCGACGACGGGCCCATCAACAAACCGCACGGCCTCAACGTCGCGTTCCGGCATACGAGCCACGAGGTGGTGACGATTTTCGACGCCGAGGACGACATTCACCGCGACGTGTTTCAGATTGTCAACACGATCATGCTCCGCAAGGACGCCGGCATCGTCCAGGCGGGCGTGCAGTTGATGGATTTCCAGTCGACCTGGTTCGCCGTCCACAACGTGCTCGAGTACTTCTTCTGGTTCAAATCGCGGCTGCACTTCCACGCGCGGATCGGCATGGTCCCGCTCGGCGGCAATACGGTCTTCATGCGCCGCCGCCTGATCGAACGCGTCGGGGGGTGGGACGAGCAGTGTCTGACCGAGGACGGCGACATCGGCATCCGGCTCAGCACCCTGGGCGAGAAGATCACGATCACCTACGACGCCGAACACGCGACGCGCGAGGAGACACCGCCCACCCTGGGTCAGTTCATCAAGCAACGGACCCGCTGGAATCAGGGCTTCATCCAGGTCTACCGGAAGGGGGACTGGCGTCGCTTCCCACGGCGAGCCCAGCGCTTACTCGCCGCCTACACCCTGACCTACCCCTTCATCCAGGCATTCGTCGGTCTCCTCTGGGTGCCGGCACTGGCGATGATGGTGGCGCTCAAGTTGAACGTCGCCGTTGCGATGCTCTCGCTGTTACCGCTGTATGCCCTGGCATTCCAGTTTGTCAGCGGTGCGGTCGGCTTGTGGGAGTTCACGCGCGCCTACCACCTTCGCCTGCGTTTGCGCGACGTGGTCGTGTTCTCCCTCGGTTTTCTGCCCTATCAGCTCCTGCTCAGTATCGGCGCCGTCCGCGCCGTCTACCGGGAGTGGCGCGGCCGCACGAACTGGGAGAAGACCGCCCACACCGGGGCGCACCGTACTCGCGTCTCGCCGCCGGAGGCGACCAAGTCCTCCCTCCCGGCACTCGAAGGGGATTGATCGGTGGCCTTCAGATTCACTCGAAACGTTCGCACGATTCACACAATTGGTTCGGTCGTCGTCGATGCGATGACACGTCCAATGGTCCGTGCTCGCACCCGATGGACCGCAGCGGTCACCTCCGCACGGCCGGTCCTCGAGGCCACCGTGTTACTCGCCGTTCTGGCAGTCGCGGCCGGCTTCACGGGGCATAACCTCTTTCATCATCCCCAATACGAACTCGACGAGGGAACGTACGTCAGCTCGGCCTGGACGATGGTCGCAAAAGGCCGTCTCTTCTATTACACGTACACCTATGCCCACCCGCCTCTCGGGTGGTTCCAGATCGGTGTCTGGTCGGTGCTGACCGGCGGCTTCGACCGCTTTGGCATGTCGATCAACTCCGGTCGCGTCTTCATGCTGGTGATAACCGTTCTCTCCACGCTCGTGATCTTCGCGATCGTGCGGAGAGCAACCGGTCGGGTCTCTGCGGCAGCTCTCGCCGGCGTGGCCTTCGCGATTTCGCCGCTCGCGATTGGGTTCCACCGGCAGGTCTATCTGGACAATATCGGCATGCTCTGGCTGCTCGTCTCGCTCTACCTCCTACAGTCCGCCGAGGGCCGTCTGGGTCGGATCATCCTCAGCGCCGTCGCCTTCGGCATCACCTTCCTGACCAAAGAAGTTTTCGTCGCGATGCTGCCGGGCATGGTCCTGATGGTCCTGGTCCTCACCGATCGGCTGCAGCGGCGGTTCGCGGTCGCGCTGTGGACGACGACCGCTGTTTCGTTCATCTCCCTCTTCGTCTTGCTCGCCGTCCTCAAGGACGAACTCCTGCCGCCGGGCACACTGTGGAGTTCCTCACGACCCCACGTCAGCCTGATCCAGACCTATTTCAGGCAAGCGGGACGCGAGGGCGGTGGCCTCCTCGACCGGCACGGCGAATTCTGGTCACGCGCGAGCCAATGGCAGAACAGCGATCCGCTCTTCATCGGCGTCGGGTTGGCAGCACTCGGCATCGGGCTACTTCTCTGGCGGTGGGACCGCTTTGCGTTTGGCATTTCGATCCTCACCGGCTGCTTCGTCCTCTTCCTCGGCCGGGGCGGGGTGGTTCTCTATTACTACGTGATCCCCATCCTGGCGTTGATGGCGCTGCAGATCGGGCTCGTCGCCGGTCACGCGATCAACGTGCTCGCGAGGTGGCGTCCGTTGCGCCCGGCGGTCGGCCCCGCGTTGCTCGCCGCCACGATCGTTCTCGCGCAGGGAGCTGTTGCTCGCAACGACGCCGCCTTCAACACCGACAGCACGACCGGCCAGCATGACGCGGCGGAATGGGTTGTCCGCAATTTACCGCACTCGGCGCTGCTGATCATGGACTCGTATGCATGGCAGGACCTCCACTCGGACTCGTTCACTCATGGACAGCCATTCGCCAACGCCAATTACTACTGGCCGACATTCAGCGACCCCGTCCTCAAGAAGAGGCTCCTAGACGACAACTGGCAGAAAATCGACTATCTGCTGATTAGTTCCAATACCCTGGCCGACGCCAAACTCGACCCCAACCTCGAGATGTTGCAGGAGGCCATTGATCGATCCGACACAATCCGCACCTTCAAATCCGGACGTTGGTCGCAGTGGATCAACCGCGTGCGCAAGCTGCGCCGCGTGCAGGCCTCTCAAGATCCGATGCTCGTCAATACGTGGCGGAGCTTCGTGAATCACTTCGTCAACCATGGCCGCGTCGTCGATCCCAAGACTGGGTCGACGACCTCCCAAGCGCAGGCCGCAGTGATGATGCAGGCGCTCTACGTGGGCGACCGCGCGCACTTTGACACGGTCTGGGAATGGACCAAACAGAATCTCCAGGTTCGAGGCGACGCGCTTTTGGCGAGTGCGTGGGGAGCCAGGGAAGACGGGACCAACGGTGTTCTGGACGGAGACGCGACGACGAGCGGCGACGAAGACGCGGCGCTTGCGCTCCTTCTCGCCGCCCGCCGCTGGGGCGATTCCACGTATCAGGACGAGGCGATGGCGATGCTTGACAGCATCTGGAACTACGAGACGGTCGAGTTAGGGGGTAACCGTTTCGTGGTTGCTGGTTCGTGGGCGATCGGCGATGGGGTACGCGGCTTCGATGGACCGGTGATTGCGCCTTCCGCGCTCGCACCGTACGCGTACCGGATCTTCGCCGAGGCCGATCCCTCCCGGCCGTGGCTGCGCCTCGTCGATTCGTCCTACGTCGTCTTGTCTCGGATCCGCGCCACGCCCAACGCCGGCGGAGAGGTAGGCGTGGTCCCCACGTTTCTTAAGCTTGACCCGGTCAATGGATCGCCTCGATTGGTAGGCGACCAGATTCCCCGCGCAAACGAGTTCTCGATCGATGCATCTCGGATCTTGACCCGGCTCACCATCGACTACTTGTGGTCGAAGGACGATCGAGCCCGTGTGGCAATCACTGCCATGTCACTTCCACGGCAGCGGCTGAAATCGCTGGACGGGTCCATGGGTAAGCTCGCCATCGCCTACGGTCTGGATGGTTCGACCACTGTGGACGGGGAGTCCATGGCGATGTACGCGAACGTCATCCCGAGTTTGCTCGTGACGGATGACGCCAATCTCGACTTCGCCCACCGCGCCTTTGCAGAGAAGATCTTGAGTCTTTACACCGAGCAGGCCGACGGGACATTTTGGGGGAGCGATCCCGATGATTTCGATGCCCAAATAACGGCCTGGTTCACCTGTGCCGTGATGGACGGGTCGATTGCCAATTTGTGGGCCGGAAATTCGACGATCGAGTGGGACAAAGTCCTCAAGCAGGCTCAATGAGCGACTGGCGACCGGTTCGCCGGAGGAAGGCGTGCAGAGCGCATGCCTAGGGATGGAGAAAGGAGCCGAACGATGCCACACGGAAACAGGCGCCAATTGCTGGCCGCAGCGCTGATCGCAGGTTCGGGAGCGGCGTTGCGTCAGACGCCGTCGCTGGCTCAGGATGATCCCGACGCCACTGCGACCGCCGGAACCGGTCAAACAGGGTCAGTTGTCGGCCAGAGTGCTATGCCGGACTGGAGCTTCGTGGTCCGGGACTACGTTGATCCCTATGAAGCAAAGTTGCAATTCCCCGAGGGGATTGCGTCCGACAAACGGGTGATTCAGGCGGAAGTCGTGATCATCAATGCCTCAGATCAGCCGCTCAGCTTCAAGACCTCGGATGTGCATCTGCTCGATGTGGAGGGAGTGGAGTACGCGGCCGGTAGCGCGGGGGGATTCGAGCCAAAGCTCGTCAGCCAGGATTTGCCGGACGGCGAGCGGACGCGTGGCTCGGTCTGGTTCGTCGTACCCCAGTCGGCGGAGATCACCCAGGTTAAGTTCTTCGCTCCGGCCTCGCAGTTGCGAGTTCGCATTGGCACTGCCGTCGAATAAAGCTAATCCAGATCCGGCGGTACACTTCCTCCGGATATACCTGGTGAGTGGCTGATCTGCCGGACAACAACACAGCGGAGTTGCTGCGGGTGGTCCCGGACACGGGTCGCCCGCAGCATCGTGCTGTGTGGCGTCCGGCGCATTTCCTGGCCGGGCTTGCGTCCCTCGCCACAGATACCAGAAACGCTTTGCACTCGTCCGGTTTTCCGTGGCGCGTTGGGAAGTGGGATAAATCTGCTTGAGTTTGACCGGGTGCCATCGGAGGTAAAGCGCCACACGACGGAAGTCCCATCCGCGCTCGGGCGCCCCTCCACGCCGTGACCTCGGCGCTGAGCGACGCCTGATCGAGATCGCCTCTCTTCCCGCCGGGCGGAGGCCGACAAGGACCACCTGACCACACCCTTGCTCCTGCCACCCGACTCTCCGGGCATCGAAGACGGCACAGGCCAAGGCCGTCGCGTAGAAGAGAATGGTGCTCCAAATCACCACTGTGATCCGCATTGACTTTGGCGAGACATCCTCAGCGGTGACGCTGTGCCGGCCGTGCTCGCCACGCCCACCAGGTCACACCCAGCCGACGCTCATCCAACGCGTACGCGTCAGGCGGGCGATGAAGCTCTTCCTGGGCGGCCTCCCACACTCCACAACGCTGCCGGTACATCAATGAGATATCGGTCCTAAGTCGTCACATTCCGATAAGCGGATCGACTCCGGACATTTATCTGACTGCATTCTCGTTCTCGTCGGGCCATCCTCGGAGTAGCGATTCGAGGTATGAGCGGACTGGGACAGAGAATGGTCTGGCGTAAACCGGTTGGTCTGTTGGCGTGGGGATGGACAGTCGTGGCGTTCGCGGTCGTCGTCCTACTCTCGACATCGGGGACGATGACAACCGAGGCGGCAACCCCTCGACTGACGCTGAGCGCGAAGTCGGGCAAAGCTGGGAAGAGCATCACCGCGCGGGGTTCGGGCTTCCCCGGGAGAACCAAGGGGCAGTTGGTCTGGAGCGCTGACGGGAGGGCGCTCGCCAGCTTCAGCACCGGCAGCTCCGGCTCCTTCTCGGTCCGGTTCAAGGTTCCCAACGCCAAGGCCGGGAGCTATACCATCATCGCCACAGCGGACACCTCATCTGCTAAGACATCCTTCTCGGTGAAGGCACCCGCGGAGTTCGCGGCCCCGGCGGCCACGCGTACGCCCACGCCGCGCCCCCCAACCCCCAAGCCGACCAGGACACCCACGCTCAGGCCGACGCATACTCCTACGCCCGCCCCGTCGCCGACGCATACTCCTACGCCCACCCCGTCGCCGACGCGCACGCCCACCGCCACACCATCACCGACCGAGCCCTCCACGGCCACTCCGTCGCCGACGCGCACGTCCACGGCCACGCCTTCTCCCACTCCGTCCCTGACTGCCACGGCGACAACCCCGCCGACCGCTACGCCGACTCCGACCCTGACGGCAACACCGACGCCGACAGCGACCACTTCTCCCTCGTCGACCCCATCTCCCACACCGACGACCAGCACCGGCACGTTCGCACCGGGTGAGATCGGCGTGAACCTGGCGGGAGCTGAGTTCGGCGACTCCGCCCTGCCGGGCACCTACGGACGCGACTATACCTATCCGACGGCCTCCGAGTACGACTACTATGCCAGCAAGGGTCTCACCCTGATCCGCCTCCCCTTCCGTTGGGAGCGGATCCAACCGGTGCTCGGAGGCCCCCTCGACGCAACCGAACTCGCCCGCCTTGACAAGCAAGTCGCCAATGCGCGAGCGCGCGGCATGCGGCTGATCCTCGACGTCCATAATTACGGGCGCTATCGCCGCGCCGACGCGAGTGGCACCCTCCGCACCCATGTCATTGGCGCGGCCGACGGCACCGTCCCTGTCTCCGCCTTCCAGGACCTCTGGCAACGCCTCGCCAGCCACTACGCGAGCGAGTCGACCGTTTGGGCATACGGTTTGATGAACGAGCCACACGACATGGGTGCCACGTCTTGGAAAGAGATCGCCCAGGCAGCGGTGGATGCCATTAGAGAGGTGGATGGAAGACACACCATTCTCGTCTCAGGTGATTGCTGGAGCGGGGCCTGGACCTGGGCTCGCTGCAATGCGGACCTCTTGCTGAGCGACCCGGCAAATAACCTTGTCTACGAGGCGCACCAGTACTTTGACCGCGACGGATCAGGGAGATACGCCAACAGCTACGAGGCCGACGGTGCCACCCCGACCATCGGCGCCGACCGTCTGCGCCCGTTCGCGGACTGGCTCGCCGCCAACGGCGTGCGCGGATTTGTCGGCGAATTTGGCGCCCCGAACAGCGACCCGCGCTGGCAGGCCGTTCTCGACACGTTCCTTGGTTCACTCGTGGAGCACGGGATCGGAGGAACCGCCTGGGCCGGTGGTCCATGGTGGCCAACGAGCTATACCTTACGCCTCAATCCCGTCAACGGCCAAGACCAGCCGCAGATCAAGACCATCATGGCCCGCACCCGATAATGCTTGATCAGAAAAAACCTCTGCGTTTGTCGGGGCGTAGCATCCTTATGTTCGCCAGACTGGCATGTTTATCAAGCCAGCCCGTGTCGCTGAGGAGTCCATTAATACGGCGACTATTGATGGCCTGCCGCATCTACGAGCGCAAAAATCCCTGGATGGATGACGAGTTAACGCGAGTTCGCGGTGCCCGGAGCGTGCCCCAATTGGCGGAGTGGTGGTGGCCCGTCCGACTGAGCGATGGGTGCAACCGCAGCAAGAGAGGATCGATGAGCGCTCGCTACTCGTTGGTCGGCCTGAGGTGAGATTGTTCGTCTCTTCGGTGGCGATACCTATGGCCGGGGCCACCATAGTCGGAGGAGCTCGACCAGCGCAACCGCGATAGCCGCCCCTGCGAGGCCAGTTGTCACCACTAGGCGATGGTTTTGCCCGGGCTGAATCGCGACAGCAGCTCCGCCGGCCCCGAATCCGATCAGGGCGGCGGCGACCCATATGCCGAGTTTCCACATCATCGGGCAATCATCAGCGGCAGGAGGAGGGCAACCAGAACACCGGTTCTCCGGTCGGTGGCATCAGTCATCGCTGAGGTCTCCAGGGAAACGAACCCGGGCCGCGTCCTCACAGTCTCGACCATTGGTCAAACACCATTATGGCAGTTATGGCAACGCCCAGGAGATGTGGTCGTGGGCGTGCAAGGGTTGCGTGTCTAGTTGTCGAAGTCTTGGATACGGTGCGCCAATTCCTCGGAACTTTGAGAGGACGATGGCTCGGGCAGTGGCGGCGTCGGAAGGAGCGACGCACACCCACCGGCTCCAGCCCGGAATGGCGACCGTGGTCAGGCCGCTCTTGCGACCTCATCGGACGGCCGCGGGACAGTGCACGGGCGCGTTTAGGTGAGGCAGCGGCACGACGCAAACTCAACTGTCCGTGCAGGTTTGACAGCGCGGGGGCATGGAGTACCCTGGCGGCACGCGCCAACCCGCGCTCCGGTCCGGCGGCTCCGCGCGTGCGGAGTTCGCCGCCGGTATTTGCCATCCCGGGAACGCAGGGAGATCCGCCGTGCGCGCCGTCGCCCGGGTCCGGTTGGCCGTCCCCAGTCAGATGCCCCTCTGCACCCTCGTCGCCCTCCCGTGTGGGTGCTTGCCGCCAAGCCGATCTTCCTCGCTGGGTTCGACGTGACCCGCGACGAAGTCGGCATTTGTGGCGCCGCCGGTGCTCGCCACGTCACCGGCACCCAGGTCGTCACCCTCGGCGACATGTCCATCTCGCTCACAGGCTGGATCACCGAGGTCTTCACGACCGACACGGCGGAGCAGAGAGATGCGCGGCTGAAGTCCGATGATCACTGCAGACATTGCACAGATAGGCTCGGTTGCCGTGCGCTCGGCCGCGTTCGCGCCCAGCACAGGTAGAGGTCACGAGGAGTGCTTGGCCTAGGCGTCGGTGGGGATCTCGACCCAGCTTCCACCGCGAAAGACCCATTCCCCGTTCCTCGGGCTCAGGACCGGTAGCCGCACCGGCGGCGACGCCGTCACAGGTAGATGCGTCACGCGTACCCGCGGTTCATCGCGCCCGAGGTCGATTGCCACGATCGCGCGCTCGTGCGGTGGCTCGATCAGTGCGGCACAGCCGATTTGCAGCACCGCGCCGTCCGCGACCGCGTCCCGCAGGTGGAGGTGGCCATGGACGACAACCGTCGGCGACGCGCGCCCGAGGAGCCCCGCCGCGATGCCGTCGCGGTCCTCGAAGCTGCCGACGTAGCGCAACCCGGCACCGCGGACTGCCGCCTCGCGCGGAAGTACCGGGAAGTGGCTGAGCAGGACGACCGGGTCGCTCCCCCAGCCGGCGATAGACGCAGCCTCGACGAGCCACTCGCCACCGGAAACGTGCCCAGTGATCGGGAGTCCGGCCAGACGGATCCCCCCAACCACCTCGCCCGCAGGGTGACCCAACCGGATGCCGGGTCCACCCCGTCGCACCAGAGCGGCCAGCCGTGCGGGATCCTCGTCGCGGTCGTGGTTGCCGGGTACGAGCCAGGTGGGGAGGCGCGCGCCGGCCAGGAGGTCGAAGGCCCGCTGCATTGACGGCTCGTCGCCCCCATTGGCCAGGTCGCCCAGCACCGCGAGGCCGTCGACGCCGTCCGCGCGGTGCGCGGAGAGCGCCTGCGCCAGGAGTGCCTCCGCTCGATCGAACGCGTAGGGGTTATGGCACCCGTCCGGCGGCGTGCCGGGTGGGCATAGATGGGCGTCAGTCAGGATGCCGAGTCTCACGGTCCACCTC
>JAXDKI010000240.1:0-11036 GCA_034667245.1 Thermomicrobiales bacterium | reverse complement strand
CCGTTGTGGAACTCCTACGCCTTCTTCGCGACCTACGCGGAGATCGATCGCTTCGATCCAATGGATCCAGGTGTGCAGACACCGCTTGCGGAGCGTTCGGTCCTGGACCGCTGGATCATCTCCCAGTTGCACCTGTTGATCGCCGAAGTCCGCGCGGCCCTTGACGGCTACGATCCGGACCGTGCAGCCCACGCCATCGAGCGCTTCACCATCGAGGAGCTCTCCAACTGGTACATCCGCCGCAACCGGCGCCGCTTCTGGAAGAGTGAGAGCGACCGCGACAAAGCCGCCGCCTACCGCACCCTCTACGATGCCCTGACGACCCTCACCGGTCTACTCGCCCCGTTCCTGCCGTTCCTCAGCGAGGCGATGTATCAGAACCTGGTCCGCGCCGTCGACCCGACCGCGCCCGAATCGGTCCACCTCACCGACTACCCGACCGTCGATGCGTCGAGCATCGACGAGCAGCTCTCCTCCGACATGGCTGCCGTCCTCGAAGTCGTCAGTCTCGGACGGGCCGCCCGAAGCGAAGCTGGTGTCAAGGTGCGTCAGCCCCTCCCAGGCATCCTCGTCCATGCCCGAGAGAAGAGCGTGCTCGATGCGGTCACGCGGCTGAAAGACCAGGTCCTTGACGAATTGAATGTGAAAGACGTCGCGCCACTCGTCGAGCTCGGCGATGTTGTCGCCTACGACATCCGCCCCAAGCTCGCCGCCCTCGGCCCCAAGTACGGCAAGCGACTCGGCGAGATCCGACAACTCCTGGCACAGGAGGCCCCGGTCTCGGTCGCCACACGCGTCGAAGCCGGCCAGACCGTCGATCTCACCTTGTCAGACGGCTCAACTGTCGCCCTGGAGCCTGGCGAGATCCTCGTCGACCTGACGAAGCGCGCCGGTTATGCGGCGGCGCAGGGCTCGATGGCCACCGTCGTCCTCGATACTTCGCTCACGGCGGAGCTCATCCAGGAGGGCTTGGCGCGAGACTTCGTCCGCGGCATTCAGGACGCCCGCCGAAGCGCTGGATACCGGATCGAAGACCGGATCGAAATCACCTATGTCGGCGACCCGGAGGTCATCGGCGCCCTCAACGCCTTCGCGTCGTACGTCAAGACTGAGACGCTCGCCAACCAGATCACCGGCGAGAGGACAGAGGGCGCCTCGGATCAAGTCGAGCCCGAAGCCGTCGCAGGACCCGGCGGTGCCTTCGGCATGGATGGGACATATCGAGACCAGATCGAGGTCGGACGACATCAGGTGAGGATTGCCTTACGACGGTTGGGCGACTAAATCGAAGGACCAGGACCCAGTACTACCTTTCGCGGTACCGAGGTACCGGCGTTCGCCGCCGGCCGGTATCCCGTGCTATCCTCAGTCGGGCGGCGCCCGCCTATGTGGGCGCCGTTCGACTGTCCGCCGTTCCGCCGTCATCAGCAGATTCCGGATTGTTATGGCACAAGCCCCGACGACGGACGCGCCCCCGGTTGTGATCAGCGCGTCCATTGCCTACGACCACCTCATGGCCTTCGGCGGCTCGTTCGCCGACCACATCATCCCCGAAAAGACCCACGTCATTTCCATTAGCTTCCTCGTCGACAGCCTGCGCAAGCAGCGGGGCGGCGTCGGCGGCAACATCGCCTACAGCCTCGCCTTGCTCGGCACCCGCTCGACACTCGTCGGCGCCGTCGGCTCGGACTTCGGTCCGTACCGCGCCGCATTCGAAGAGCTCGGCGTCGACCTCTCCGGCGTCATTGAGGACGAATCGCGGTTGACCGCGTCGGCGTTCATGATGGCGGACCGCAAAGACAACCAGATCGCCTCGTTCTTCCCCGGCCCGTCCGATCTGGCCGCCGGCATCGACGTCCTCCCCTACGGCGACCGCGCCGCCTACGCCATCGTCGGCGCCACCGATCCCGAGGCCATGCGGCGCCACGCCACCCAGTTCGGCGCGGCGTCCTGCAAGCTGATCTACGACCCCGCGTTCCAGATCATCATCCTCTCCGGCGACGACCTGAAGGCGGGGATCGACCAGAGCTGGGCGGTGATCGGCAACGACTACGAATTCGCGATGATCGAACGTAAAACCGGCTGGACGCTTGACGATATCACCGAACGCGTCGAGCTCGTCGCCGTCACCTACGGCGAGCAGGGTTCGGAGCTCCGCACCGGCGGTCGCTGCGTGCGCTGCCCCGCCGCATCCGCCGATGTCGTCCGCGACCCCACCGGTGCCGGCGATGCCTACCGCGCCGGATTGGTCAAGGGCTTGCTCCTCGGCGCCGAGCTCGACGTGGTCGGCCGACTGGCCGGATTAGCCGCGACCTACGCCGTCGAGCTGGTCGGCACTCAGGAGCACTCGTACTCCCCCGAATCGTTCGTTGCGCGCTTCGACCGGTCGTTTCCGGACTACGCGGGCGCGCTCAAGGTTGCCGATCTGACACCAGCCAGGCCGGCTCAACCGTTGTCATACGCCCGCGCCTAATTGAGCGCGAGCCAGGAGGTTTCCCGGATGGTTGCTACGTCGCAGAAGTTCGACATCAAGGACCCGTCGCTCGCCCCCGACGGCCGGCGCCGGATCGACTGGGCCGGCCGCGAGATGCCCGTCCTCCGCCAGATCCGCGAGCGCTTCGCCGCCGAGCGGCCCTTCGCCGGCGTCCGCATCCTCGCCTGCGCCCATATCACGACCGAGACCGCTAACCTCGCCCTCGCCCTCCAAGCCGGCGGCGCCGATTCCATCCTCTGTGCCAGCAACCCGCTCTCGACCCAGGACGACGTCGCCGCCGCCCTCGTCGACGCGGGCATCCCCGTCTTCGCCATCAAGGGCGAGGACAACGACACCTACCATCGCCACATCCGCACCGCTCTCGACCACCGCCCGCACATCGTCATCGACGACGGCGCCGACGTCGTCTCGATGATCCACAAGGAGCGGCGCGACCTCATCCCCGACATCATTGGCGCCACCGAAGAGACCACCACTGGCGTCGTCCGCGAGCGGGCGATGGAGCAGGAGGGCGTCCTCCAGTTCCCGATCGTCGCCGTCAACGACGCCGATACGAAGCACTTCTTCGACAACCGCTACGGCACCGGCCAGAGCACCATCGACGGCATCCTCCGCTCGACCAACATCCTCATCGCCGGCAAGGTCTGCGTCGTCGCCGGCTACGGTTGGTGCGGTAAGGGCATCGCGATGCGCCTCCGCGGCATGGGCGGCCGCATCATCGTCACCGAGATCGACCCGGTCAAGGCGCTCGAGGCCGCGATGGACGGCTTCGCCGTGATGACGATGGACCGAGCCGCCGCGCTCGGCGATCTCTTCGTGACCGCGACCGGCAACATCAATGTCGTCGACCGCGAGCACTTCGCCCAGATGAAGGACGGCGCGATCATGGCCAACTCCGGCCACTTCAACGCCGAGGTCAACCTCTCCGCGCTCGAAGAGATGGCCGGCGAAGGCCGCCGGACCCTGCGTCCCTTCGTCGAGGAGTACAAACTCGCGCCCGACCAGCGCCTCATCGTCCTCGCCGAAGGCCGCCTGATCAACCTCGCCGCCGCCGAAGGACATCCGGCCAGCGTCATGGACATGAGCTTCGCCAATCAGGCGCTCGCCGCCGGCTACCTCGTCCGCGAGGGCCGCACGCTGGAGAACCGCGTCTACCGCGTCCCGGTCGAGATCGACCACGAGATCGCCCGCCTCAAACTCGTCAGCATGGGCATCGAAATTGATGTCCTCACCGCCGAGCAGACGAAATACCTCAACTCCTGGGAGTCAGGCACCTAGCCGATAGGAGCACGGAAACGAGATTGCGCCGCCGAAGTTGATCGCCTCGCCGAGTGGCACCAAATGGCTACCGGCTCCCGGCTATCGGCTATCGGCTCACGGAGGCCACATGTCATCCACTTTCAGCAGCGCTGAGCGCAGCTTTTTCACGTCCGAGTCGGTGACGGAGGGGCACCCCGACAAAGTCTGCGATCAGATCTCGGACGCGGTCCTGGACGCCGTCCTGAAGGATGACCCCGAGGGTCACGTCGCGTGCGAGACGGCGACGACGACCGGCGTCGTCATGGTCTTCGGCGAGATTTCGACCAGCACCTACGTCGACATCCCCGCCGTCGTCCGCCAGGTCGTCCAGGACATCGGCTACACCCAGGCGTCCTACGGCTTCGACTACAAAACCTGCGGCGTCCTCGTCTCCATCAAGGAGCAGAGCCCGGAGATCGCCGGCGGCGTCGAGGAGGCGATCGAGGTCCGCGACGAGCACTCCGGCGACCGGTACGACATGATCGGCGCCGGCGACCAGGGAATGATGATCGGGTTCGCCTGCCGCGAGACCGAGGAGCTGATGCCCCTGCCGATCTCGCTCGCCCACGGCATTTGCCGCCGCCTCGCCGAGGCCCGGAAGCATGAGGAGATCTCCTGGCTCCGCCCCGACGGCAAGAGCCAGGTCACAGTCGAGTACCGCAACGGCAAGCCACACCGCGTCGATACCGTCGTCGTCTCGACCCAGCACGCGGACGACGTCAGCAACGACGTGATCAAGCGAGACGTCGAGCGCTTCATCATCCACCACGTCGTCCCGCGCGACCTCATGGATTCGAAGACGAAGATCTACGTCAATCCAAGTGGCCGCTTTGCCCTCGGTGGGCCGATGGCAGACGCCGGCCTGACCGGCCGCAAGATCATCGTCGACACCTACGGTGGGATGGCCCGCCACGGCGGCGGCGCCTTCTCCGGCAAAGACGCCACTAAGGTCGACCGCTCCGCCGCCTACGCGGCCCGCTACGTCGCCAAGAACGTCGTCGCCGCCGGCCTGGCCGACCGCTTCGAACTCCAGGTCTCCTACGCGATCGGCGTCGCCCACCCGGTCTCGATCATGGTCGAGACGTTCGGCACCGGCAAGATCGCCGACGCCAAGATCGAGGAACTGGTCCGGAAGCACTTCGACCTCCGCCCCCGCGCCATCATCGAGCACCTCGACCTGCGCCGGCCGATCTTCCGCCAGACCGCCGCCTACGGCCACTTCGGCCGCCCCGACCTCGACCTCCCCTGGGAGCGCACCGACAAGGCCGACCTCCTCGCCGCCGCCGCCGGCCTCTCCCCCCACATCCGGGCCGTGTCGTAGGGCAAGAAGCACGTAGGGGCAGACCACCGCCGTGTCTGCCCCTACAAACGATGCCTATGGGCTACCACGCCCGCGTACGACATGCGTCGATTGGGTTGATCAGTCCTCTTTCGTAGCGACAAACAGCGTCTTCTCGTCGCTGAAGCTGACCAGGCGGTCGCCGTCCCACTGCGCCTCGAACGCGCGACTACCTTCGGCGCCGAGTAACCGCATCATCTCCGTCAGCTCTGCTCGGACTTCGGGTGCCGTTCGCGACCGCGCCGTCCAGTCGTCGAAGTCGTGCCGCTTTCGGAACGACTCCGTCGCCTGCAGCGAGAGCCCCGACCCGCTGATGAGTCCGCTCCATTCGACGATCGTCAAGGAGCGCACATGCGACGGGTCTCGCAGCTTCTCGAACCGATTGAAGAAGTCGCCGAGTGACCCTTCGGAGACCGTGCTGTCGATGAGGGCGAACCGGCCCGCCGGCTTCAGAACACGCGCGACTTCGGCAACGAATCGATCCGGCCCCGGGAAGTGGTGTGGAGCGATCCGGCAGGTCACCAGGTCAAACGATGCCTTGGCGAACGGCAGCTCCTCGGCATCCGCCGCGATCCCGTCCAACGAATCGATGCCCAATGACCTGAGAAAGGCCAGCGCCTCCCCAAGCATCGTGGGCGTGAGATCGGCAACGACGACACGCCGGACGAGCGGTCCGAAGACCCGTGCAACGTGCCCGCCGCCCGTGGCAACATCGAGCATCAACTGGTCGGCCTTTGGATCGGCGAGCTCGACCATCCGCACGAGGTCGGGGCCCGACGCGTGCGTCTGGCTCCGCACGTAATCAGCCGCCGACGCCGCGAATTGCTCGCGGACGCGCTGTTTGACGGTTGCCATGTCTGTCATTCCCGCCGCCGGCCCCTCGTTGATCTCCCTACCCCGATAGAGGCATGACGGCGTAGGTTTCCATTTCGGGATACGGCTCGTCGAGTCGCAACGTGACGACTTCGATGTGATCTACCTGGAACGTGCCAAATCTGCGGTCGCGGAACCGCGCGATCGTCGCCGGCAGATTGCCGATCGGCGCCTCTTCGGTGAAATGGGCCACGGTGCAGTGTGGCAGGTAGGCAAAACGGGGCACGGTCGGCACGGCGGCGAGTTCGTGTAGGCGAACGTGCAACCGAGCGCACGCGCCACGGTCGTGGACGTCGAGGAAAACGGCGTCCTGGAACGAGTTCGCACCGCCGAGTCGGAGATCGAACGAAGTCGCCTCGGACACCGCCCCGGACGCGGCGGTGACGTACTCCTCCAACCGCTCCCTGCTCCATTCATCTCGCCGTTGGGGGCGCTCGGAGACGAAGCCGATCTCCTGAAGCATGACGTGGAGGAAGTGATCCGGATGGAGTCTCACGAAGGGATACGGGCGAAGCGCGTCTCGCAACTCGTCGAGGGCAGGTTGAAGAGCGTCGGCGGGCACACGGATCGCGCAGCCGGCGAACACTCCCTCATGCTTGCGCCACGCCTCGGTGTCGTGCCGGCCATCTGCCACATGGCTGTGCTGTCGAAATGCCTGCCATGTCCTGCGGTACGAGGAGTCCTGTTGCCTGGCCGCTCGGGCATCTCGCCAGCTCGCGCGGAAGAGCGCTCCAAGACTCACAGACTCCCCTTTGCGCCGGCGGTCGGGCTAGCGCTCGATCCTGAGAATGGTCACCTGGCTCATGCCGCCCGGAGTCGGTACCTTGGCAACCTGGCCCTCCCGCTTGCCAAGGAGCGCTCGCCCGATGGGCGATTCGTTCGAGATCCGTCCTGCGGCCGGCTTGGCCTCGATCGCTCCGACGATCGTGTAGCGCTCCTCCTCTCCCTCGAACTCGACCACGACGGTGTTACCGATGCCGACGACGTCGCCGGTGTTGGCACCACCCTCCTCCATGATCACCGCGCTGCGGAGGAGCACCTCGAGATCGCTGATCCGCTTCTCGTTCATCATCTGGTCGTGGCGCGCCGCGTCGTAGGCGGAATTCTCCCTGAGATCGCCGTGCGACCGCGCCTCGGCCACGATCGCCGCGATCGCCGGCCGGCGCACATTCTTGAGATCTTCCAGTTCCGCTTTGAGCCGCTCCAACCCCTCGCGGGTCACCGGCACTCGTTTCGCTTCCGCCATGATTAGCCCTCAGCCGATAGCCGGTAGCCGGTGGCCGGTAACCGGGAGGAACGTTGACGACGGTCCCAATCTCCTACGTGTGTTGGCGACCGCGACCGTAACTCCAAGCGGCTACCGGCTATCGGCTATCGGCTCCTATTCAACTTCAAACGTGGATTCGATTTCGACCGGGATCTGGTTCGGCAGGGCGACGAATCCGACGGCCGACCGCGTGTGCTTCCCCGCGTCGCCAAAGACTTCGACGAAGAGGTCGGAGCAGCCGTTCATGACCTTCGGCTGGTCGCCGAACTCGGGAACCGAATTCACCATCCCGAGCACCTTGACGACCCGCTTGACCCGGTCGAGGCTCCCCAGGTGTGCCTTCGCCGAGGCGAGGATGTTGATGCCGACTTCGCGCGCGGCCTGATACCCCTGCTCAATCGTGAGATCGCGGCCGAGTTTCCCGGCCGGACAGGTCGGACTCGGACCGTGGCCCGAGATGAACAGCAAGCTGCCCACCTGCACCGTCCGCACGTAATTCGCCACCGGTGCCGGCGGCGTCGGCAGGTCGATCCCCAACTCTTTCAGACGTTCCTCGGCTGCCACACTCTTCCCCTTCTCGTACTTCGCACCCACTCGCTCAGGTTGCTCGCGGATGGTAGTCTGCCGGGCGAGAGCGGTCAATGTCGGTGCGGTTTGTGGATGCGGCGGAGGGGCACAGTGCACATGAGCACGCCTGCGGTCGAAGTGTCTTCGAGCGTGATCGAGACACTGATCGAACTCATGGAACTGCCGGGTCCAACCGGCCAAGAAGAGCCGGTCCTTGCCTGGTGTCGGGACCGCTGGTGTCGGCTCGACGCCGAAGTCCGCGTGACCCCGGTTGGCAACGTTCTCGCCCACGTCCCCGGCGCTGGGCCCAAACTGCTCCTCCAAGGCCACGCCGACGAAATCGGATTCGTCGTGAAGAGCATCGACAAGGACGGGTTTGTTTGGCTCGACAACGCCCAGGCGGGGGGTGGCCGGCTCGTCCACGATCGCTATCCGATCGGGCAACCCGCTCTCATCATGGGACGGAACGCGAGGATTCCCGGGCTCTTCGCAACAGTCACTGGCCACATCCTGAGCACAAGACCCCAGGAGTCAGGTCGGCTAACCATGAACGACCTATTCGTCGACATCGGCGCGTCGTCCAAAGCAGAAGCGGTGGCGCTCGGTGTCCACGTCGGCGCCGGCGTGATCTGGAACCCTCCCACCCGACGCGTAGGTAGCCGCCTGTTCGGTAAGGCGGTCGACGACCGTGTCGCCCTGGCGTTGATGACGCACGTTCTGGCAGAGGTCGACCGCGCCTCGCTGACCTACGACCTGACAGTCGTCGCGACGGTTCAGGAGGAGATCGGCCTGGTCGGCGCAAGCTCCCTAGCGACCCTCGCAGATATCGACCTGGCCATTGCGATCGACAATGGGCCGATCGGCGATTATCCAGGGATCGACCCCCGCGAAATGCCGGTCTCACTCGGCGGGGGACCAACGCTTGTCTACAAGGACGGCTGGGTCCATTACGACCGGCGCATCATCAGCCGGTTGCGTGATATTGCCGCGAGCAACAACATTTTACTTCAGGAGAGTACCTACCCCGGTTTCGGTAGCGACGGAGCCGCACTCATCAAGCTCGGCATTCCTACGGCGCTCCTCGGCATCTCCACCCGCTATACCCACTCTGCATTCGAGATGGTCGACCAGCGAGACGTCGAAGGTGCCTTGTCACTCCTCAGGGCCTTCGTGACAACTCCGGCGACACCGCTGCCTCTCGGCCCATCATAGGACTCCCATCGCTTCCACCGAAAAAAGAGCAAATCGAGACAAGGGCATTGACATCATAGATTTTATGTTCTATAATCCTCCGCAAGCGGCACACTCGGTACGCAGTGCGGGCCTGGGCAGCACCTCCGCTGCCTCGGTTGGTCACCGACCACCACCACCCGGAGCGATCCGTCCGTCCCCACCGCCGCAAGGCGCCAGCAAACGACGACCGGCCCGGTCGCCGCCCCTCCTCCGCTCGCCCCGGGAGGAACGGAGCCGCTATCGGCTGTCGGCTCGTCGCGTGGGACCGCACGCACGGATCCCGTCGGCACCCGCCGAGCCAAACCTCCCGGGCATCTTTCCCGGGTCATGAACTACTGCTTCCCGAGCACGTTCCCGATTCGCTCGACCGCCTTCGCCAGCAACTCGTCGCTCGTGGCGAAGGAGAGTCTCACGAACCCTTCGCCCGCGTCGCCAAATGCCGTACCCGGAACGACGGCGACGTGCGCCTCCCGCAGAATGAAGTCGGCGAATTCGAGCGAGCTCATCCCGGTCCCGCGAATGTCCGGGAACGCATAGAACGCCCCCTCGGGTCGCGGGCAGCGAATGCCACGAACCGCGCTGAGACCAGCGGCAACATCGCGGCGACGCCGGTCCCATGCCATGACCATCTCGCCGATGAACTCCTGCGGACCCGTCAGCGCCGCGACCCCGCCGGCCATCGCGAACGACGTCGCATGCGTCACGGAATGGCTGTGAACCTTCGCGATCTCGTCGATAAAGGTCTTCGGTCCCGCCATGTATCCCACACGCCAGCCGGTCATCGCATACGCCTTGGACAGACCGTTGAACGTCAGCGTCCTCTCCCACATGCCCGGCATCGCGGCGATGCTGAAGTGGCGATGACCGTCGTAGATGATCTTCTCGTACATCTCGTCGGTGTAGACGAGCAGGTCGTGGTCCCGAGCAAGACCGCAGATCGCCTCGTACTCTTCCTCGTCGAGCACCCGACCTGTCGGGTTGTTGGGGGAGTTGATCAAGATGCCACGGGTGTTCGGTGTGACCGCCCCTTCGAGGAGATCGCGCGTCACCCGGAACTCATCGTCCGGGTCGAGACCGACGTGGACGACATTGCCGCCCGCCATCTCGATCATCGGCACGTAAGAGACCCAGGCCGGCTCCAGGACCATCACTTCGACGCCTGGCTCGACCGTCGCCAAGATCGCCTCGAAGAGTGCCTGCTTGCCGCCCGGTGTGACGATGATCTCCGCCGGGTCGTAGGTCAGCCCGTTGTCGTTCTGCAGCTTCGCGGCAATCGCCTTGCGGAGCGCCGGCGTTCCGCTGCTCGCGACGTAGTGGGTGTCACCGGCGTTCATCGCGTCTGCAGCCGCCTTGCGGACGTGCTCCGGCGTGATGAAGTCCGGATCGCCGCCACCAAGGTCGATGACGTCGATCCCTTGGGCCTTCAGCGCCCGCGCCTTATCCGAGACCGCCAGCGTCGGTGACGGCGCGGCGTCGCGAACCCGCGTCGCGAGAAAGTCGGTCGGAAGGCGCTGCTCTATCTGCACGGGTTCCTCCACAAATCGTCAAACCAGGATCACTACGGTCACGTGTCGAGAGCTACCGGACGTCAAGGCTACTCCGGCAATTCTTTCTATTGAGCAGCCCGATTCTAGCACGCTTGCCCCTCGCGACCGATCTCGAGTTCACCTCTCAGGCTCCAATTAGCACTCACCCTTGAAGAGTGCTAATTGCCGTGGTAGGATGGAAAGTACAACGTTTGGAACGGCCGCGGGGACGAGTTCCACTGCGGAATGGAAGCATCAGAGGAGGTAGGTAGAACGATGGCGAACGAGAATGGCACGGTCGCGACCGCGACCAAGCTGCGGCCGCTCGGCGACCGCGTGGTGGTGAAGCCGCTCGGCCGCGAAGAGACGACCAAGTCGGGGATCGTGCTGCCCGACACCGCCAAGGAGAAGCCGCAGCGCGGCACCGTGATCGCCGCC
>JAXDKI010000239.1:0-4972 GCA_034667245.1 Thermomicrobiales bacterium | reverse complement strand
TGAGGACCTGCTCGTCGCCGTCGCCCTTGGCAAGGAGAGCCTCGAAGGCAAGCTCGACCCGGATCGGGTGAACATCCTCACCATGCACCAGGCAAAGGGCTTGGAAGCGGACGTGGTCTTCCTCATGGCCGCAGAGGACGAGATCATGCCCCGCGCCGAATCGGCCGCCGCCGTTGAGGACGATCGGCGCCTGCTCTACGTCTCCATGACGCGCGCCAAGGAGCGCCTCTTCATCACCTACAGTGGGTTGA
Organism: Thermomicrobiales bacterium; assembly: GCA_034667245.1. Lineage (GTDB taxonomy): Bacteria > Chloroflexota > Chloroflexia > Thermomicrobiales > UBA6265 > DATBFX01. The sequence continues at coordinate 4,721 of JAXDKI010000239.1, read as the reverse complement.
GAACCGGCCCGCAGATGTACAGCGGCCGGAACCCGAGCGAGCGCCGGCGAACCCTCACAAGGTTCCTCCGGGGCGGCCCATTGCGGGTGACTCCTGGCGGGCCGTTTATCCAGGCATGGGATCGGTGAGACTACCGGCAGCCTCTCGTCGCTAACCCCGGCGGCTCCCAGGATCTCCCTCCCGCTTACGCGCCCCCCGTCGCGCCAGGATGTGATCGCGGCCGGCGGTCGTGACCGGCTTGAGCTCAGAGGAGGACGACACCATGCCAGCGAAGACGACGCCCGCCCAGCAGCACGCGGGGGCGCCGGAGACCCCGGTGATGCCCAAGGGCCTCGGCTACGCTGCGAAGCGGAGGTGGCTGATCGAGAACGGTAGGGAGGCCGAGGCGGAGGCGATGCGCCTGGCGGTTAACACGACGGGGCGATTGCCAGGCTTGTGAATCTGGCCGCGCAGATCGAGGGGGCTGAGGCGCAGCTCGTGGTCCTCAACCAGAGGACGGCCAAGCTGAAGGAGGCGCACACCGCCGCCCAGGAGGTGCTCGCCCGCTGGCGCGCCCTCAGAACCTGCGGCGCATTGCTTTGAAGAATGCCCGCCTGGCCGGGTCCACGGCCTGCCGACTCTTGCCCTCCCCGTCGTCGCCCAACCTCGTAAGTACAGCGACAATGGCTACCTCAGCGCTTGCGCCCGGTGCTTGGTCACGTAGTCGTCCACGGCGTCCCTGCGCCGGACGTACCGTCGAAGCGGCGACGTAGTAAGCCCACGCCCTCGACCCTGCGCGGACTCGAAGCGACCGGGCCTTCCTCCGGCGCCGTCTTGCCGAGGTATCGGCGGTCACCCCAGGCTGACCCATTGGGACCAATGCGCCAAGATTTGGGAACGTTCGTATAGACAATAACCAGGCTCCACCGCGTATCACTAGTATATTCGCGCTGGGTTTGTGCCTCGTGGGATCCGCGAGCGGAGATGCTCGTGGGCAATGGTCTATGTGGTGGCATCCGGCGCCGATCGAAAGCGACGTCTGGCGAGGGTCATCGATGATCGGAAGCGCACGATGAGGTGGATGCTTCGGGTACCGGCGGTCGTGGTACTGGTGCTCGTGCTGAACGGTTTGTCCTGGTCCGGTCGCGCCGAGGATGCGCGGTGGGGCGCGCGCCCGGCGCAATTCTACCGACCGCTGGCGACGGAGCTTCGCCTCGGCAGTGCCGACGTGCTCGGTATCGCCCACGACGCCGGGGACCGCGCGCCCTCTTCGCAGTTGGCGCTGGCCCACGGGGCAGATGTCGTCGAGATCAACGTCACGCTCATTGGCGGTCGGCTTTACGCGGCGCACACCCCGCCGCCGGGTTGGCTGCCGTCGAGGGCCTACCGCGGTCCCACGCTCGGTGAGGCCTGGGCGAGAACGGCCGGCGCTCGGTTCGTTCAACTCGACCTCAAGGACACGTCGCCGGCGGCCATGCGGTTGACCATCTCCTTCCTCGAACGCCATGCAGATGGCCGACGCGTCTTCGTCAGCACCCGCAGCATCACCGCGCTCGAGACGCTGAGCGAGCGGTCGCCGGATGTCGTCCGGTTGCTGAGTATTGGCAACCGGTTCGGGTTACAGGCGCTGATGGAGAACCCCGAGCGGGCAGAGCTCCTCAACGGTGTCTCGGTGCGTGCCGATCTCCTCGACGCCGAGACGATGGCGTGGCTCAAGGACCGCGGGTTGCTTGTCACTGCCTGGACGGTCAACGACGTTGAGCAACTCAACGACCTTGTCGCGCTCGGCATCGACGCGGTCACGACCGACAACCTCGCCATCCTCGACGCGATGCAATGGGCGCAACAGCGCCGCACCGCGGCGAACCTCGGCCGCCTGTTCCCATAGAGCGACGAGCAGTCCGTCGTCCGTGGTCGTACCAAAAGAGCATTTCCGGACGGTGTACGGACATGTATAATCGGGTTGTTCGGGCGGTCGTCGCCGCTGCCGAGCGGCCTTCCCCACGGCCCTTCCCGCTTGATGATTCGTGAGACTCTGGAGGGCGAGCGGGACATGTCGGCACCCATCGCGAAACTGACCCTGATCTCGGATTCACCCACCGCCCGCGAGGTTCCCCTGCACGTCGTGTCGCCAGAAGAAATCGCTGCTCATCCCTCCCCCTTCGTCTCGCCGGCGCCGACCGTCACGCTGCTGCGGGATGAGTCGACGCGTCACCCGTTTGCCCTGGCGATCGCCGCGGCCTGGTCCTGCTATGGGGCGCGTCCGGCGAAGGTCGAGAATGTCCTCAAGCTCGTCTCAGAACCGGCCCCCGATGGGTTGAGCCCGGAGAAGGCGGCCGACCGGGCCTCGCGCCGAGACCGAGCGCTGAAGCTCTACGCCGATCTCTTTGCGGCCGGCCACCACACGACGCTGCAGCACGCGACGTTCGTCTTCGTCCTCGACAACGTCTCGCGGTTGGCGATCTGGTCCTTCTTCCACGCCCACCCGTTCTACAACTCCGAGCAGGTCTCGCAACGCTATCGCGAGGTCTCGGGCAACGTCATGGTCACGCCCGATTTGCCAGAACCGGCGCTCTCCATCTATCGGGCGGCGATCGAACGGAGTCTGGAAGGGTACCGCCGGCTCACCGAGATCCTGACGCCGGACTTCCAGCGTGACTATGCCCGCATCTTTCCCGCCCGCGCCAAAGCCAAGGGCGAGACCGCCGCCAAACGGATGGCCGACGCGGTCCAGAAGCGAGCGCAGGAAGTGGCACGTTATGTCTTGCCGCTGGCGACGCCCGCCCATCTCTACCATACGGTCAACGGCCTGACCCTGCTCCGCTACTACGTTCTCGCCAACCAACCCGACGCGCCGACCGAGGTTCGCTACGTCGTCAACCGCATGGTCGAGGAGGTGCTGGCGCTCGATCCCTACTTCCTTGGCGCGCCCGGTTATCCGCTCGATCTGCGGATGCTCGGTGCCGGCGACGCACTGGAGGCGCGCGCCCTCGCCGACTGGCGGACCAATCTCGCCCAGACAGCAGAAGAGACCGAAGCGTTCTGCCAGCGCTTCGACGCCGAGCTCGGCGAGTGGGAGAACAGCCGCCTCGTCTCCAGCAATCCTGACGGCGAGCGCCTCATGGCCGAGGCGGTGCGAACGGTGATCGGGGCCACACCCGGCGCGATGAGTGACGAGGACGCGTTGGCGCAGGTGCTCGACGGCGCGCGCAACCCCTACCTGGGTCACGCGCTCTTCCTGGCGATGAACTCGAAGCTGATGCAGACGATGAACCACGTGCCGTTCACGTTCCAAAAGCGGATCAGCGGCGCCGAGGACGCCCAGAACCAGCGTCACCGCGGGACGCTCTCCTCCGGTCCGCTCCTGACCGCCCACCTTCGCCGGGAACCGGACGTCATCGTCCCTTGGGCGATCGCTCGTAACCCCGAAGCCCGCGCCGAGTACGACGCGACGATCCGCGCGATCTGGGACGCGAAGAACGCGCTCCTCGACCAGGGTGTCTCGCCCGAATGGGCGCTCTACCTCCTGCCGAACAGCCATCGGGTCCGCTTCTACGAGAGTGGAACCTTGCTGACCTACTTTTGGAAGTGGATCAAGCGCCTCTGCTTCGACGCCCAGCGCGAGATCTTCGAAACCGCCCTTGAGGAAGTCGCTCAAGTCCGGGCCGTCTACCCGATCATTGGACGTTATGTCGACGGACCGCCCTGTGTCATGCGCTCCCGCTCCGGCGCCACGCCCATCTGCCCGGAAGGCGAACGCTTCTGCGGCATCCCCGTCTGGCGCGACTACGCGTTTGAGGAGTTGGCAAGCCGCAGGGTGATGTAGACGTATTCCGACGTCACGCGGTCAAATCCATCGTTTTTCAACCAGCAAGATCCCCCCTCCCCTGCGGAGCAGGAGAAATGCTGAGGGGACGAGACGTGTCCTGCCCTGCAAAGTGGCACGCCGCGAACTGGCCTGCCCGCCACTCCAGCAACGGCGGCGTCTGCTCCGCGCAGATTGATTGCGCCATCGGACAGCGCGGGTGAAATGCACAGCCCGATGGCGGGTTGGTCGGTTTGGGTGGCTCGCCGCGGAGGCGGATTCGCTCACCCCGTCGTCGTCGTAGCGACGGCACTGCCGAGAGGAGTGCCCGCGTGTACGGGTGTAGCGGTCGATCGTAAACCGGCGCGGCCGGTCCTTGCTCGACGATCTTGCCGAGGTACATCACCGCGATCCGGTCGCTCATCGCGCGGACGACGCCGAGGTCGTGGGAGATGAAGACGTAGGTCAATTGGTGTCGCTCTTGGAGGTCCTTGAGCAGGTTGAGCACCTGGGCTTGAACCGAGACGTCGAGGGCTGAGACGGCTTCGTCGAGGAGCACGAGCGACGGTTCGATCGCCAGCGCCCGGGCGATGCCGATTCGCTGCTGCTGCCCGCCGCTGAACTGGAACGGGTACTGCCCGACTCGCCGCGAATCGAGCCCAACCTCCTGGAAGAGCTGCCGCACCCGCGTCTCGTTGGAAGCCCGGTCGCCGATCCCATGAATACGGAGTGGATCGGCAACGATGTCGCCGACGGTCATTCGCGGCGGGAGCGAGGTATAGGGATCCTGAAAGACGATCTGGACGTGTCGTCGCAACTGCTGCGCCTGCTCGATGGTCACCGGCTGCCCGCGAAAACGGACCTCCCCGGCCGTCGGCGGCTCCAGATAGAGGAGCGTCTTGACCAGCGTCGATTTGCCGCACCCGCTCTCCCCGAC
>JAXDKI010000238.1:0-17201 GCA_034667245.1 Thermomicrobiales bacterium | reverse complement strand
ATCTCGATCAGCTCGATCACCGGCACCTTGATCGGCAAGCCGCTCCCCTTCTTGAAGCGATAGACGCGGCTGACCTCGAATTCGGCGCTGACGGACGGCTTCCCGTCGTCGATCAGGCAGCACTTGGCGGTCGTGCCCCCCATGTCGAAGGAGAGGAGTGAAGGGCGCCCCGTCAGCCGGCCGTAATGGGCGGCGGCGAGGGCTCCTGCCGCAGGGCCGGACTCGACCAGGCGAATCGGGTAGCGCGCCGCGGTCTCGACGGTGCAAACGCCACCCGAAGAGAGCATCACGAAGAGCGAGCCATCGATCCCCAGCTCCTGCAACCCGTCGGCCAACCGACCGAGGTACGTGCTGACGAGCGGCCGCACGTAGACGTTCGCGATCGTCGTGCTCGCCCGCTCGAACTCGCGGATCTCCGGGACCACGTCGGCGGAGGCGGAGACGATGAGGTCTGGCGCCGAGCGCGCGATCTCCTCGACCACCTGTCGCTCGTGCGTCGGATTCTGGTAGCTGTGGAGCAGACAGACGGCAACGGCCTCGATTCCCTCTCGCCGAAGCAACTCGATCGCCCGCGCGGTCTCGTCGGGCTCCAGCGGTGTCAGAATCGTGCCGTCCGAGAGCACGCGCTCATCGAGCTCGAAGCGCAAGGCGCGCGGCACGAGCGGCTTGGGCAGCTCGAGGAAGAGGTCGTAGAGATCGTAGCGGTGCTCGCGCCCGATCTCGACGGCATCGCGAAACCCCTTGGTCGTCAGGAGCGCCGTCCGCGCCCCCTTCCGTTCGATCAGCGCGTTCGTGACCAGCGTCGTGCCGTGGACGATCTGGCCGACGCCGGCGGGGTTGCGCGACGAGGTATGGAGGAGTTCGCGGATACCCTCTTGCACCGCGCGTGACGGGTCATCCGGGGTGGTGAGAACCTTCCCAAGGAAGAACTCGCCCGAATCGGTGTCGAAAAGGAGGAGATCGGTGAAGGTGCCGCCGATATCCACCCCCACGCGAAGGGCACCGCGGGACGCTCCAGACTCTAGTCGTTCGACTGACACACGCCACTCCTCGATGGAAAACGACGACACGGGTGGTGCATCGTACCCCAGGGATCAGCGTGCGAGAAGCCGGGAGGTTCTTTTTTCACGTTTGGAGTCCGGTGGCACCGAGCGTCAGCGGTAAGTGATGTCGCCCCGCTGGCAGACGGCTCTCCTGATTACGGGCAGGCCGCATTCGTCTTCTACTTCGACGGGGTGCCGAACGCGTCGGTCGGCTGACCGGCCGCCGGATCGGTCACCGATGCGACCACAATGTGTCAACCACTTCATTGCCAAGAGTACGGAGATTGGCTCACATTTTCAGTCTGACCGCGAAATGGCGACGCGCGGTCCTGACGTTCGGTATCGATAGGCAATCGACAAGCGATCTCCTGCTTGAACACGCAGCGGCGCTCGCGGGAGCCAGACTGGAACTTGCCAGTGGTTGGTTTCGCCGACCTGTGCCGGGTGGAGTGAAAAGTGCGTGGTGGGCCCTAGCTCCAGCTCGAAGTACTCGAGCAATCCATCGACTCGACCCGAACTAGTCGCCACCGTCGTTTCAACCGAGTCGATCGACACACAGTCGACTGCGGTCAAGTCAACGTCGGCCAGCAGCACGGGATCGCTCAACGTTGACCAGTGACGCGACGCACGCGGCTCGATAAAAAAGCGCTCCTCACGAAGGTCGACGCCGGCCAGCGGACCAAAGTCGATGCCGTATGACGTCCCCCACTCCTGCAATGCGTGCCGTGAGACGCCGCTACCTGCCAGTCGACCACGGGGGATCGACACGGGAAGTCCGAACACACGCACCCTACCTGGAACGAGCCGTGCACCCGGCTTGAGCAAACGCTTCAGCGCGTCCCCCGTCGTTTCCAGGACGTTCTCTGCGAGGGGATCATTACCGAGGATTTCGCTTACCAGGACATCCGCGCGCTCGGGCAGGTCGATGCGCGTCGACCACCCTCGCAGGAGGGTCACGCGATCCGCCACGCCGTTGGCCTCGAACATGGACTGGGCCACGTCCGCGATCATGCTGGCTTCGATCGCGTAAACCCGGCGAGCCCCGCTCTGGGCCGCCGCGATTGCGAGGATGCCCGTTCCGGTTCCGATGTCGACCACCACATCTCCTGGCCGGACCACCTCCCGAACGGCAGCGAGGAAACTTGCGGTGCGGGTCCTGTCACCCAGCATCCTGCCGTGAACTGCGGGCGCACCGAACCCGATCCTCCCCGTACCGTCCGCTGGCGGCCCCGCTCCTTCGTCCTGCAAGATCCCCGCCCCGTAGAGACCGACCACCGTGTCCATCAGATCGACCCAGTCCTGTATCCCGACGGTCCGCACTTCTAGTTCCCGAAGCGCGTCCGCGACACTCCGTGGAGCGGAAAAGGCGCTGAGGACCGCCAGCGCGTGGGGTCCGCACTCGAACCAGCTGTCCTGCACATAGATCCTTACCTGGTTGCTGGAATCGAGCCGGAGGGCGAGTTCGGGGAGGCGCTTCAAAATCGCGTCAGACGGTAAGGCAGCCATGGGAGTCCTCGGCGGTGACGTGGGGTCAAGTGCAATGTTTAGCGAGACCCGCCGGAATGAATGGATACGAGACCTTATCATCGAAGCGGCTGCGTGACAAGACAGCTTCGTAGCATGACGCAACCGCTTAAGGTATTTCATTGCCGCGTGCACGGTGTTGCAGATCGGGTTCGGTCGCGATAGTGGTTCGTCACTCGTGGCGCTCGTTCCCGTGCTCGGCCGGCCCGGCGGAAAGAGTTCCGAGCGGATCTCGCCGCCGGTCCGCGCCGTCTGACGCCAACGCCATTGAGCCCTCGCAACTTTCCGATCCACCTCCAATCAGCACTGACGTACGAGCAGACGTCGCTCTGAAGTCGAAGACGCTTCCAGGTGCTTGACAATACGTCGCCGTCATTGTTAGAGTCTGCGGCAGTCGAAGAACGTGATCGGCCGCGATCGGAACGAGTACGCGCCGGAGCGCACGGCAGAGCGAGCTGGGGACGGTGAAAGCCCAGCGCCGGGTGGGCGCCGAATGGATCCGGGAGCTGCGACCCCAACGGCCGGGTGAGCGATCCCCGCCAAGTAGACGTCGCCGGTGTCTCCGCCGTTATCTGGAGCGGCGTATCGGTTCGCCACGACGAACCCGTACGCGCGGAGTGGGAGCCGTCGACAGCGACTCCAACAAGGGTGGCACCGCGGACGTGCATGTTGCACCTCCGTCCCTTTTGCGGGACGGGGGTTTTTTGTGTTTCCGGCGCCCCCGAACCGCGGCGACAGATCGTTGTGGTGACGGAGGAACGACCGATGGCCCAGACATTGACGACAACCCGCCCGGTACGGGTCCGCGGCGCGCTCACGCCATCGCTCGACGAACTCCGGGAGTGGTTGGACGCGCGTGACGACCAGCCGAAGACGGTTCCGATCTTCCGCGAGATCATGGCGGACGTCGAGACGCCCGTCTCCGCCTTCCTAAAGATCCGTAACGGCGGCTCGGCCTTCATGCTCGAGAGTGTCGAGGGCGGAGAGCGGATCGCCCGCTATTCGTTCCTCGGTGCCGGGTCGCTGCTCGACGTGACACTGCGCGACGGCGAGGCGACGTTGGCGTCGAAAGCAGACACGCGCCGCGTCTCGTTCACCGATCCGCTTTCGGTCCTGGCAGAGACGTTAGAAGCGTACCGAAGCGATCGGCTGCCGGATCTGCCGCTCCCGCGCTTCCTCGGCGGTGCCGTCGGCTATCTCTCGTACGAGTCGATCCGGGCATTCGAGCCGCGGGTCGGTCTGGCCGCGGGTCCGGGTCTCGGCTTGCCGGACGGACGCTTCATGATCGTCGATTCGCTCCTCGTCTTCGACAACCTGGAGCGGTCGATCAAGGCGGTCAGCCACGTCCATCTCGACGCCGGCCTGACCCTGCAGGACGCCTACGACCAGGCGGCGGCACGAGTCGAGGAGTTGCTCGCCCGGTTGCGGGGTCCATTGCCGGCGATCCCGCGCGGCGGACTGCCTGACCCGATTCCAGCCGCCGATCGCTCCCGCCCGAACACGTCGCCGGAGCGCTACCGCGCCTTCGTCGAGCGGGCAAAGGAGTACATCACCGCCGGTGACATCTTCCAGGTCGTCCTCTCGCAGCGGGTCGATCTCCCGACCCCCGCTCACCCGTTCACAATCTATCGGGCGTTGCGGACGGTCAACCCCTCGCCGTACATGTTCTACCTCGACTTCGGCGATCACCAGATCGTCGGCGCCTCCCCCGAGCTCCTTGTCCGGCTCGAAGATGGCGTCGTGACGAACCACCCAATCGCCGGCACGCGACCGCGCGGTCAGACGCCCGAGGCAGACGATGCGCTCGCGGCGGAGTTGATGGCAGACGAGAAGGAGCGAGCCGAGCACGTGATGCTGCTCGATCTCGGCCGGAACGACGTTGGCCGCGTCTCGAAACCCGGCTCGGTTCGGGTGGCGCGGTTCATGGAGGTTGACCGCTATTCGCACGTCATGCACCTCGTCAGCAGCGTCGAAGGCGATCTCCGCGAGGACCTGACGGCGTTCGACGCGCTCCGCGCCTGCTTCCCGGCCGGGACCGTCTCAGGCGCGCCGAAGGTCCGGGCGATGGAGATCATCGCCGAGCAGGAGACCGACCGCCGCGGCGCCTATTCCGGTGCCGTCGGTTATGTCGACTTCGCGGGCGGGATGGATACCTGTATCGCCCTGCGGACGCTCGTCGTCAAGGATGGCGTTGCCTCGATGCAGGCCGGCGGCGGGATCGTCGCCGACAGCACACCCGACGGCGAGTACGCCGAGAGCTATCACAAGATGCGCGCCCTGCTGCGGGCGATCGAACTGGCCGAACGTCTCGAAGCGAACGAGAATGGTGCCCCGGAGGTGTCGCGATGATCCTGCTGCTCGACAACTACGATTCGTTCACCTTCAACCTCTACCAGCACCTGGGTGAGCTCGGCGCGGAAATGGTTGTTGCGCGCAACGATCAAATCACGCTCGACGAGATCGAGGCGATGCGGCCAAATCTGGACCGGATCGTGATCTCGCCGGGGCCATGCACGCCCAGCGAAGCCGGGGTGTCGGTGCCGCTGATCCGCCGCTTCGCCGGACAGATGCCGATCCTGGGCGTTTGCCTCGGTCACCAGGCGATCGGCGCGGCGTTCGGAGGGCGCGTCGTCCGCGCCCCGAAGATCATGCATGGCAAGACGTCGGAGATTCATCATCGCGGCGTCGGGGTCTTCGCCGGTCTTCCCAATCCCTTTGTCGCCACGCGCTACCACTCGCTGATCGTCGAGCGATCCAGTCTGCCCCCCGTCTTCGAGATCACCGCCGAGACCGACGACGGCACGATCATGGGCGTGCGGCACCGCGAATTCGACGTCGAAGGTGTCCAATTCCACCCCGAATCGATCCTGACCCCGACCGGCAAAGACCTGCTGGCCAACTTCCTCGGTCTGCGCCGGCCGGCACTGGTCGGCGCGTCAGAGCCACTCGTGGCGATCGGCTACTAGGAGGAGTGGCGACGATGGCCGAGCAACCGACATTCGACATTCGACAAGCAATTCAGGCGGTCGTCGAAGGGCGCGAACTCTCAAACGACGACGCGACCGCGGCGATGGACGCGATCATGACCGGGCAAGCGACCCCCGCCCAGATCGGCGCATTGGTTACCGCGCTCCGAATGCGGGGTGAGACGGTCGCGGAGATCGCCGGGTTTGCGGCGGCCATGCGCCGGCACGCGCGCGCGGTTACCCTGGCCGACGATCCCCGGCCGCTGGTCGACACCTGCGGCACCGGCGGCGACGGCGCGGGGACGTTCAACATCTCGACCACGGCGGCGTTCGTCATCGCCGGCGCCGGTGTCCGGGTCGCCAAGCACGGTAATCGCTCGGTCACCAGTCAGTGCGGCTCGGCCGACCTGCTCGAGGGTCTCGGGGTCAAGGTCGAACTGACGCCCGAACAGGTCGCGGAAAGCATCGCCCGGACCGGTTTCGGGTTCATGTTCGCGCCCGGATTCCACCCCGGTTTCCGGCACGCCGGTCCGGCCCGTCGCGAGATCGGCATCCGCACCATCTTCAATGCGCTCGGGCCGCTCACCAACCCGGCCGGCGTGCGGCACCAATTGATCGGCGTCGGGCACCCGCACCTGGCACGGAAGCTGGCGGAAGCGAACGCGATGCTCGGCAGCCGGCACGTCGTCGTCGTCCACTCGGGCGACGGTCTGGATGAGTTCGGCATCGCCGGCCCAACCCAGGTGACCGAGTACGACGCCCGCACCGGCGAGGTCACCACATACGAAGTCGTACCCGAAGGCCTCGGCCTGAGCCGTTGCCCGACGGACGGCATCCGGGGCGGGGCGGTGGCCGAGAACGTCCGGATCGTCCTCGGCGTCCTTTCTGGCGATGCGGGACCATGTCGAGACGTAACCCTGTTGAACGCCGGTGCCGGTCTCTACGCGGCAGATGCCTCTACCTCCATTGCCGAGGGTGTCGCGATGGCAGCCGAGTCGATCAATTCGGGGCGGGCACTTGCCGCGTTGCAGGCCGTGATCGCCTACTCGCATGAGCTCGCGGCCGAACCGGTACGCGTCTGATGATCCTGGTTTGGAGCAACCGATGACCGCTGCATTCGTCGAGACCGGGACGATCCTCGACCGGATCCTGGCGCAGACTACCGCCGACGTCGCCGTGCGCAAGAGCACGACTCCTGTGGCAGCGCTTGAACGTATTGCGAGAGATCGACAGGCACCGGTCGGGCTTCGGTCCGCGCTCGCGCGCCCTGGCCTGTCGGTGATCGCCGAATTCAAGCGCGCCTCACCGTCACGCGGACGCTTCCCGGTTGAGCTCGACCCTGCGGCGGTCGCCGCCGAGTACCTCCGCGGAGGTGCTTCCGGGCTCTCGGTGTTGACCGACGGCCCGTTTTTCCAGGGTTCGCTCGACGACCTCTCCGCCGCTGCTGCGGTGGCGCACCGCGCTTCACCATCCGCGCCGGTACTCCGCAAGGACTTTGTCGTCGACGACTACCAGATCGCCGAAGCCCTGGCCTTCGGCGCCGACGCCATCCTCCTGATCGTTGCCGCGCTCGATCAACGTACGCTGACTGACTTGCTGACCGCCGCACGGGAACGAGGGTTGGGTGTCCTGGTCGAAGTCCACGACGAGGCCGAGATGGCGCGGGCGGCCGACGCGGGTGCCGAGGTGATCGGCATCAACAACCGGGACTTGCACACGTTCCACGTCGATCTCGCGGTCACCGAACGCTTGGCGCCGCTTGCCCCGCCGGAGACCGTGCTCGTCGGCGAGAGCGGCATCTTCACGGCGGCTGACGCGGCACGGCTTGCCGCGGTTGGGGTCGATGCGATTCTGGTCGGCGAATCGCTGATCGTTTCGCCGGACCGGTCCGCCGCCGTCGCCGCCCTTGCCGGCGCTCCCGTGGCGAGCCGTCGTGGCTGAGCCGGCTCGGCCGACCACCTTGCCGCGATCGGCGGTCAAGATCTGCGGTCTCCGCACACCGGAGCATGCTCAGGCGGCGGTGTCCGCGGGCGCCGATCTGCTTGGATTCGTCTTTGCCCCGTCCAAGCGACAAATCGATGCCGTGACCGCTCGCGATTGCATCCAGCGGGCCCGAGAAGCGGCTGTTGGGAGAACGGTGATCGCGGTCGGCATCTTCGTGGATGCCTCAGTCGACGAGATGAATCAGGTGGCCGAGATCGCGGGGCTCGATCTGCTGCAACTGCACGGGAACTCCGACGCCACCATCGGCGGGCGACTTCGACATCCGTTCGTCGCCGCGTTCCACCCCTCGCCGGAGCTGACGGTAGAGGACGTCGACACAACGATTGGGGCGTTCGCGAGTCAACCGCAGGCACCAATTGCGTTCCTGATCGACGGCTTTCAGGTTGGCCAACTCGGTGGTCAGGGCATCCGCGCGGACTGGAATCTGACCCGCGAGCTCGCGCGCCGTTGGCCCATCATCCTCGCCGGCGGGTTGACGTCCGAGAACGTCGCGGAGGCGATTCGTGTCGTTGCGCCGGTTGGGGTGGACGTGAGTAGCGGCGTCGAGACGGCCGGGACGAAAGTCGTCGCGAAGATCGAGGCGTTCGTGCGGGCGGCACGGCAGGGGTTTGCCGAGCTGGCGGGTCGGGCTACGCCGTAGCTTGAGCCAGGAGACGGCGCAGCCAGGCGTGCTCGTCGCCGGTGATCTCCTGTCCCACGTGGACACTGCGCTCGGGCAGCGCGTGGGCGACGCGGTAGACGCCGCCCGATCGTGTCATGAACCCGTAGTCAACCAACTCCCGGCGCAGCGTGGCCACGTCCTCGTGCGCATCCCGGAGGATCGAGTTGACCTCCTTCTCCGGGTATTCGCGCTGGGGATCGAAGCGCGTTAGCAGGTGCTGCAGGACGATGACCCGCTTCTTGCGCTGCGCGGGAATCTGCTTCAACCTCGCCCCGTCGAAGAAATCCCGCAGCACCTTGGCGCGCTCGCGTGCCTCCTGGTCCTCGGTTGTACTGGACGCGTGCTCCGGGAGTTCAGCTGCCTGTCTGGTAGCAGCGAGCCGCGTGAGGGCATTGAGCGCCTTCTCATCCAGGGCATAGACCCGGCTCTGGCCCTCCCGAGTGACCGCGACGAGCCCGGCGTCCACCAGCTTCGCCACGTGGTGACTGATCGTCGGCGCCCCGACGGAAAGCAGGTCGCCAATCTCCTTACCCGTCCGCGGCCGCTCGGCAACAGCGCCGAGGATACGCAGACGCGACGGATCACCGAGCGCCTTGAAGACATCCACCAGGCGCTCCAGTAACGACTCATGCGTTTCCATATCCCTCTCCTTTTAGTTCGATATTTGTACAACTATCGAAGCAATCATGGAGCGTGTGGACGCCATTGTCAAGTCTGGCACCGTGATGCGATCTCGATGCCCCCTTGACAGGCGTTCGGTGATCGACATTGAGCGTTGGATCAGGACGCGTTTGCCAATGGGATGAAGGGGCAAACCGCCGTGTCTGCCCCTACGAATAGTGCGAAAGCGCGCCGAATGGCGAGAGGATATTTTCCTGCAATCACACCCTAATCGACATCCAACGGCACGTCGTCCCAGGTTGTTCCGAAGCCGCAGAGCCAGTTCAGGGCGTGGAGACGGACGGCTGCGACTCCGGCGGCGACGTCGATTCGGTTCTCGTCGAGTGTCCGGAACGGTCTGCCGGCCACGGGGAAGTCTCCCTCTACGCCGGCATTGATGAGTCCGGCTTCGACGCTCTGCCGAACGACGTCGCGGAGGTCGCCCTCCAGTTCCGATAGCGCCCGGCCGCGGAGACGACGGCGCTCCTCCTCGGTCTCTGCCCGCCAAAGCCAGATCTCGGCTCGTTCGCGCTCGGACGCAATCCTCTCTTCGGGGCAGAGCGCGATCGAGTCAATCAATCCTCGCGGGTCGTCCCACGGACCAGGGATGGCCTGCAAGACAGGGTTGGGATCGGCAGGATCGATCGGGTCGGGGATGACGGAGACGAGTCCGACGGCCCAGCCCAGCGCGACGAGCGCCTCGGCATTCCAAGTCGCCGCGTGCGCCTCATCGCCGGAGAGCGTCCCAACCGGAGCACCGAGGAGCGCACGTTCCTGATCGGTCAGTTCCGCGGCGAGGTTGTGCTCGTCCAACCAGGTTGCAAGATCGAAGCGTTCAGCCTCGGGGTCTTCGTCGAGCTCCTCGGAACTGGTTGCCGGCTCAAGGAAAGCGCGTCGGCAGAGCGTCGCCAGCACCACCAACCTACGGCCGACCTCTGACGGCGACCGGAGGTTGATGTCGATCTCTTCTTCGTCGGACCTGTCCGGTCTCGGTTCAACGACGTCGCCACGCACCCCGTTCGCCTCGCTCTCAATCCGCGTCGTTGCGCTGGCGACGTCGCCAAATGCCGATGCCGACGGTGACTGCCAGGATGGCCCAGGAGAGTGGGCGGCCGAAGTTCAGGGTCCAGCCGAGACCGGTCCGTTGCCTGACGATCAGTCGGCGATCTTCTGGATCGGCATAGATGATGCCGAGCCGCCAGGGGTTCTTCTTGACCTCGTGGATGATCTCGCCAAAGGGTTTGCTCACGGTTCTCCCTCGCACGTCCATCGGGCACGTTATGCCCACGCGATAGTAGTCCCTCCCGCGCGATTCCCCAAGAGCAACCCTGCATCGACCCTACCGACAAGACCCCTTTGGCGACCCGACGATGGCAGCGTGTAGAGTTGCCAGGTTGGCTCGGTCGATCTCGGGGAGTAGAGGCGAAGATGTCTGACAGCGCGGCAGCAGTCACGATCGTCGAGGTCGGGCCGAGAGACGGTCTACAAAACGAGGCCCGGTCGGTCCCGACGACGGCGAAGATCGCCTTCATCGAAGCACTTGCCGGAGCCGGACTCCCCGTTGTCGAGGCGACGAGCTTCGTCAGCCCGACCGCAGTCCCGCAGCTGGCCGATGCCGACGAGGTCATGCGGGGCATTCGGCGGCGGAAGGGCGTGCGCTATCCGGTACTCGTTCCCAACGAGAGGGGACTCGAGCGGGCACTCGCGGCGGGCGTCGATGCGATCGCCCTCTTCACGTCGGCGACCGAGGCGTTCTGCCATGCAAACATCCGCTGCACAATCGACGAATCGTTCGCTCGATTCCAGCCCGTCGTCGAGCGCGCCCGGTCCGAAGGCGTCTGGGTCCGAGGCTACGTTTCCGTCGCCTTCGACTGCCCGTACAGCGGGCGAGTCGAGCCCGCTGCCGCCGTCGAAGTCGCTTCCCGCCTGTTCGATCTCGGATGCGCCGAAGTATCACTTGCCGACACCATCGGCACGGCGCGCCCCGGTGACGTCGCCAGGCTCGTGGAGGTTATGTCGTCCCAACTCCCCCTTGCGCGGACCGCGCTCCACTTCCACGACACGCAAGGTCTGGCGATCGAGAATGTCGCGGTGGCATACGACGCAGGCGTCACGATCTTCGATAGCTCGGCCGGTGGCCTCGGAGGATGCCCATTCGCGCCCGGCGCGCCCGGGAACGTCGCCACCGAAGCAGTCGTGGCCTACTTTGCCGACCGCCGCGTCGAAACGGGTGTTGACCGGGCAGCCGTCCTTGCCGCGGTCGCGTCGCTGCGATCGGCGATGCAAGCCGGTGTCGCCGCCTGAGAGGAGCCCCGTGATACGTCGGTCAGCACCTTACACCCGCTACGCGGCCGTCTACGATCTGATCGGCCAGCGCGTCTTCGGCGAGCGAATCGCCGAGGCGACCCTCGCCTGGCTCCGCGAGCGCGGTGTCTCACCTCGTCACGTCGCCGACCTCGCCTGCGGTACCGGCGCCGCAACGCTGATTTTCGCTGCCGCTGGCGCGTCTGCGATCGGGGTGGACCGTTCCCCAGAGATGCTCGCCCTGGCCGAGCGCGCGGCCGCGGAAGCGGGGCTGTCGGCAACATGGTTGGAGCAGGATCTTCGGGATCTTTCGCTTCCGCAGCCGGTCGACGTCGCGACCTCGTTTTTCGACAGCATCAACTACCTCGTCGAGGACGACGACTTGCGCACCGTCTTTGGCAGAGTGTCGACCTCCTTGGTCGAGGGCGGCTACTTCGTCTTCGACCTCAACACCCGGCGGCGCCTCGCCGAGGGTTGGGGAAACACTTCCGTCATCGCTGCCGACCGGGACGACCTGTTCGGCGCCTACCGCAGCTGGTTCGAGCCGGAGACGGGACTCTCGCCTCTGGTGCTGACGTTCTTCCGCCGGCGCGACGAGGAGGATGCCTGCTGGGAGCGCTTCGACGAGGAGCACGTCGAGCGGGCCTACGACCTGGACGAGGTCGCAGAGTACCTGTCGACGGCAGGCCTCAGGGTGATCGAAATTCGCGCCTTTCTCGACGGGAGCGGCGTGCTCGGGGGACGAGGCAGCGAAGAGAGCGAGCGTGTCGTCTTTTTTGCGCAGCGTCCTTCCGGCCCTCCCGAGACGAACGCGGGTCCAGGCTGATGGGCTACTGGGTGGTGATGGCGATCGTGGCGATTGCGGTCGTCGCCGTGCTGATCGCGGTCGGTTCGGACGAGGAGGCGCCTGAGCCACAAGAGAACCGTTCGGCGGGCCGGTCGATCTGGGTTGCTATCGGTACGAACGGAAATGCCCCGGCGGACTCGGCGGCAACTCGTCCCCGGCACTGGGCCGATCTGGTCGGAGTTTCGCTCGGCGAGCATGTCATCGCCTACGACTTCACGCGAGCCGGCTGTACGGCGGACGAGGCGCAACAGGATCAGTTGGCAGCGGCGGTCGCGACCGCGCCCGATGTCGTGTCGATCCTGCTTGGACCGGACGACTTCCGCGACGCGGAAGATCTCGGCTCGTTCGAGCGCAGGCTCTGGCACATCCTGACGACCATCCGCGACGCGGGCGGAACCCCGGTCCTCGCCTCTCTGCCGGATCTGACCGGATTGCCGTCGCTCGCGGCCGAAGAGGACGCCACGGCTCTCGGCGAAGAGCTTCAGACCTGGAACGTCGCGATCGCTCGCATCATTGCCGCTGCGGACGGAGAACTTGTCGCGAGTGCGGGAGACCAGTGCGGTTCACCCGAGGAGTTGTTCACGGAACGCGGCGGCCGGTTTATCCTCACCGACGCGGGACAGCGTTGGTTCGCCTCGCTGATGGAACAGCCGGTCAGACGACTACTCGGCTTGGTCGAGAAGATCGACACGCCGACCGTGGCCCATGGAACCGCATCGCCGCCATTGCTGACGGAACCGGAATAGAGGAACGGAGTAACCCCGTGGATGAGCGCGCGTTGTCTTTTCTCCGTCGTTTGCTGGACGCCCCCGGGCCGTCGGGATATGAGACTGCCCCGGCGCGGGTTTGGCGCGAAGAGGCGGCGACGTTTGCCGACGAGGTGACTCACGACGTTCTCGGCAACTCGTACGCGCGCCTCAAGAACGAGGGCGGCCCGATCGTCGTGATCGAGGGGCACATCGACGAGATCGGCCTGCTGATTACCCACGTTGACGAGCAGGGTTACCTCTGGTTCGAGCACATCGGCGGCTGGGACAACCAGGTGCTCGTCGGACAGCGGATTCGCATCAGTGGCAACGAAGGCGACGTCATCGGCGTGATCGGCCGTAGGGCGAAGCATCTGCTGGGCAAGGAAGACCAGGACAGGGTCGCTGAGACGCGCGACCTTTGGATCGACATCGGCGCGAAGGACCGGGACGATGCACTACGACGCGTCGGTGTCGGCGACCCGGCCGTCGTCGACGCCGGCTTTGTCAAGCTGACCGACGACCTCTGTGTCTCGCGCAGCATGGACAATCGCGTCGGCGCCTTCGTCGCGCTCGAGGCGGCGCGGCTCCTCGCCGCGGACCGCCCGGCAGCCGATGTCTACGCCCTGGCCGCGACGCAGGAGGAGATCTCCTTTGCCGGCGCCATGACCTCGACATTCCGGCTCACGCCGACGGTCGCGATTGCGATCGACGTCACCCACGCGACCGACTACCCCGGTGCCGACAAGAAACGGGACGGCGAGGTGAAACTTGGCGGTGGTCCTGTCCTGACCCGCGGCGCCTCGTTGAATCCGGTCGTCTACCAGGGACTCAAGGATGCGGGCAAGCGACTTGGTCTCGACTGCCCAGTTCAAGGTGCGGCCAGGTCGAGCGGCACCGACGCCGACGCGATGATCCGCACGGGCGCCGGGACCGCGACCGGTTTGGTCTCGATCCCCAACCGTTACATGCACTCGCCGAACGAAGTCATCAGCCTCTCGGATCTTGAGAACGCTGCCCGCCTGATCGCCGAGTTCGTCCGCACCGTCACAATCGAGTCGGACTTCCGGCCATAGCAGAGTGGAACGGCTGCATAGACTGCAGGGCGCAGCTGGAGATTTCGTCGATGAGAGATAAGGCCCCACGCCGAATGCGAGAGCAATGCCCGTAGAGATCCGCGTCACTCAGCGCGCGGCGCCAGGTTCCTCACCGTCGACGGGCGCACAGGCACCGCCTTCGGCTCGGGCTGACAGATCGGGCAGAGGTAGGTACCGCGAGCACCAACCCGGGTCTTCACCACGGTCGCCCCACACACTGGGCAGGGCGAACCGGCGCGGCCGTGGACCTCGGGGAAGCCGTCGATCGGGTACGCCTTGTTGTTGATGATCTTGGCGCCGCCCTGCTCGAGTCCTCGCTCGAGCGACCAAACGATCCCGTCCCGCAGCCGCACCAACTCGTCGCCCTGCAGACTGTTGGCGGGGATCGTCGGGTGGAGCTTGGCGCGGTGGAGGGCCTCATCCACGTAGATGTTGCCGAGTCCGGCCAGGACCGATTGGTCCAGCAGCGCCAGCTTGATCGGAATCGTCCGGCGCGACAAGCGAGCGGCGAGGTCGGCGGGCGCAATCAGGTCGGCGCCGACTGCCTCCGGTCCGAAGGCGAAGGACGCCCACACCTCCTCGACGTCCTGCGTCGGTAGGAGCCGGAGCCAGCCGAACTGGCGGACATCGCTGAGGTAGAGAATGGTGCCGTCGTCGAAGGCGAGCTCAATGTGGGTCGTTCGGTGGGGGTACGGGCCGGCAGGGTTCGGGATGGGATGGCCGGCGGTCCGCCGAGTGCCGTCTGCCCGGTGGATCGCGAGCTGCCCGGCGAGCTTGAGATGGATCATCAGACTCAGGTCGCCGGAGAAGTCGATGACGAGCACCTTGGCGCGTCGACGGGCGCCCGTCACCGACCGGCCGACCAGCGGATCGAGCGTTGCTATCGGCGACAAGCGGAGCAGCTTGGGGAGCCGGACGGTCACCGCCGAGACGGTGCGACCGGTCAACTCCTGCTCGACGATCCGCCGGCCGGTTTCGACCTCAGGAAGTTCGGGCACGATCGACGTTCCGTCCTCCGGTTGGAGGCCAGGGATCCCCCGCTCTCGTCAGTCGTGCCTCAGGGCCGTGGACGGTTTCAGTCCTCTGTATCACGGATGCCAAAGGCGCGCATCCAGCGGGCGGCAGATTGCGCAACGCGGACTCCCTCGTCCTCGTCCCGAGAGGCACGGATAACGCGGGCCATGACGTCCCAGGCGGCGTGCGTGGCACGCTTGTGCTTGGCCTCGTACACGAGTTGGCGAGGACCGAGCAGTTTACCGACGGCGAGGTACGAGACGCTCCAGCCGTCGCCGTCAGGGGAGAGGCGAACTTCGTCACGTCCATGCCGCCAGACGAAGACGTTGACCTCACCGCGGTCGGTTCCACCCAACCGTCGTCCTCCATCGTATCGCTGCGTCTGACCCGAACTTTCGAACCGCCATGCGCTTGCCAGCATAAGATCCACCCGCCTTCCTCCGTCCCCAATTCCCCACCCCCGGTGACGACGGCAAGCACGTCCCTGGCGGCTCGTCGCGCGGACGAGCCGGGGCGTCTTGCGGTTGCCGGCGACCGCATGGGCTACGACGTTGGAGTGCATCACGGGTTCTCGCCCTGCGGGGCGGCGAAAGTTTAGCGCATCGTCAAGCGGCTGCCAGCCGATCAGGTGTTCGCATACTGGTCCGATATTATCCGCAAGAAGGCCCGTGCATCGGCAATCCGCCGTCCAATCGGCGGGTGCGAATAGAGGAAGAACACAACCGGCGGCGAGGGGTCGGGATCGGCCAGACTCTGCACCGCAAGTTTCGTGAGGGCCCGCGCATACGCGTCGCCATCCCGGGTCAGTTCAAGAGCATACCGATCGGTACGTGCCTCGGTGGCACGACTGAAGGCCGCCGTCAGCGGTGCGGCGACGAATCCGGCGAGCGATAGGACCAACCCGATCAACGGCACACTGGCAACATCCCCCAGTGACGAAACTCGGGTCCGCTCCTTGGAGGCTGCGATCAGTCGAGGTGTCGCGTGGTGAGCCAGGTAGGAGACACCGTAACCGACGGCGGAGCCGAGCGCGATGAACCGCCAAATGTCGCCGTGAACCTGGTGACCGAGCTCATGCGCGACGATGCCCTCGATTTCGTCCGGCTCAAACCGATCGAGGAGCGTGTCGGCAAGGACGATGCGCTTCGTTCGGCCGAGCCCGGTGAAAAAGGCATTCGGCTTCTCGGTCTGCCGACTCATGTCCATTCGGTAGACGGCCGCGATCGGCACGCCCGCCCGCTCCGAGAGCCGGCGAATCCTGGCCTCCAGCGCCTCGTCTCGCAGCGGCTCGAAGCGGTTGAAGATCGGTAGCAAGACCACGGGGGCTAATTGCGCGAAGACGACGGACACCGGCACGGTCGCCGACGCGAGGAGAAACCACCAATCGCGCGGGCGCCTGCGAATAACCCCGTGCGCGGCCGTGGCCAACGGCAGTCCGACCACGAGGTTGACGGCCAGGCCCTTGACCTGATCCCCCGCCCAACCGCTCGTCGTCTGTCGAGTGAGACCATACCGCCGTTCGACGACAAGGTCACGAACGGCGTCGAACGGTAAACGCAACGCCCACGCGCCGACGGAGGCTGCGGCGAGGTATGCAGGTGCCGTCAAGCGTCGGTCTGGTACCCGTTGTTCGACGGAGCGACGGAGACCTGCCGAGCGTCCGGAGAGCGCAAACCACGCCATCGCGCCCGCCGAGGCGGCGGTCTGGCTCAGCAGAAGGGCAAGGCGGAGTCGGCTGTAGCGCTTGGCCCGCGGGACGTCGAGGCCGGGGATGGGGTCCGCGCTGTCGGCAACCCAGCGCTCACGCACGGGCTGGTCGTGTTGATCCATGACTCCCCTCCCTGTTGTCGGATCGGCGCCTTCCACGGTGGCTCAGGGTTACGGCACGATGCCGTCTCGCTCCCGCGCGTAGCCCGTCAGCTCGACGTAGCCACGCCCGCGAACCGGAGCGCCCCCTCTCGAACCAATGACCTCGACTTGCCCTTCCCAGTACGTGACGCCGGTTGTCTGGCGCGTGTCGAGTTCCTGGTCGTGCATCGTGGGCTCAAGCCTCAGCGTCAGATCCTCGCCGGGCAGGCGAAGCGTCCACCCGATCGGGTAAGTGGCACCGCTGTGAGGACTGATCCAGGTCGCATCGACTTCAACGTCGACGTCTACTGAGGCCAGATCGACGGCAGTACCGTCGGCGTGGACGTACGTCCCGACCCGGAGCGACGGGTTATCTGCCCCATCGCGCAACTGGTAGACCATCACTTCGGTGTCGTCCTCGAGCTGGATCGAGAACCAATCCCAACCACCCTCGCTGAAGCTGGTGAAGCTACCCCACTGATGGTCC
>JAXDKI010000237.1:0-8011 GCA_034667245.1 Thermomicrobiales bacterium | reverse complement strand
ATCAACGAAACCATGCGGAACCTCCATGAGTAGCAGGCAGATAGAAGACGGCAGACGGCAGAGCGATTCGTTCTTTTCTGCCCTCTGCCTACGACCTTCTGCCCGCTCGTCTACAGCCGAACGAGTTCCGCCCCACCCGCCGCGCCTTTGAACGCGTTCCGGGTGTCGACGACCAGGCGGGTGTGACGGGCGATGAAGCCGTAGTCGAACGTGCGATGGTTGGTGACCAGGAGGACGCAGTCCGCCTCCTCCAGGCGATCGACCGTCAGCGGCTCGCTCGCGTAGCGCACACCGCCGGCGGAGATCGACGGGATGTGGGGATCGCTGTACGAGACACGTGCGCCGGCTCCGTCGAGCGCGGCGATGACGTCGAGTGCCGGCGACTCGCGCGCGTCATCGATGTCGGGTTTGTAGGCGACGCCAAGGACGAGGACGTTCGCTCCCTCGATCCGCTTACCGTGCGCGCGCAGCGCTTCGGACGTCCGTTGGACCACGTAGTGCGGTCGCTCGTGGTTGATCGCGCTCGCCAGTTCGATGAACCGCGTCTGGTAATCCAACGTCTGCATCTTCCAAGAGAGGTAGATCGGGTCGAGTGGGATGCAGTGGCCGCCCACACCCGGACCGGGGTAGAAGGGCATAAACCCGAACGGCTTGGTGGAGGCGGCGTCGATGACTTCCCAGGCGTCGATGCCGAGTCGATCGCAGATCACCGCCATCTCATTGGCGAGGGCGATGTTGACTGATCGGAAGGTGTTCTCCATCAGCTTGACCATCTCGGCCGCCTCCGGTGAGGAGACGGGGACGACCGTCTCCACCGCCTGCCGGTAGAAGAGCGTCGCCAGTTCGGTCGATTCCTCGTCGAGACCGCCCGTCACCTTTGGCGTGTTCGTGATGCCGAACTTGG
The DNA here is from genome assembly GCA_034667245.1 of Thermomicrobiales bacterium. Classification (GTDB taxonomy): domain Bacteria; phylum Chloroflexota; class Chloroflexia; order Thermomicrobiales; family UBA6265; genus DATBFX01. Next base: position 7,107 of record JAXDKI010000237.1, on the reverse strand, counting down.
GGTTGCCCGGATCGACCCGCTCCGGCGAGAAGGCCAGGAAGAAGTCGCGGCCCGCCTCCAACCCGGTCTGCTCCAGCCGAGGCAAGACGATGTCGCGGGTCGTCCCGGGGTAGGTGGTGCTCTCGAGGATCACCAGTTGACCGGGGCGAAGCGTCCGGGCGACATAGTCGGTCGCGCTCTCGACGAACGTGAGGTCGGGCTGCCGCTCGTCAGTCAGGGGCGTCGGCACGCAGATGATCACAACGTCCGCATCGGCCAGCTGCGCGGTTTCCGTCGTAGCCCGGAAGAGACCATCGTTGACCAGGCGACCGATCCGCGAGGAGGCGACGTCGTGAATGTGCGACACCCCACGGTTGATCGCCGCGACGCGCTTGCGGTCGACGTCGAATCCGGTCACCCGGAAACCTGCCTCGGCAAACACCGTGCCCAGCGGAAGTCCGACATAGCCGAGACCAATGATGCCGACGCGCGCCCGGCGGGAAACGATGTCGGCCCGCAGATCGATCGCCGGCGACCTCATCACCGCCAGATCGGCGCTCGACATGTGCTCCTTCAGTAGCGGAACTGCCATTGTTGCCCTCTTGCCTCCTGGTGCCATGCCGACCGTTGCCGGGACAGACCCTCGCGGGACCGGTCAACGTCGGTTGCTGACGGCCTCTTCGGCACCGCGCGAGGTCGGGATGCTCACCCGGTTGTCCTAGCCCGAGAGTACTAGTCACCCGCCGGTCGGACTATGCGTATCCAGTACCGACAGGTGGGGGGATGAAAGCCCTGTGGCTGCGGTACGAACGTCCTCGGTCCGGAGGCAAAGCGTTGGAAGCGCACGCCGACGCAAGGACATGGTCGTAAGGGCGATTCCTTCTTCCCCGGGACCTTCCAACACAGGCGCCCCAAGAGCGCGCGTTTACATACCCTTGAGTCGAAGTATCACGAGCCCCGTCCGGACTATGATCGCGAGATCGAGGCGCAACGATGCGTGCTTCACGTAATAGAGGTCGTATTCGAGCTTGCGGCGCTGGCCGTCGATCGAGTTGGTGTAGCGATAGCGGACCTGCGCCCAACCGGTGATGCCGGGTTTCACGGCGTACCGCTTCGGGTACTCCGGCAACACCTGCTCCAACATCGCCGTACTCTTCACCCACTCCGGGCGCGGCCCGACGAAGGTCATCTCGCCGGTCAGCACGTTCCAGAGCTGCGGTAGCTCGTCGATTCGCGATGCCCGGAGGAACCTGCCGATCCGCGTGATCCGCGGATCGCCCTTCTGGGTCCAGACCTCTTTGGTCCAGTCGCCGTTCCCTACCGGTCGTTCCTCCACCTGACGCATCGTCCGGAATTTGAGGATCTCGAACGGCCGCCCGCCCAACCCCATCCGCTGCTGACGGAAGAGAATTGACCCTGGCGAGTCGAGCCGGATCAGGAGCGCGGCGATCGCGATCACCGGAAAGGTCGTCAGCGCGAGTGCCAGCGCCAGCGCGACGTCGAGGACGCGCTTCAGATGCGTGTAGCTCGGGCCGAGGATACGAATCGCACCGAGCGCCGCAAACCACCGGTCCTGCGCCACCAACTCCACGGGCACACGACCGATCATCCGCTCAATCACGTCGGTTCCCGTCAGCAGGGCGGGCTGCACGCCACGGGCATCGACCAACGTAGGGCAATCGGGACCAACGGAGCCCGCGAGAATAACCTCGTCACAACGGGCAGCGCGCACCAGCGATGCCGCCTCGGACAGCGTTTGCGCGCGAAGGACTCGCCGCGCCGGCCGGTTGCGGTGATCCTCGCTCTCCAGCGAACTCGCGATCACCGAGGCCATGGGACTGCGACCGACGAGGACGACCGAATCGGCGGGCAACTTCCCCTGCTGGACCAACCAGGCGCCGACGAGGGCAAACGCCAGCACGACGGTAATCGCGGCCAGCATCAGTGTGCCGTGGAGTGAGACCGCAATCGCCACGGCCGCCAGCAGCGTCGGGATCACGAGCGCGAGCCGAGTCAGATCCTGACGGCGGGGAGGGGACGCCGCGCCGGGGATCACCTCGATCTGCCGATCAATGGAGGGGTGGGGGGTCGTCATCAGTCGCTCTCCAACGTCGTTCATGTGGGCGCACCTCCCCCTTCCCCGCCGCCTGAGGGCGCGTCGGGTCGTCTCGCAGTCGTCGGGATGAGGAAACGCAAAAAAACCGGTCCGTGTTAACGGCCGGTTTCACCACTCGCTCCCCGCCGCCCAGGTGACCAGGTACAGGCGACGGTTCGACGCGTCCGCTCTTGATGGCTGCCGACACAGGATCGGGCTCTGTCGTCCAGTACCTAAGATACAGATGGTCATAGGCCAAGTCAACTGTTCGTACGCTAGCTATTCCTAGATCGAAGTTCCTATTCGATTAGTACGATTGTACCGATCTTGCATCGGCATTCCACCAGTGCGAATCGCCCAATCGACCGTCGCGGGTACACTACTTGCCAGAAGTGAGGGGGAAGCCATCTCGGCGCCCCATTCTGTTGGGTAATCTCTGTCAGGGTTAGGGAGTCTGGAATGCGACCTGGACAGCGTCGGCATCAAGAGGGACAAAGCCTGTGAGCGAAGGAGACCGACCGCCGGACGAGTCCCGGCGGCGAAACTGGGGTAGACGGCGCCGGCGCGGCGGGGGCAGCGGCGCTGCCCAGCCACCCGTAACGTCGACGGAAGGTCAACGAGAGGAGGGGGTGTCCCCTCCGTCCACCCCGAGCGACGCGGCGACCGGTGAAGAGCGCGGCCAGGAACGCCGCCCCGACAACCGTGGCACGCAGCGAGGTTCGCCGCGGTCGACGACGCCGGAGCAACCGGCACGACAGGGCGTCGCGCGGACTGCTGAGCAGGGTGGCCAGGGGAGACCGCGAGGCGAGGGAAGACGGACCAACGGCCAACCATCCACGAGCCAGTCGACGACCGGCTCGCCGCCACCGCCGCCCCGCGATTCGGGCGGTCAGGGACGCCCCCCCAGATCACGCCGACCGGCGCCTCCGCCGGTGGGAACCGAGCAAACATCCGGCGTGGGTGGTCCTCGCGGGCGCCTCCGGGTGATTCCGCTCGGCGGTGTCGGCGAGATCGGCAAGAACATGACCGTCGTCGAGTACGAGAACGACCTCGTCCTCCTCGACTGCGGCGGCAAGTTCCCCGAAGAAGAGCAGCGCGGGATCGACCTGATCGTCCCCGACGTCTCCTACGTCAAGGAGCGCCGGGCCAATCTCCGCGCGATCCTGATCACCCACGGTCATGAGGACCACATCGGCGGATTGCCGTATATCCTGCCGCTCCTCAAATCTCGGACGCCGATCCCCATCTACGGGTCTCCCCTGGCGCTCGGCTTCATCGAGGGCAAGCTCCTCGAGCACCGCCTGGAGAAGATGGTCGATCTGCGCCGGATCACGGGCAGCGAGCGCATCCACCTCGGCAAACTCTCGGCCGAATTCATCCACGTCACCCACTCGATCCCCGACACGAATGCGATCGCCATCCACTCTCCGGTCGGCACGATCCTCGATACCGCCGACTTCAAGTTCGACCCGACTCCGGTCATGGGCGAGCCGAGCGACGAGCGGCGCCTCCGCCGCCTTGGCGACACCGGCCTCCTGGCTCTCTTCTCGGACACCGTTCGCGTTGAGACCGCCGGTAGTACTCCGTCGGAGCGGGTCGTCCTGGAGACGATCGACGAGGTCATCCGCACGGCCAAAGGTCAGGTGATCATCGCCACCTTCGCCTCCAACATCAGCCGGCTCTACATGGCACTGCTGGCTGCCGAGCGGCACGGTCGAAAGGTCGCGGTCGCCGGGCGCAGCATGGAGCAGAACGCGCGCGTCGCGCTCGAGCTCGGCTATCTCGATCCGCCGCCGGGGCTCCTGATCCCGCTCGACGAGGCCCTGCATCTGCCGCGGGAGCGCCGGGTACTCGTGGTCACCGGGAGTCAGGGCGAGGCGGAAGCTGCCCTCGGGCGAATCGCCACCGCGGAGCATCCCAAGATCCGCGTCGCCGCCAATGATGTCGTCCTCGTCTCGGCCACCCCCGTTCCGGGCAACGAGGAGACGGTCGCGCGGACGATCGACAACCTCTTTCGGCGGGGTGTCAAGGTCGTCTACAGTGCCGTCGAGCGCGGCGTCCACGTCTCGGGCCACGCCGGTCGCGACGAGCTACGCCAAATGATCGACCTCGTCCGCCCCCGCTTCGCTATCCCGATCCACGGCGAGTTCCGCCACATGGTCCTCTATCGCGAGCTTTGCGCCGCCGCGGGTATCCCATCGGAGCGGGTGCTGCTGCCGGAGATCGGCGGCGTCATCGAGTTCACGAAGGACAGCGCCGCCCACCGCGGTCGCGTTCGATCGGGGACGCTCCTCGTCGACCGACTCGGTGACCGCGGCGCGGGGCAAGCGGTCCTCCGCGATCGCGAGCACCTCGCCGACGACGGCGTCATCGTTGTGACGATCGTCGTCGATCGCGAATCGGGCGCCCTGATCGCCGGACCGGATCTGGTCGCGAAGGGGTTGAAACCGGAGTTGAACGACGCCGCCCTCGCCGAGGCCCAACGGGAATTGCGGCGGACACTGGAACGGCGCGCTCGCGGTGAACCTCAATACGGTTACATCGTCGGGCGGGCCAAAGAGATCGTCAGCAAAACCCTCTATCGCCGCACCAAGAGCCGGCCAATGATCCTGCCGGTGGTGACTGAACTCTAACCGCGCCTGTCGGACAACGACCCAGGGTCGCCTTTGTAAGGCGCCCCTGGGTCGTTGCGTGTCCGTTGTTCAGCGGGAAACGTCAGGACCTGGCAGAGGCGACGGCATTGATCGTATCCGCCTCATCGGTCCGCCGATCATCATGACCTGCTCCCGGGAAACATGGGACATCAAGCTCGTTCAGCGGCGCATTCGGCACGACCAACCAGCGATGTGCCCAGGCGCCGATGGCATCCATGACGTCGCCCAGAGCACGGCCCTTCTCCGTCAGCGTGTACTCGATTCGGACCGGAATCTCAGGGAAGACCGACCGGACGACGATCCCCTCGGCTTCGAGCTCCTTGAGACGCTCTGAGAGGAGACGATCGCTCAGACCAGGCACCGCTTCCGTCAGGTCGCTGAAGCGCGTCTCGCCACTGTGGAGGGCACTCAGAATCGCACCGGTCCAGCGACGACCGATGAGCTCGACGGCTCGGTGGTAGAGGGGGCAAACGGCCGCATGGCCGTGGTCCGCGTCCATGCCGGCTATTCTAACCTATGGTAAGCCTCTTGACAACCGTAAGCTAACGCCTGTATAGTAGCTAACGCACCGTAAGCAGCGGCGCTTCAACCGGCGACCGGCAGGCGGTCCGGATCGACGAGGTCAAGCGCCAGATTGCCCGCTGACCATAAGGCATCGGGACGAGGAGAGGTAAGAGATGGAGACTGGAACCAGCACCGGGGTCGTTGCGAATCCGACAGCCACAACGGCGACGACCTGGGCGATCGACGCGTCGCACACGACGGTCGAGTTCTCGGTCAGGCATATGATGGTTTCGACAACCAAGGGCCGCTTCGCCGGCGTCAGCGGCACGCTGGTGATCGACGAGCAGGACCCCACGCGCTCGCACGCCGACGTCAAGATCGATGCGGCGACCGTCGACACCCGCGAGGAGAAGCGCGACGCTCACCTGCGATCGGCGGACTTCTTCAACGTCGAGACCCATCCGGAGATCACCTTCAAGAGCACCCGCGTCGTTCCCGAGTCGAGCGATCGCTATAAGGTTTATGGCGATCTGACCATTCTCGGTGTCACCCGAGAGGTCGTCCTCAACACCGAATACCAGGGACAGAACAAGACGCCGTGGGGCAGCGAGGTGATCGGGTTCAGCGCCGAAACCAAAATCAGCCGCAAGGATTGGGGCCTGACCTATAACGCGGCCCTCGAGACCGGCGGCTTCCTCGTCGGCGATGACATCAAGATCCACCTCGAAGTCGAGGCGATCAAGCAGTCCTAATCGCACCAGCACCAGTTGGTCGGACGCGAACGTCGCCCGATCCGCACACGTCATTGCACACCACACCACCCTACCGCCGAGAGTCCCGCGTCCAACTCGGATGCGGGACTCTCGCGTTTCCGGACAGTGCCATCCGCGCGACTCGCCCAACCGCGATAGGATGCCCGAGCAACGGACACGCGAATCGCTTCGTGGACAGGAGCAGAGCAGCGGTGGCTGAGACAGGGACCTTTCCGCACGGTGCAGACACGATCGTCGTTGGCGGCGGCACCGCGGGCGCGGCGATCGCCGCCCGCCTGGCAGCGGGTTCCGACCGCAACGTTGTGCTCCTCGAAGCCGGCCCCGACTACGGCCCGCGCGGCTCAGGCCGCTGGCCGATGGAGCTCCTCGATTTCACGGGGATGCCGGTCACCAGCCACGCTTGGGGCTATCTCAGCGCCTGCGCTCACGGAACGCCCGAGCTGCCACTCGAACGCGCCCGCGTCATCGGCGGCTGCTCGTCGCACAACGGTTGCGCCGCCGTCTGGGGGCACCGCGACGACTACGACGGGTGGGCTGCACTCGGCAATCCCGGCTGGGACACCGACTCCCTCCTACCGCTCTTCGCGACCGTCAACACCCAACTCCGCGTCTTCACGCCGACTCCGGATGAGATCACTCCCTGGCATCGCGCCTGCCTCGATGCGGCACCGACTGCCGGTTTCCCCGTCGTCCCGAACGTCAACGACGTCGATCTCAACCTCGGCATCGCCATCGGCCCGATCAACGTCGCCGAAGGCGTCCGCTGGAACACCGCCTTCGCCTACCTCGATCCGGTCCGCCACCTCCCCAACCTCGCCATCCGCGGCGACACCCTCGTCGATCGCGTCATCGTGGATCGCGGGCGGGCAACCGCGATCGAGATCGTCGGCACCAACGGCACCGAGCGAATCGAGGCCAGCGAGATCATCCTCTGCGCCGGCGCCTACGGTTCACCCCTGATCCTGCTCCGCTCCGGCATCGGCAATCCCGAGGAACTCCGCCCACTCGGTCTCACCACCATCCACTCCCTACCCGGCGTCGGCCGCAACCTCCAGGACCACACCGCGAGCCACGTCGCCTTCGCCGGAACCCCGGAGCTGGT
>JAXDKI010000236.1:0-2867 GCA_034667245.1 Thermomicrobiales bacterium | reverse complement strand
TCACCTGCTCCAGCTTCCTCAGCCACAGCGCCCAGGTGACCGAGATCTCGCTCGACTCCCGCGCGCGCGTCCGCATCGATCGGATCGTGTTCGCGCTCGACTGCGGCATCACGATCAACCCGGACCTGATCCGCGCCCAGGTGGAAGGCGGGCTGCTGTTCGGGCTGAGCGCCGCCGCCTGGGGCGAGGTCCTGCTCGGCGACGGCGGGGAGATCGTCACCCAGAACTTCGACCGCTACCAGATTCTGCGGATGCGCTCCGTCCCGCAGATCGAAGTCCACCTGATCGAATCGACCGAGCCGCCGACCGGCGTCGGCGAGGTCTCCGTCCCATCAGTCGCCCCAGCGCTCGCGAACGCCATCGCCGCGCTCACCGGCACCCGAATCCGGAATCTCCCGCTCTCCAAGACGATCAAGATCCGCTGAGAAAGGTCACCATGCCTGATGCCACCATCAGCCCGAGCGAAAACGGCCCGTACATCGTCGCCGGTCCGGTAACGCTCGTCGCCCCGGACGGGCATGTGATCGACCATCCCGACCCCATGGCGATGTGCCGTTGCGGGCACTCCTCGAACAAGCCGTTCTGCGATGGCACGCACGCCACGATCGACTTCGACGGGACCCTCGCGAACTGATGAGGAGTGTCGGCGCACGTGACGCGGTGGTCGCCCCATGATCCACGCTGAGATCACGGCGGCCGAGCAGGCCGACAGGTTGGCCATCCGCGAGTTGATCGACGCCTACGCACATTGCGCCGATCGCCGTGACGCGGAGGGCCAGAAGTCGCTGTTCACCGACGACACGCATTTCGTCGTCTACATGGACGGCCAAGGGTCCGCGCCGTCGCAGGTGCTCGACGGCCGCGAGGCGCTGGTGCCGGTGTTCGCCGCCCTGAACGAGTACCAGGCAACGATGCACTTCAACGGCCAGAGCAGGGTCGAGCTCGATGTCGCCCGGGCGACGGGCGAGAGCTATTGCATCGCCCATCACCTGTACACGGCGGACGGGGAGCGCCGGGTGATGGTCGCGTTCCTTCGCTACCACGACACGTTCGTCAAGCGCGACGGGAACTGGCTGTTCGCCGAGCGCGAGCTCTACGTCGACTGGACCGAGACTCGGGCATCGCAGCCATGAGGAAAGGAACTACCAACTACCAGCCCCTGAAGATCATGTCCTCGCTCAGCCGGGAGCCGGCCGGCAAGGCGGTCGGATCGGGAGGGAACGTCACTCGCTGCCAGCTGATCTCGTCCTTGGGCTCGCCGGGCGGAGTCGGGACGACGGCGAGACTGGTCGGCGACGCCGTCCACACCGGATCGAGGTCGTAACCGTGCACGCGCGCGACGAGTTGCGGCGCTTGGAAGCGGCGATCCTTGGTCGCCTGCGCGGCGCGGACGAACACCAAGCCCGGATCGCGGTCGATCCAGCCGACCACGCCGCGGCCGCTGGCCAGCGCTTCGATCCTGGCGTTGACGCCGAGGTCGTGGGTGAGGACGTAGGCACGACCGAGCACGCCGGTGCTCGAGCGCACGCGGGCTTCGACGCGCCGGTTCGTCCAGTCCGTCCAAGCCAGGATCATGCGACCGTCCGGGAACACCGCGACGGACTGGCCGGCGGCTTGCATATGGCTAAGCCGCATCGACTTGCCGAACGCGCCGTCCGCGCGGCGGAACCGGCCGTGGATCGAAGACAGGATTTCTCCGCGGCGTGCCTTCGGGCGGTCGGACCGATGCGACTCGATCCAGGTGACGACCGCGTCGCCTCGATCATTGAGCGCGAGCGCGGGCTCATCGGCGTGCCGCGGCGTACCGGCGATCACGGTCGCCGGGGTGAACGCTGCGCCCGGTGCCCGAGTGGAGAGCGCGATCTGGGTTCCGTTGAGCGCCTTCCCGCCGTGCTGGCGCCACGCGAGCAGCGCGGTCCCGTTCGCGGCGACCTCCAGCGCGGGATCGTAGATGTCCGTTCCTCCAAGGTTCTGCTCCGCTCCCCACGCGCCGGATGCGTCGCGCATCCGCACGCGTAGACCTCCGGGGCCGAACATGGGCGCGTACGCGACGAACGCGTTCCCCGCCCCGTCGACCGCGAGCGGCAGCACCTCCTGGTAGATGTCGGGCGCCGCCGCGACGACCTCCACGGGCCCGAGCACCCCGCCGGCAGGCTGAAAGCGCGCGTACAGCCCGGCCTTGTCAAACCAGGCGACGATCACGTCTCCTCTCGGGCCCATCGCGACCTGCGGGTCCTCAAAGCCGCTGGCGATCGGCTGCGGCGCCGTGACCAATCCCTCAGCGGTGACCAGCCGCAGCACCGACCCGCCTGTGTTGTGGGTCTCGTTAGCGAACGCCAGCGCCCCGGACCCCGACGCCGAATACGCCGCACCCTGGACATCTCCGTCCGCTCGCGCCACGGACGGGATAACGAGCACCAACACCAAGGCAAACCGCAACGCGCAACGGATCATGGCCGTCTCATGCCCGCGCGGCACGCGGCCTAGACGCAGCGGGGACCCCGGAACGAGGCCGATTCGGGGCTCCCGCCGGAACGCCGGCCATAGACCCGAGAAACGCGAAAGGCCCGCTGTGCGGGCCTTTCGGAGGAGCGGATGAAGGGACTCGAACCCTCGACCTTCTGCATGGTAAACGCGTCCACCGGCGGCTTTTCTACTGCAAAATGAGCCTTTCCCGACGATCTCGATACCGGCTCAAGGGTCGCAATTTGCGGACGTTCCGCAGCTGATCCCGGAACCATCCCGGAACGACGCGCAATTGCGCCTCGACCAGTACCGTGCCAGCGCGGACCTCGGTCGCACGGCGGTATGACGTGCCGAACTGCTCGCTTACAACCAGGACGACGACCTTGAAGCGGTCGCTGGGA
>JAXDKI010000235.1:0-16992 GCA_034667245.1 Thermomicrobiales bacterium | reverse complement strand
GCCGCTTGGTCGAAGATCCGCGCCCAGATCGCGTCGAGCCCGAGATCGAGCGCGTAGTCGATCGCCACACCCATCCCGAGCTTGCCCGCGACGTTGCTCTCCCAGTTCTCGAACCGTCGCGCGTCGGACCGCAGCTCGTAGCGGTCATGCGCCACCCATCGGGCCGCGTGTGTGTCGATTAGCGGAGGTACCAGCTCCTCGATCAACTCGCGCCGCACGTAGAGGAACCCGACCCCGCGCGGCCCGCGCAGAAACTTCCGACTCGTCGCCGAGAGCACGTCACAGCCAATCTCCTCGACGTCGATCGGCATCTGCCCGACCGTCTGACAGGCGTCTAGGATATAGATCGCGCCCGCCTGGCGCGCCAGCCGTCCGATCGCCGCCGCCGGCTGCACCAGTCCGCCGCTCGTCGGCATGTGCGAGACCGCGACCACCCGCACCCGCTCGTCGAGCATCTCCGCCAGCGCCCCGACGTCGAGCTGCCCATGGTCGTCGTTCGGCACCACCTCGACCGAGACACCCCGCTCCGCGACCTGGAGGAACGCCAAAACGTTACTCGAGTACTCCGCCATCGAGGTCAGGATGCGGTCCCCCGGCCGGAACGGGATCGCATAGAAGGCCATGTCCCAACCACGCGTCGCATTTTCGACGACCGCGATCTCCTCGGGCTCCGCACCGATCAACCGCGCAATCGACCCGTAGATCCCTGCCAGCCGCTCCTCCGCCTCGTCCGCCGCCTCGTAGCCGCCGATCTCCGCTTCACGCCGCAGATACCCGACAACCGCATCGAGCACCGCCCGCGGCATCAGCGACGACCCCGCGTGGTTGAAGTGCACCACCTGCGCGCACCCGGGCGTCTCCGCTCGCAGCCGCTCGACCTCTGCCGCCAGATCACGCGTCACCACGGCCGCTGTTCTACCAAGCACGGAGACATCCCCTTCAATTCCAACATAGCAGTGCGTCGTCCACGGATGTTCTACAACGGCTTCAGGTGTCCGATTCTCAGAGGGCCTCAGCCGGGCTCGTAGGTTGAGCGCCGGGTGCCCTCTGGGCGCTTTAGACCCGCGCCGGGGCGGCGCCGAAACGACAACAACTCTGTGGACAGCCCACCCACCCGCAACCCATCCTAACGCAACGCCGGCCCCAAAGGAGCCGGCGCATCGCCATCAACATGGGAACCGGTGAACCACCCGCCGGCGCTACTCCGCCGGCTGCGTCGCCGGATCGTACGACGAGCGTGAAGACGCCAGCTCGGTCGGCGGCGTGTCCGCCCGCGCGGCGAGCAAGTCGCTCTCCTCACCCGGCCGCGTGTCTCCCAAGCCCCAATCCGCGTCGCTCCGCGGCGTAAAAGCGCCCAGTTGCATCAACGCTGCCTGCCGTCGGTCGAGCGGCTCGTCGACGAGCAGCACCTCGGCCAGCTGCTGCGCCTGTCGCGAATCGACAGGCGCACCCGACGCCATCCCGAACTCGCCGGCGATCGCCCGCTCGACGCGCCCGGCCTCAACGCCGAACGCCGCCGCGATCTGCTCAGCCGAGAAGCACGCTCCGAGACCCTGATCTTCTCCCGCCGGCCTCTCGACCGTCGACCGCACCGGAGTACTGTTCGACACTGCGTCTCCTCCTCGCCTGCGCCCAGCCACTCAGCCCGCCGGATTCCCGACGTACGGATCCTGGTTCTCCGCTACGCCGCCATGGGGCACCCTCCTGGTTCCTCCGGTGTCCTCCTCGGGATACGAGCGGTCGCCCCCAAGCTGCTCGTCCTGAGTTCCCCACCCCTCCCCGAAACCGTGTCCCGCCGGCGAGGCTTCGGCACCGCCATCCGGCCTCAAGTCGTCGATCTCGCGCTGCGCCACCCACATGCCATCCGGCATCGGATCGCCCTCGCTGAAGAATCGGGACTCTCCCGACTCGACGTTCACGTAGAGACCCGTCTGGTCCGCCCGGCCTTCGGCCACCGCCAACCGACCCGCGTCATCGGGGCCGAACCCAAGTCTCGCCAGATACGGCAGCCGGTCGACTGTCGCCACGTCGCGTACCATCCTCATCGCGTTTGCCTCCTCGGCCGTCCGCGCCGCGCCGCGCGGCGAAGACGGTCGCCAATCGGAAGGTTGCACGCACCATGCCATCCGCGCGACGACCGGAAGGGACCACCGGCCGATGATCGATCTCCTCCTCCTCGGCAACGGCGCCATGCTGCCATTGCCGAACCGCTGGCTGTCCAGCCTCCTGGTTCGTTGCGATGGCGAGCTCACCCTCTTCGACTGCGGCGAAGGCACCCAGATTCCCTGGCGCCGCTTCGGCTGGGGGTTCCGCCGCCTCAGCGCGATCTGCCTCTCCCACTGGCACGCCGACCACATTGCCGGCCTCCCCGGTCTCCTCCACAGCCTTGCCAATGCCGACCGGACCGAACCGGTCACCATCTACGGCCCCGAGCAGACCAAGCGCGTCGTCGCCGGGTTGCGCGAGATCGCCCCCCACCTCCCCTTCGCCGTCGATGTCCAGGAACTCGCCGACGGCGATCGCTTCGACCTCCCCGGCGGTCTCCGCGCCTCCGCCCTCGCCGGCGAGCACCGCGTCCCCTGCCTCGTCTACCGGGTCGACCTGGCCCGCGCCCGTCGCTTCGACCCCGACCGCGCCCGCACCCTGGCCATCCCGATCGAGTTCTGGCGCCCCCTCCAACGTGGCGAGTCCGTCACCTGGTCAAGCGGCAGCGCGACCCCGAACGACGTCCTCGGTCCCGACCGCCCCGGCATCTCCTTCGGCTTCGCCACCGACACCCGCCCCCTCCCCACCATGCCCCCGTTTTTCGAAGGCGTCGACCTCCTGATCACCGAAGGCACCTACGGCGATTCCGCCGATCTCCCCAAAGCCATCCAGAACAAGCACATGACCTTCGCCGAAGCCGCCACCCTCGCCCGCGGCGCCCACGCCCGCGCCCTCTGGCTCACCCACTTTAGCCCCGCCATGGAAGACCCAGCCGCCTACCTCGACGAGGCAACCGCCATCTTCCCGGAGACGACCATCGGCGACTCGGGCTTGACGGGCACATTGAAATTCCCGGACGACAATGGAGGTGACCATTCGTAGGGGCGGACCGGGTGCCCTCTGGGCGATGTCCGCCTCTACGATCTCATGCCCGGCGCAAGCTTCAGGCAACCCATCACAACCGCCACGCATCGACGGTGCTGCAGGCAACTACCCGATTGGCCAGATAACGGAGGGCACGACCGGAAACAGCGTCTCGAAGAGCACCCGTGAAAGATCATTGCGAATGCGGCAATCGGGGAAGGCCACCTCCAGCTGCTCGAGCGAGCGCGAGCCAAACACCAGATGCAGAAATGCCTGCCCCGGAAACGCGACCTCGGCCTGCCAAACAGGCTCAGGCAACCACGGCGTGATGCTCGCAAGACGTCCCTCGGCGAACTCCAAACACAACCCCGACCGATAGAAGGTCATCCGGAGATCGCCTGTGTAGCCGGCAAGGTCCGACGCCGCCAATCTGCCTTCGAGGACCGGCGCCAGGTGGCGAAGAAACCGCGTAAGGTCGCCCACGCGGACATCCCATGCGAAGGGCCGGCCCGCCTGCGGCAATTGCGACGCTGCCAGACGACGCAACGGATGATCCGGCGTCAAGACGAACCCGAACGACCGAAGGCGCTCGCCATCCCGCGCGGCAATCGCCTCCGCCGCACCACGCAGGAAGCGCAACACCGGTCCCGCCGACTCCTTCCAGGGCACGCCCTCCCGCAGCTCGACCAGCGTCGCGAAGAGTGACCCCTCCGCCAGTCTCTTCAGGTAGGCGATGAGTCCCACCGGAGCGCCGTCCGCTGTTTCGATCACGTAGAGGTCGTGACAGTAGTCGCTCCCGGGGTCGCGCCCCGTCAGCTCGTACCGCCAGAGCATCTCATCCCGGAGGGCGGCGACGAGGCTGCGCCGCGTCGATCGCTCGTACATCTCCGCGACGAAGGGAAGATCGCCGTCCGTCAGCGGCCGAAACCGGAAGGCTTCTTCTGTGCCGACAGGCAGCTCTTCGATCGAGGTCGGAAAACCGATCCGCGGCGGTGGGACAATCAGCGCTGGCTCGTAGCCGAACCGACGGTAGAAGTTCGGGATCCCGGTCAATGCCTGGATCAGGTGTCCACGTTCTTCACTTCGCCGGTGAAGAACTTCGAACTGCGCGCCGATGAGCCCACGTCCCCGGTAGTCAGGATGCGTCCCGACGAGCTCGGGTCGACCGACGCCGAACGGAATCCCGCCCAACGTCCACGTCTGGGAAATGAGGAGACACGAGGAGACGATCCGCCCCGTCCGTAGGTCCTGGACGACGATGTGGTCGGAGACGGGCGAGGTCGGGTGGTCGCCGCGCAGGAGATCCCGCGTCCAGATCGCCGCCTGAACGTCGGGGACCTCCGGCGGCCCACCGTGAACCATCGCGTTGAACTCGGCCAGTGCCTCCGCATCGGCCCCGGTCGCCGACCGGAGCAGAAGACCATCGCCGAGCTCGCGCGGCGCATACGGAGGCGCAACCGGCTCAGAGGAACCGGTCGGCACCTACTCGGCGCCGGTCACGGCGGGAGCGATTACCAAAGCGTTCCGAACGAATTCGACGATCGCATCGGTATCGCCCACGTACGCCCAACGGCCATCCGGCGTCTGCCCCTCTTGGAGGACCGGCTGACCGAGCGGGGTGATGACGATCGCGGTCTCGTCCATGGCAAAGGCGAGGCGGGCGAGGGTCAGCTGCTGCTCGAGCGGGAAACTCGTCTGCACTGAACCGCCAAGCGCCAGGATGATGTTGTCGGCTCGCGTCGCCGACTGCAGCCCTTTGCCCTTCTCGAAGAGCGCAAGCAGCACCTGACGCTGTCGATCCCGCCGCGCGTCGTCGCTGTCACTGTGGCGGGTCCGCACGTACTCGAGGGCGCGCTCGCCGTTCATCTGCTGCCGGCCCCGCTTGAAATCGACGACCTTCGTGCCGTAGTCCTCGGTCGGGTAATCCTCGTCGTGGATAGCGACCGGCACGTCGATCTCGACCCCACCCGCGGCATCGACGATCGCCCTGAACCCGTCGAAGTCGAGCAACGCGTAGGCGTCGATCGGCACGCCGAAGACGTGTTCCACGGTGTCGCGGACCTTCGCGACCCCGGCAGCCGCATCGCCCGGCCGTTCCTTCACTCCGTAGTTGTACGAGCTGTTGATCTTGTCGGGACCGATCTCCGGGATGTCGACGAGAAGATCGCGCGGAATGCTGACCGCCGCCAGGCGCTTTTGAATCAGATCGAGGTGGGCGATGATGACGACATCCGCATTTTGGTCGCCGCCGTCAGCCCGCCGATCGACACCGAGCACCAGGATATAGAGCTCAGTCTTCCCTCCCCAGACCGTCGACCGCCCAGGATCGCCGTTCTCCATCCCCGCCTGGACAACCTTGCGAAGGACGTCGAGTCGGGAGAGATTATCCGGTGCCGGCGTCGGTTGGGACGTCGCGGCGAGAGTGGTAGTGGGAATTGACGTCGAAAACGCGGTCGCCGTGGCGCTCTCCCCAGCTCCACTCACCGCCGCCTCGGTGCCAACGGCTGCCGGCGTCGTGGTCGTGGTCGCCGCAGGAGTCATCGCCTTCGTGTTGCCGAAGGCGACCTCCCCTTCACGCGTGGGCAACGGCACGATCGCGACGCTCTCAGCGTCGACGATCGCGCTCACCACGCGCCAGGTTTGCACGCCGAGCGCGACAACCGCGAGGAGCAGCACAACGCCAAGCACAAGTCCGACGCGTCGTCTCCGGCTCATCTGCGGGGACCGAGACGTGGACTGCGGGTTCCTCTCGGACGCGGCCGGCAACGACTGCAACTTCTGAATAGCGTCCGCTCCCTTCCGACCCAAACTCGTGCGGCAGGCTGCCCCTTGGGGGTTCCCGGCCCATAGGACGCCGCAAGAGCCGCTATTTTACCGGGATTACCCATCCACCCTGCAACGTGCTTCAACGTCTGGTGCCAAACGCACAACCCAAGCCAGGCTTCACGGCGCCTACATGCGCCTGAGCTACAATTCCGCACTTGTCGACATGCCCTCGTGGTTACCGACGGGCCCTGCAAAGTAACCTGGACGACATTGATGACCGAGCCGTCTCCATTCCCTCCCGCGCACACTCCTCCCGATCGTGAGCAAAGACTGATGCGGACCGAACGCAGCGAGCTCGCCGTCCCGGCGTCGAACCCGAGGATGATCGACAAGGCCCTCGCCTCGGATGCCGACGTCGCCTTTCTCGACCTCGAAGACGCCGTCGCACCCTCGGAAAAGCCCCACGCCCGCGCCCACGTCATCGCCGCGCTCCTCGACAAGGATTGGCACGGCAAGCCGGGCGCTTACCGTATCAACGCGCTCGACTCACCCTTCTGCTACCGCGACCTGATCGAGGTCGTCGAAGCCGCCGGCGATCGGCTCGACTTCGTCGTCGTCCCGAAGGTGAATCGACCCGAAGACGTCCACGTTGTCGCGACACTGCTCGGCCAGATCGAGCAGAGCGTCGGCATCGACCGCCGCATCGGTATCGAGGTCCAGATCGAAACGGCCGAAGGGCTGATCAACTGCGAACGCATCGCCGCCGCCAGCCCACGAGTCGAGGCGATCATCTTCGGCCCCGGCGACTACGCCGCTTCGGTCGCGATGCCCCTCACCCAAATCGGCGTTCCCGACGAATGGGACGACTCCTACCCCGGCCACCGTTGGCACTACCCGATGAGCCGCCTCCTCGTCGCCGGCCGTGCCGCGGGCATCCGCGTCGTCGACGGCCCGTTTGCCGACTTCCGCGACGAAGAAGGCTTCCGCCGCTCTTGCCGGGTCGCGCGCGCCCTCGGCTTCGACGGCAAGTGGTGCATCCACCCGGCCCAGATCGCCATCGCCAATGAGGTCTTCTCCCCGTCCGCGGCAGAGCTCGCCTGGGCACAAAAGGTCATGGACACCTACGCTGCCGCCACCGCCTCGGGCCTCGGTGCGATCGCCATCGACGGCAAGATGATCGACGCCGCCAGCATCCGCATGGCTGAGCGCACCCTGGCAATCAGGACAGTCGGGGCAACAACGTAGGGGAGCATGGCACCCCTCTCTGCGGTTCCAGATCGACCATGGCTTTACAAAACAACGACCGGGCACCGCACTTGGTACCCGGTCGAATCCGTCCTATGTGGGTGAGACGAGGCTTCTCTACTCGCCCGACTCAGCCGCAACCGGCTCGGCCGCAGCCTCGACCGACTGTGCGACGTCGGTCGCCGGAACCTCACCCTCGGTCGTCGTTGCCTCGGCATTCGCCTGGGCGCGGGCGGCGGCGCGGGCCGCTGCCTCTTCAGCCGCAGCCGCGGCTGCCGCCTCTTCGGCCCGCCGCTGATCGGCGGCGAGTTTCTCGGCGCGCTGATTGAGCCGCTGCTGGCGCTTCGACGGGCGGGCGTCGTTGGCGGCGGCGCTCTCCATCCGCTTCATGAAGCGCTCAACCTGACCGGCCGTGTCGACGATGCGCTGCTCGCCCGTGTAGAACGGGTGGCAGACGCTGCAGAGGTCGGTCCGCAGCATCGGCTTGGTCGACCGGGTGGTAAACGTGTTGCCGCACGCGCAGACGACCTGCGCCTCGACGTACCTCGGGTGGATGCCCGCTTTCATCGTGATCTGAACTCCCTGATGGCGATTCGTGCGCCGGCGTGTCGAAACGAGGGGACGATGAGAAGGAGTTGCTAGTCGGCCGCCACCGCGACGACTTCTGCCGGGGCGGTCTTCGGCGCGCCACCGACCGGATAGATGTCCGGCGAGTAGACGCTGATCTTGCGCTTGTTGCGGGTCACCGGCTCGAATTTGACGACGCCGTCGATCAGCGCGTAGATCGTGTGATCCTTGCCGATCCCGACGTTGTTGCCGACCCAGAACTGCGTCCCGCGCTGCCGCACGACGATCGTTCCGGCGCGGACGAGCTGCCCATCGGACCGCTTGACTCCGAGCCGCTGCGAACGACTGTCGCGACCGTTGCGCGAGCTGCCAACTCCCTTTTTATGTGCCATGGCTTTGCTCTCCAGTTGTCAGTTGCCAGTTGCCAGTTGCCAGCGCGTTCTGACAACTGACAGATGGCAACTTCCTACTTCGTTACGCGTTGATCGCGGTGATCGTCAGGTGCGTAAGGGACTGGCGGTGACCGATCCGGCGGCGGTAGCGCTTCTTCGCCTTGTACTTGAAGACCACGATTTTCTCGCCGCGGAAATGATCGTCGAGGTTCGCCGTCACCGACGCACCCGGAACGACCGGCGTGCCCACCCGCGTCGTGCCGTCGCCGCCGACCAGGAGCACGCGGTCGATCGTGATCTCGCCGCCGTCTTCGGCCGCGAGCCGCTCGACGGAGATCCGATCGCCGACGCTCACCCGGTACTGCTTCCCACCCGTCTCGATGATCGCATAGCCCTTCGGGGCCGGCGGGGCGGGAGCCTCAGCCGGGACGACCACGGGCTCGGTCGTCGCCTCGTCCAACGGGGTCGTCGCTTCGGTCTCAGGATCGCTCATCATTCGTCTCGCTATTGTGATCGGCCAGGTGCGGGACTTCGCGCACACCAAAGCGGGTGCGCCCCGCACCCGCAAGCGCGTAGTCTACCATAATTTACTCCACTCACGTCACCACTCCATACGGATCGCCAGGAACCGGGCACCCTGCCGCCCGCTGTCGGCCCGCCGATTGTTAATGTCGCTTCAGCGGTTGCCAGCCCGCCGCTGTCTATACTTTCGGAGTGACAGGCAACTCCGCCTCACAGCAGCGATCCAATCCGCAATCGGAAGGCGGCCGTCAGGTGGCACAAGACAGCACGGATACCTCACGCACCGGTGGCGCGCTCGTGCTCGTCGTCGACGACGAGCCGACGCTACGGGAAGCGATCGCCTACAACCTCAGGCGCGAAGGCTGGACGGTCGAACAGGCCGACGACGGCCACACTGCCCTCGCGCGGGCCCGCGCTCTCAACCCTGACCTGATCGTCCTCGACGTCATGCTGCCCGGTCTCGATGGCCTGCAGGTCTGCCGGGCACTCCGCGCCGAATCGACCGTGCCGATCCTGTTCCTCTCCGCCCGTGGCGAAGAGGTCGATCGGATCCTCGGTCTCGAACTCGGGGGCGACGATTACCTGACCAAGCCGTTCGCGATGCGGGAACTGGTGGCGCGCGTCCGCGCGATGCTGCGTCGGGCGCAGATGGTTCCGGCCACGGCGGCAGAGTCGTTCCCACACCTGCACCACATCGAGACACGAGTCGGTCAGCCTCCGCTCCAACCCATCGATCAGGCGCTGGTGTCCGGGGACCTCTCCGTCGACGTCGCACGCCGCCTGGTGCGACTCCGAGGCGAGACCATCGCCTTGAAACCCAAAGAGTTCGATCTCCTTGCTTACCTGATGCGCCACCAGGGAATCGTGCTCACCCGCGATGCGTTGCTCCGCGAGGTGTGGGGTTACGACTTCCCGGTCGACACCCGAACCGTCGACGTCCACGTCCGCTGGCTTCGTCTCAAGCTGGAAACCGATCCCAGCAACCCGCGCTGGGTCGAGACCGTCCGCGGCTATGGGTATCGGTTTGCGGGCAACGGCAGATGACCCCTCTCCTTGCCGGCTCTCCAGGGAATCGCTTGCGCTGAGTTCTGCCGCCTGGATGGAGGATCCGATCGGTGCCCGAGACGCTGCGCGGCCGACTGGCACTCACCTATTCGGTCCTCACCGTTGTGCTCGTGGTGGCGCTCGGCGCCGCGATCGTGGCCTCCGTGCGGGATTTCTACGTCGCCCGATTGACCGACCAGCTCACCGACGAGGCGCGCTTGACCGCCGCGGCGATCACCCCCACGCTTCGCTCAGGCTCGGACCCATCGGTTGTCGACCCCCTCGTCAAGCAACTCGGCGCGAATCTCGATGGCCGTATCACGGTCATCGGCGCCGATGGTCGCGTCCTCGGCGACTCCAAGGAAGATCCAGGCGCCCTTCCGAATCAATCCACCCGTCCTGAGGTTCTCGGCGCACGTCGCGGTAACGGGAATTCGGCGATCGGAACGTCGGAGGACGACGCATCGCTTGCCGTGGCGGTTATCGCTCCCGGTTCCGACGTCGTCGTTCGCATCTCCGTGCCGCTCGACGAGATCAATGCCGCCGTCGGGCGGGTTCGCCGTGACGTCATCGGGGTCGCCATGATCGGCGCGGCGACGGCGGCGGCCGTCGCGATCTTCGTCTCCCGCCGGATCACCCGACCACTCGATGCTCTCCGCCAGCACGCCTCGGACGTCAGTGCGGGCCACCTCGACATCACAACACCTCCCGTAGCCCCGAGAGAGCTGGGCGACCTCGCGCGCTCGTTCAACGCGATGACCGCACGCATCCGTGAATTGGTCCTCGACGCCGAGCGATCCCGGTCGCGGTTGGAGGCCATCTTCGGCAATTTGAGCGACGGCGTGGTGATCGTCGACGAACGGGGGACCGTCCTGGGACTCAACGCCACCGCCTCCGCCATGCTCGGGACGAACCCCGTCTGGGCGGTCGGCCATCCCTTCGTCGTCGCCGCCCGCGATCACGACCTGGTCCAGCTCATGCAGAGCTCGTTCGAGGTCGGCCAGGCCCGGACCGCGACGATCGAGCACACGCGCGGCGGGCGCGTACTCGAAGCGACGGCTCAGCTGGTCACCGGGTCCGAAGAGCGTTTCGGCATCGTCGTCCTGCGCGACATCACCGACCTCCGCCGGTTGGAGTCGGTCCGCCGCGAATTCGTGGCAAACGTCTCACACGAGCTCCGGACACCGCTGACCTCGATCCGGGCCGTCGTCGAAACGCTCGAGGCCGGCGCGATCGACGATCCCGCCGTCGCCGGCGACTTCCTGCGAAGCATCGTCGGCGAGGTCGATCGCCTCGCGGCCCTCGTCGACGAGCTACTCGACCTCGCCAGGATCGAATCCGGCCGGCTCGCCCTGAAGTTCGAGACGATCACGCCGGCCGATCTCATCGTTCGCGGAGCGGAGCGACTGCGCCCGCAGATCGAACGCGCTCGTCTGGAGCTCGTCATCGACGTGCCGAGCGGACTCCCGCCCGTCCTCGCCGACCGCGCCAGGATTGAGCAGGTCCTGATCAACCTGATCCACAACGCGATCAAGTTCACACCCCCTGAGGGGAAGATCACCGTCGCCGCCAAGGTAGAAGGCGGCATGATCCAGGTGTCGGTCGACGACACCGGTGTCGGCATCCCGGAGGCCGAGCTGCCCCGCGTCTTCGAGCGCTTCTACAAAACCGACCGCGCCCGTCGCTCCGAGGGAACCGGCCTCGGTCTCGCGATCGCCAAGCACATCGTCCAGGGGCATCGCGGGACGATCTCCGTTGCCAGCCAGCCAGGCCGGGGCGCCAGGTTCGTCTTCACCCTTCCGCTTGCGTTGGTTGCTGCCGAGCCCCGTCAGGTCGCCAGAAGCGGTGTCACCGCGACAATTTAGCGCTGCCGTAACACGATGAAGGTCTGGTCGTTGTATCGTTCTGATATCGGGAACATGACGGTCGTCATCGAAATCATCCGACCACTCCCGCGACCGGTTCTCAGCTTCGGCCGGGAAAACTCCATTCCCACCGATCCGACCGGCGGCCCACGAGGTCGCCGGTCGGACCGCATTCTGCCGGTGGATGCCCCGCTACCGCCGACCGGACCGCGGGTCGAGCGCATCCTGCAACCCGTCGCCCAAAACGTTGAAGGCGAAGACGGTCAGTGTCAGCGCCACCCCGGGAAAGGTGATGTACCACCAGGCATCGCGGAAGTAGTTGCGCGCCGTCGACATCATCGTGCCCCACTCCGGAGAGGGAGGTTGTGCCCCCAAGCCGATGAAGCTCAGCGAGCTCGTGATCAGGATGGCGTAGCCGACGTCCAGCGTCACCTGGATGATCACGACCGAGAGCGCATTCGGCAGAATGTGGCGGAAGAGCAGGCGCCAGACCGAGAGACCGAGACTCCGTCCCGCTTCAACATATTCGCGCTGCTTGATCGACAGCACCTGCGCGCGTACCAACCGCGCGTACCACGGCCAAAACACCGTCGAGACCGCGATCATCGTGTACTTCAGCTCGCGACCAAGCGAGGAGGCGATCGCGATCGCCAGGATGAGCGCCGGGAAGGCAAGGAACATGTCGGTGAACCGCATCAGAATCTCGTCGACGATACCGCCCATGTAGCCGGAGACGGCGCCGATCAGCGTCCCCGTGAGCACCGCGAAGGTCAGCACGACGACCGCGACCTGGAGGGAGATCCGCGTCCCGGTCATGATTCTGCTCAGCACGTCCCGACCGAGCTCATCCGTGCCGAGCAGGTGCGCCCTGGACGGCGCGTGCAGTTTCGAGTCGATGATGTCCTGTGCATATGGATCGCGCGGCGCCAGCAGCTCGCCGAAGATCGCCATGAAGAAGAAGAGGACGACGATCACCACGCCGGCCAGGTTGAGCCGATTGGCGATCAGAAAGCGCCTCAGGTTGCGGCGGAGCTGCCCACCGCTTCGCCCTTGAGACAATGACCCCAGCGACGGTGGCGCGGATCCCGCGAGCGCCGCATCGCGGAGCGCACCGGTGGCGCCCGCGGGTTCGACATTCATGAGTAGCTGATCCGCGGGTCGAGGAACAGGTAGAGGATATCGACGAAGAGATTCACGACCACGAAGATCACCGCGATCACCAGCGTCGTCGCCATGATCGCGTTGTAGTCGATGTTCTCCGTCGCCTCCACCGTGTAGCGACCGATCCCCGGCCACGAGAAGACGAGCTCGACTAGAAACGCGCCCGAGAAGAGCAGTCCCACCTGCAGACCGAGTGATGTCACAGTCGGCAGCATCGCGTTCTTCAGCGCGTGCTTGATGACTACGGCGTCTTGCGCCAACCCCTTTGCGCGCGCGGTGCGGATGTAGTCCTGGTTCAGAACCTCTAGCATCCCCCCGCGCACCATCCGGGTCACCACGGCCAGCGAACCGTAAGCGAGCACCGCCACGGGCATCGCCAAGTGCCGAATCGCGACCTTGAACGTGTCGAAGTCGCCGGTCAGGAGCGCGTCGATCGCGTAGAGACGGGTGATCGACTGCGGCGGGTCCACCTCGATCGGTAACCGTTGCCCGTCCGGAAACCAATGGAGCTTCCCGTAGAAGAGAAATTGGGTCATCAACGCGAGCCAGAACACCGGCAGCGCCAGGCCCGAGATCGAGACGAAGCGGGAGACGTGATCGACAAGGCTGTCGCGCTTGACCGCCGAGGCCACCCCCAATGGGATCCCCACCAACGCGGCCAACGTGAACGCGTACAAGCCGAGTTCGATCGTCGCCGGGAGGTACCGTGCGAGATCGTCGCGCACCGGCCGACGCGAGGTAAACGACTTGCCGAAGTCAAGCCGAGCGACACCCTGAACGTAATGGACGTACTGTCGATAGACCGGCTTGTCGAGACCGTATTCGTGCCGAACCTTCGCGACGGCGCTCTTGCTGGCGCGCGGTCCGGCAATCAGTCGCGCCGGGTCGGCCGGCACCAAATGCGACAGCGTAAACGTGATCAGCGACAGTCCGAACAGCACCAGCACCAAGAACACCAGCCGCCGGATGATCAGCCGGACGATCACACATCGTCTCCGTCGTTAGGGCCTCACTGTCGCCGCTACGCCTGCACCCGAGACATGCTCCAAATCGGATACGCCGACAGATAGAGCGGGTTCGCGACAAAACCCTGGATGTCCTTGCCGAGGATCGTGTAGTAGAGCGATTGACCGTAGTAGATCGCCGGCGGGTCCTGCTCGGTCAGGATGTTCTGGGCTTCCTTCATCATCTCCACGAGTCGCGTCGGTTCGGCGCGCTGTGCCTCGTTCATGAGCTGCTCGAACCGATCGTTGACCCATCCCCCGGGATTGCTGCCACCACTCCCGATCGCCGACTCGACGAAGTTGGCTTTGAGCTGGTTCCATGGATCGTTGAAGTCGGGCCACCACGCCCAATCGACGAACATCGGCTTCTCTTCGACCGGCTGATCGCCGTAGACGATGCTCTCGACGGTCGCGTAGTCGAGCTCGCTGATCTCCAAATCGAATCCGATCTGCTGCAGGTTCGCCTGGAAGACCTGGGCGATCGACTTGCCGATCTCGTCCCCGGCGGTCACGATGAAGTCGAAGCTGTCCCCCTCCGCGAACCCTCCGGACAGAATCAGTTGCTTCGCCCGGTCGAGATCGGTCTGGTAGAGAAAGACGTTGGGGTCGTAGCCGATGACCGTGTTCGCGATCGGTCCCGACCGCGTGATCAGCCCCTTGAAGACGCCGTTCATCACGTCATCGTACGGGAAGGCATAGCTAAATCCCCGCCGCACGTCCGCCGTCTTCATCCTGACCGCGTTCATCGTCGCCCAGTTGACGCGCGTCGAAGGATACGTCAACACCTGAAGATCCGGCGCCGCCTTCAGCGCCTCGACGTCCTCCGGTGTCAAATCGTAGGTCAAGGCGTCCGCCTCGCCCTGCTCGAGGAGCTGGCGGCGCACCGCGTTCTCCTCGACGATCCGGAAGACGACCTGGTCGAAATGATCGCCCGCCCAGCCACCGTGGTACTCGTCGAACTGCTCCAGCACCACCCGCTCGCTCAGCGAGTTCTCAACCAGCCGGTACGGACCGGTGCCGACCGCGTTCGCTAGGAACCAACTGTGCGCCCACGGATCGTCGTCCGTTTTGTTCTGCTCGACCGCCGTCGGGCTGACGACGTACGGCCCGTAGTTACTCGCCATCGCCGCCAGGAACAGCGGCTCGGGCTGCGCGGTTGTAATCCGCACCGTCGCCGCGTCCACCGCCTCGATCGCATCCGGCGATGCGATGAAGCGCTTCAGCACATTGTCTGCCGGACCGAGCCCGAGCTCGAAGAACCGCGTAAACGAGGCCTTTACCGCCGCCGCGTCGCAGGCTGTGCCGTCATGGAACCGCGCGTTCGGTTTAATCTTGAACGTGAAGCTCGTGTTCTCGGCGTTCGCTTCCCACGACTCCGCCAGCATCGGCTCGAATTCCGACGTGCTTTCGCCCCGGTAACGTATCAGCATGTCGTAGGCGAGGTAGCAGATCGCTGACCCGATCGTCGAATAGGTGCTGTGGGGATCGAGGTCCTCCGTGCCGCCAAGGATGACCACGGTGAACGTGTCACCACCCTCTTGAGCCCGGCCCCGGCCAGGCACGGCCGCTCGGCTCGGCGCAGCGCTCGCATCCGGCGCCGACGCCATCAACGCTGCGATCACCGGCGATGCGACGCCGAGCCGCAGTCCGGCTGCTAACACTTGCCGACGACTCAACCACCCCAAGCGTGCGTCCTGGGCCAGTTGCGCCAATCGCCGATCGCTCATGGCCTCCTCCTTCGATGACATGCACAACCCGCGACAGCAACATGGCATTGGAGAGTCCCCGTTGAGCATTGAAATGCCATATACACCATGACATAGAGGATGAAAGCGCCTCTTTTCTGGCAACTATACGAATGGTCTGTGCCGGACGCAAGACGAAAGTCGTCTCCCTCAAACCTGTGGCAACGGTCGCCAAGCCTTCCGATTCGGTGGTACCCTCTTTCCGTCCAATCTCGGCGGGCCCGCGCTGCCAGGGGAGGGGCGGGCACATCGCACCGAAGGCAGCGTTCGGCCCATCGCCGTCGGACATTGGGAAAAGCCGATGACGCGTCGAAAAGCATCACAATCCGCGGAGACGCGGCGTGGTCCTGCGCGCCGCAACGTCGCGCTCAGAATCCTCGTCTTCCTGCTCCTGCTCGTGTCGATCCAGGCTTCGGGCCTGTCCGGCGTCGCTGCCGCTCCCGTCGCTCCAGGTAGCCAGCCCTCCTCACGCTTCCAGGTCCCAGGCTGGTTGAGTGCCGAGGCCGCCTCCCGACTCGACCTCGGTTTCGACGTGCTCGTACCCTCAGAGGTCCCGTCTCCCTTCGACGGCGAACCGGCTGTCGATGCCTACGACGGGTTCTACAGCCTCTACTGGATGATCCCCGGCTCGCCCCCGACCTACTTGCTGATCACCGGCGAGGTCGGCGGCACCATCCCCGACTTCTCCTATTACGACCGCAACGTCCAGCTCGAAGTCAATGCCGAAGTCCAGGGTACGCCGGCCTACCACGATCTGACCCCCATCTATGACAAGGTCTACTGGCAGGTCGGCAACATCGTCTACATCGTCGACAGCCACAACCTCGACGCGATCGATTCTCTGTCGCTGGCAAATAGCCTCTTCCCCCTCGGCGGCCCGCCTCCGAGCGACACGGGCGGGGAGACCGGCGGCGACACCGGCAGCGGCGGAAACACCGACACCGGCAACGAGGACGGCAACGGAACGGTGGCCGCCGATGCCACGCTCGGCGTTCCCGAATCTGTTGAATCCGGCGACGTCGTCGCCGTCGGCGTCGGCGGCGTCACGAACGCGACGCTAACCGCCGATGCCGGCGCATTTTCAGGCAGCGGCGAAGCCACCCTGACCGGCGTCGAAGACGGTTCCTACGACTGGCAGGCCCCCGAAACCGACGCCGACGTCACGGTGACCTTTACCCTGAGCTCCGGCGAGAGTGGCGAGAATCTGACAACCGCGCAGACCGTCGTCCAGGGAGCAACGTCGTCCGGTGAGGCCACCAACGCGTCCATCAGCTGCCCGGCCCTGGCTACCGCCGGCAAGCAAGCGCGGCTCTCGGTCACGGGCGGTGGCACGCTCACGGTCGACGCGAGCGACGGCGTCTTCCCCGCCGAACCGCCCAACACCGATTTTGCCCCCGACGCCGACGGCAGCGACGTCCTAACCGGTACCCTCCCCGACGGAGGCGCCGTCACCCTGGCCTGGCTGGCTCCCGAAGTAGAGATGCCCGCCTACTTCTTCGTCTACGATCCCGAAGGCAACACCATCGCCGAATGCGGCACCCAGGTCACCTTCGAGGAAGTACAGACCGAAGAGAAGGCCACGCCGACCCCGAAACCGAAGAAGAAAGGCAAA
>JAXDKI010000234.1:0-25053 GCA_034667245.1 Thermomicrobiales bacterium | reverse complement strand
CCGTCTGTCTGACGAAGTGCTCATGCTGCAGGAAGCGGACGGTGGCGGGCATGGGCCTCTCCCTTCGGCGCGGCAATGGAGCGGCACCGGTTGGGAGTCAAGCACACGGGGATGGGGCTGTCAAAAGGAACACCGTCCTGGTAGGGCCAGCACGTGGCGTTCGCCGCGTCGCCGTGCTTCGCGGCGACGACGCATTGCCAGCACGGCGACAGGACGCGACCCTCCTGCACGGCCTCGAGCAGCGGCACACCCAGCAGGTCCGCGCCGACCCTGGCCCGCTCCGCAGCCGGCGGCGACAGCGAGCCGACGCCACGGTCGGGGAGAAAGGACAACTCGCTCGCCGGTTGGAATCCGGCCTTCGCGATTCCGGCCGCCGAGGCACGATTCTCAGGGGCGTTGATGATCCAGAATCGCTCGGCCCGCCCGCGCTCCGAGGCGAGGATCGCCTGCAGCAGTCGCGGGTAGAGTCCCCTGCCACGCCAGACCGGCAACGTCACGAAATCCCAGAGGTAGCGGTCGCCCCCTGGTAGGCCAAAAGCGAGATCGAGCTCGCCGATCGAGGCGCCAAGCGACGCCATCCAGCCGTAGGCGACTGGCGTCTCGTCGATGCGGGCGACGTAGGCGCGGTGCCCGCCGTCCAACCGCGCCCGTATCTCTGTCGCGTCCAGCGACGTCAATCGGCGGAGAAGGTCGACGTCCTGCTCGACGCCCGATCGAAAATCCGGGCTGGTCTTGAGCTGCGGCAGCTCATCCCCGTTCCACCACGTCCAAAGTGCCATGCGATCACCGTCTCCTCGTCATCTTCGTCAAGATCATGAGGAAAGTGTCGCCTCCCGAAGGCGTGCTCACATGAGACAGGGGATGGAGACCGAGGGTTGGCTTCTGGCGGAGAAAACAGTCCGCCTTTTGGTGGAGGAGCGATTGCCGTACGTGAGACGATTGCCAAGGACACGGTAAAAACTGACCCGCACGAAATGGAAAGCGGCGAGGCTCATTGCCACGCCGCTTCCCTCGGTACCCGAGAAGATCTGGAACGCCGGTCTGCTTACTCGGTCACGTGGATCGTGACCGCCATCCCCGTCGGGTAGTGGGTGCGGACGTGGCAGGCGAACTGGTAGGTGCCGGCCTCAGTGGGCGTCCAACTCAGCGTGCCGCCTGCTCCGGAATCCATCGGCTCGATGACGGTCTCGTGGCCGTTGTCGTCCAGCGGTGCGTCGTTCGCGCCAGCCTTCTCGATCACGAACTCGTGTGGGAACTGGCCGATGTTGGTGACGTTGAAGTTGTAGGTCTGGCCGACCTTGAACTCGGTCTGGGAGACCAGGATGGTGAACTCCGTCAGCTCCACCGAGACTTCGCCCTCGGCGGTCGGCGAGCCGGCCATCCCGGCCTCCGGCGTGGCCGCCGCAGCGCCGGTTGCGCCGAACTGCTGACCGGGGTGGACGACGTACCAGACGTCTCCCACGCCCTGGCCGGTGGTGTCGCCCGGCTGCGCGTCCTTGACGAAGTAGTAGAGGGGAATGCCGTTGTAGGCGATCTGGGTGGTGCCGTCGGTGCGGGTGATCGTGGTCAACTCACCCTCGATCGTCGGCGGCAGCCCGAGCGGTTCCTCTGCCGTGAAGGGCGGCCAGTTGGTGGCGCACTGGTCGTAGCAGGTGCTCTCGCCCGGTGTCGTGTCCTTGGTGAACAGGTACAGGGTCATGCCGTTGGGATCGGTCAGGATCGGACCGAGGACCGGATCCTGACGAACAAAGACCGTGATCGGCGGTGTCTCTGCTTCGGGCGTCGCCTGCGCTAATGCGCCGGCTGCCATCCCCAGCGCGAGAACCGGCACGATCAACCAGACCAATCGTTTCATTGTGCGATACCTCCTCCAACCGTGTGCGAACCCGGCCGCCGACTCCAGCCCGCGGTGCCGTACATCCCCTACGCGCAACCCGGCGTAGTGGATGTCGCAGCCGGTCTGTTGGGAAGACAACGCTCGTGGAAAGGTGGGTCAACTCCGCCGTGACGACG
The DNA here is from genome assembly GCA_034667245.1 of Thermomicrobiales bacterium. GTDB lineage: Bacteria > Chloroflexota > Chloroflexia > Thermomicrobiales > UBA6265 > DATBFX01. Next base: position 23,040 of record JAXDKI010000234.1, on the reverse strand, counting down.
ACCCGCTGGGGGTGCCAACCGGAACGCGATCAGTGCGGAGGTTGGCGGTGCGCTCGCGGAGGAGCTGGGCGCGGCGGCGGCGGGTCAGGAGTCGCTGGTAGCCCGTCGTTGCCTCGTCGAGGCGGCCACGCTCGCGGGTGAGGCGGTCCTTCGTCTTTGCCTCGAGGTCGTCGAGGATGGCGTCGCTCTGATCGGGCGACCGCCAGAGGACGTAGGTGTCGCTGCGCCGCATCAGTCCGAGCTTCGCTTCCAACTCGATGATCGCGCGGTCGAGTCGGGCAATCTCGCGGTGCGCCCAGGAGAGTTTCTGGCGGTGAAGACGGCGCGGGACGGCGGGGCGGGCGCGCTCGGCTTCGAGGAGGAGTTTCTGGAGGGCGACGAGGTCCCGCTCGCGGTAAGCGACGTTGATCTTGAGCATCGTCTCGGCCCGCTGTCGTCGCTCCTCCGGGTTCTGCGCGAGATCGGGGTGGTAGCGTTTGGCGAGTTCGCGGTAGACGCGCAGGATCTCCGCCTCGATCGCCGCCTCGCGGCGGGGAGGTCGGGCAGGCGGAGCGTTGCCCACGTCTTCGAAGCGGGCTGCCTCCTCTTCGGCACGGGCCTCTTCGGCACGGGCGTAGAGTTCTTCCGCGACCTCGCGCTCGACTTCGATGGGATCGGCGTCGGGATCGTTGCGCAGGCGGATCATCCGGCGTCGGATCTCCTCCAACTGGAGGCGGGTCTGCCGGATCTCGTCTTTCAACCCGCCGATGCGGGCTTTGACGGCGACGGCGAAATGGGACAGGGCGCTCTCCAGCGTCGTCCGCTCCGCGTCCAGGGCGGCGAGGCGACGCTTGCGCGTTTCGATATCTACCAGAAGACCCGCATAGGCGAGCTCCTCTGGCGAAGGGACAGCGACGATTTCACGCGATTCTGAGGTCACGGCTCTCCTGGCGCCTGGGCGCGCATCCACACGCACCCCTTCTAAGGCGGACCGACTATTATCGCACGTCGTCAGCCAACAGCCGTCAGCCGTCAGGAAGAAGACTGAGAGACGGACAGACGGACAGACGGACAGACGGACAGACGGACAGGACGACGACGCAGCCGGCGACGTGCACTGACGGCTGAGAGCTGACGGCTGACGGCTGTTGGCTGTCGGCTCGCCGCGCTTGACAGCCTGTAATTCTCTTGCATACTAGCGGGTAGTTGACACAACTCACCTCGGTTTGGGCGGTGACACGACCGATCGCCCGTCGTTCCCGACATGTGCGCCAAGGACCGGCGGGCGCGGTGCCCGTGCGGACCCCTCGATCATCGGAGAGCGGAAGGAGCACGCGCAGGTGGACAAGAAGCAACCCCGGCACATAGGAGAGTTCGAGCGGCAGGCTACGGAGTACGCTCGTCAGTGGGCGAGCACCTACAGCCGGCGCGGTCTGCTCAAGGCGTTCGGCGCGGCCGGTGCCGCCGCGGCACTCGCTCCCTCGGCGCTCGCCGCCGCGCCGAGCGGCGGGATCGTTCCGAGTCGTGCACGGCGGCAGGACGGCGGGGCGACCCTGAAGGTCGCCCGTGGGCAACTCACCGATAGTCTCGATCCGCAGAAGACTGCCCTCCTCGTCGCCCACGAGATCATGTGGCAGATCTACGACTCGTTGATCTACCTCGACGAGAAGGGAACCGTCCACCCCGGTCTTGCCACCGAGTGGACCTTTTCCGAAGACAATCTCGCCGTCACATACAAGCTGCGCGAGGGCGTGAAGTTCCACGACGGGACGCCCTTCGACGCCCAGATCGTTAAGGACACGGTGACCCGCCACCTCGACGCCGCGACCGCCTCGCCGACTTCGTACATGCTCGGCCCCCTCGACACCGTCGAGGTCGTCGATCCGATGACCGTTACCTACAAGTACAAAGAGCTCTTCGCGCCGATGTTCGTCGGCCTTGGCTACTCGTACTGCGCGCCGATCAGCATCCCGGCCGCGCAGGCGTCCGGCGACCAGTTCGGTCGCAACCCGGTCGGCACCGGCGCCTACAAGTTCGTCGAGTGGTCGGCGGATGACACGATTGTGCTCGAGGCGAACCCGGAGCACAGCTGGGCGACGACCTTCTACACGACCCAGCAGCCCCCGGCGATCCAGCGCGTCGAGTTCCACGTCATCCCTGAGGATGCGACCCGTCTGGCCGCCCTGGAGTCGGGGGAGGTCGACGTCGTCGCCGGCACCGACGCCGTGCCGACCGACAAGATCCGCAGCCTGGAGACCACCGACGGTGTCACGGTCTACAAGCGCGATGCGGTCGGCGTTTACTACTCCTACCTCAACCAGCAGATCAAACCGCTCGACGATCTCCGGGTCCGCCAGGCGATCAACCACGCGGTCGATCGCGACAAGCTCGTCCAGCTCGTCCTCGACGGCCAGGGTAAACCGGCGACCAGCGCCCTTGCGACCGCCTTCGGCGACTACAACCCGGACATCGTCCAGTACCCGTACGATCCGGAGAAGGCCGCCGCGTTGATGAAGGAGGCGGGGCTGGAAGCCGGTTTCGAGACCAAGTACCTGAACATCTCCTCTCCGGTCTACCAGCGGGCGGCCGAGTCGATCCAGGAAGACCTCTCGAAGATCAACATCAAGCTCAGCATCGAGTCCTATCCGGTCGCCGAGTGGGTGCCGAAGGGCGCATCCGGCGAGTACGGGATCCAGTTCTTCTACTACACCTACAGCGATCCCGACATCCTCTACCTGGCGTTCCGGACCGGTCAGGCATTCTCCTGGTCGCACCAGGATGACCCGGAACTCGACGGCTGGCTCGATCAACAGCAAGTCTCCTTCGATCCCGCCGTCCGGAAGGACTTGCTCCACAAGGCACAGGCCCGCATCAACGAGCAGGCGCTCAGCCTCCTTCTTTGGGAAGGTGTCTACGCCGCCGCGATGCGCGAGAATGTCCAGAACCTGGCCATCGACCTCGTCGGCTTCATCCACTTGCAGGAGATGTCGCTGAAGTAGTCGTCAGTTGTCAGCCATCAGCCGTCAGAAAGAAGCGATAAGCGATAAGTCCGAGCAAGAGTCGTGTACCGACACCTTATCGCTTATCGCTTATCACTCGTCACTGACGGCTGACGGCTGATGGCTGTCGGCTGATAGCTCCGGAGTTATCGTGGGAGCCTATCTCGTTCGTCGTGTGATGCACCTGGTCGCGGTGTTGGTCGCCGTGCTGATTGTGGTCTCGGTGATTCTCCGGTTGATCCCCGGCGATCCGATCGACGCGATCATGGCCGGCAATCCGGGCATCACCGAGGAGGACAAAACGCGGCTGCGCGACCAGCTCGGGTTGAACGACCCGATGCCGGTGCAGATTGTCCGCTACGCCGGCGGTGTGCTGCGCGGGGATCTGGGCGACTCGTTGCGCACGCGCGCGCCGGCCCGGCCGCAGATCGTCGAGAAGTTGCCGCCGACGATCGAGTTGACGGTCTTCGCGATGATCGTCGCGGTCCTGGTCGCGGTGCCGCTCGGCGTCGTCACGGCGATGAACCGGGACCGTTGGCCCGACTACCTCGGCTCGATCGTCGCGGTGTTCGGCATTTCGGTGCCCAGTTTCCTCCTGGGGATCCTCCTCGTTCTGCTCCTGGCGGTCCACTGGCGGGTGCTTCCGGCGTCGGGGTACGGCGGCTCGCTGACCGGGGCGATCAAGGAGCTCGTCACCGACGGGGACATCGATCCGCTCAAGAAGAGTCTGCGCTATTTGCTGCTTCCGGGCATCACCCTCGGCGTCTCGATCTCCGCCTACAGCGCCCGGATCGTCCGCTCGGCCATGGTCGAGGTGATTCGCCAGGACTACATCCGTTGCGCCCGCGCCAAGGGTTTGCCGGCGCGGATCGTCTTCCTCCGGCATGCCTTCCGCAATGCGCTGATCCCGGTGGTGACGATCCTCGGTCTCCAGATCGGCTACCTGCTGAGCGGCGCCTTCGTCGTCGAGAACGTCTTTGCCTGGCCCGGTATCGGTCGTTACTCGGTGCAAGCCCTCGGCTGGCGCGACTACCCCGTCGTCCAGGGCGTCGTCATGATCACCGCCCTCGTCTTCCTGACGATCAACTTGTTGGTCGATCTGTTGTATGTGGCGATCGATCCGCGGATTCGACTGCGATGATCAGCTCTCACCCCCGACCGCGGCCCGGAGGGCAACCCGCCCGACCGCGGGGGAGGGGAGCGTCCTCAGGGGTGCAGTGCTTCCGGCGGCTCCCCCTCTCCCGCGGTCGGGAGAGGGGGTCCGGGGGTGAGGGCTGTCGCGCGTGAGTCAAGCCCAAGGCATCGGCACCCTCGCCGTTCCCACCGCCTCCCCGGTCGCCTTCACCGGCAAAAGCCGGTGGCGGCAGTTTCTGCGCCAGTTGGTTCGGAGCCCGAAGGGGTTGACCGGGGCGATCCTGGTCGGACTGGCGATCTTCGCGGCGATCACGGCGTCGGTGGTGTCGCCGCACGACCCGACGGAGCAGGCGGTCAGGGGGAAGTTCGCCAAGCCAGCCCTCCTGGGCTACGAGAGTGACTACCTGCTCGGCGGCGATAACCTTGGTCGCGACATCTTCAGCCGGATCCTCTACGGCAGCCGCGCGTCGCTGGCGATCGGGTTCCTGGTGACGGCGCTGGCCGCGGTCGTCGGCTCGATTCTCGGCGGGATCGCCGGATTCAGGGGGGGATTGATCGACACGGCGGTGATGCGGCTGGTCGATCTCCAGCTCTCGATCCCGTTCATCCTCCTGGCGTTGATCTTCCTCGCCATCCTCGGACCCGGCTTCTGGAGCGTCTTCGTCGCCCTTGCCGTCGCGCTCTGGGTGAACTACGCCCGTCTCGTGCGGGGCGAGACGCTGACGGTGCGGGAAATGGAGTATGTCGTCGCCGCGGAGACGATCGGCGTCTCGAAGACGCGGACTCTCCTCGTCCATATCCTGCCCAACGTACTGCCGTCGATTCTGGTTCTGGCAACGCTCGACATGGCTTTCGTCATCATCTTCGAGTCGTCGCTGACCTTCCTCGGCCTGGGGATCCAACCCCCGACTCCGACCTGGGGGTACATGCTGAGCGAGGGCCGCAACTATCTGCGCGAGAGTCCCTGGCTTTCCCTCTTCCCCGGCTCCGCGATCATCCTGACCGTCGTCGGCATCAACGTCCTCGGCGACTGGCTGCGTGACACGCTCGACCCGAGTCTGCGGGGACGGTGAGCGACGATAGAGGACTGAGGAGGCAACCGAACATGGACTCTGCGGGTACGCGCGCGGCCGTCCTTGCGCAGATCGACGCGATGCGCGACGAGATCACGGCGACGCTGCAGACCCTCGTCCGCATCCCGAGTATTACGCCGAAGTATCCCGGTCTCGACTACGACGAGGTCGTGGGCGGGGAGAAGCGCTGCAACGAGGCGCTGATTCCGACGCTGAAGGCGGCCGGGGCGGAGATCGACCTCTGGGAGGAGGAGCCGGGGCGCGGCAACCTCGTTGGCGTCGTCAAGGGGAGCGGGGGCGGCCGGTCGCTGATCTATAACGGGCACATCGACACCGTCCCGCCCGGCGATCCCGCGACCTGGACGGGGGGCGATCCGTACGCCGCCGAGGTCCGGGACGGGAAGATCTACGGCATCGGCGCCTGCGACATGAAGGCCGGGATCGCGGCGCAGTCGATGGCTGCGGTCGCCCTGAAGCGCTGCGGAGTTCAGCTGCAGGGCGATCTCATCCTCGAAAGCGTCTGCGGCGAGGAGACGATGGACCACAACGTCGGGGTCAGTGCGACGGTCAAGCGCGGCTACACGGCCGATGCGGCGATCGTCACCGAGCCGTGCGCGTTGCCATATCCGGCGAAGGTCGCTCCGTGCTCGGTCGGCAGTGCGTGGCTCCGGATTACCGTCCAGGGGAAGGCGACGCACATCCTGGTTCGCGGCGAGCTGATCTGGCCCGGCGGCGCGGGCGAGGCCTACGGGGTGAACGCGATCGACAAGGGCATCTTCATCGCCAACGCCGTCAGGAAACTCGAGGAGAACTGGGGTCTCACCAAGTCGCACCCGCTCTATCGGCCGGGGCACTTCAACATCGGGATGAACCTGATGGTCGGTCGTCCGCCGGGCCCGCCGGTGCCGTTCATCGTGCCGCACGAGGCGATCCTCGACTACATCGTCATCTACCTGCCGAACGAGACGTCCGACGCCGTCTTCGCCGAGGTCGAAACCTTCCTCAACGGCGTCTACGACCAGGATCCGTGGCTGAAGCGGAACCGGCCGACGATGGAGTGGCGGCATAACTGGCCGCCGTACGACACCCCGCTCGACCACCCTATCTGCCAGACCATCGCCCAGGCGCACCAGGAAGCGCTCGGTGTCCCGGCCGAGTTCCAGGGGTTCGCCGCCGTCGACGATGCGACCTACCTGGAGCGGGGCGGCATCCCGTCGATCTCCTACGGTCCCGGCAACCTGATGGTCTGCCACGCCGTCGATGAGCACGTCGCCATCGACGATGTCGTCAAGGCGTGCAAGGTGTTGGCGGTGACCGCGATGGATTGGTGTGGCGTGGGGTGAGGGGGATCGGCCCCCGGCCCCCAATCCTGGGGGTGAACGACGAGCTCTCCTGGACTCGCGCTGAACGACGCTCTCTCGTCGCCCCCCAGGATTGGGGGCCGGGGGGGCCGAAAGGAGACCGACGACAATGACAGCCATGGTCCATCCCTACATCCCCAACTCGGCGCCGCAGACGCGGGCGGAGATGCTGCGGGCGGTCGGCGTGGCGAAGGCGGCGGATCTGTATGATGGGATCCCGGAGCACCTGAAGCTGAACCGGCCGCTCGACCTGCCGCCGCCGATTCTGGCGGAGCGGGAGCTGCGGCGGCACGTGGCGGACATCCTCAAGAAGAACACGAGCACCGCCGACGTGATCAGCTTCCTCGGTGGCGGCTGCTGGCAGCACGACGTGCCGGCCGTCTGCGACGAGATCAACAGTCGCGCCGAGTTCCTGACCGCGTACGGAGGAGACACCTACGCGGACCTGGGGAAATACCAGGCGATCTTCGAGTTCCAGTCGATGATCGGCGAGTTGGTCGGGATGGAGATGGTCAGTGCGCCCGTCTACGACTGGACCGGGGCGACGACGAGCGCCCTGATGATGGCCGGACGAATCACCGGTCGACGCACCGTCCTCCTGACCGGCAGCCTGGCGAAGCAGCGCCTCTCCCACCTGCGGAATCACGCGCAGGCGTGGCTCGATCCGGTCCTCGTCTCCTTCGATCCCGACTCCGGTCAGATGGACCTTGATGATCTGCGCGCGAAGCTTTCGGGCGAGGTCGCGGCCGTCTACGTCGAGGTGCCGTCGTATCTCGGTGCGATCGAGGGGCAGGCGGCGGAGATCGCTCGGCTGGCGCACGGTGCCGGGGCGCTTAGTGTGGTGGGCGTCGATGCGTCGTCGCTCGGGGTGCTGGCGCCGCCGGCGGAGTATGGCGCCGACATCGTCGTCGGGGAGGCGCAGCCGTTCGGGGCGCGGATGCAGTACAGCGGCGGTCTCTGCGGGTTCATCGCCTCGCGGGACGAGCCCGAGTACGTGTTGGAATATCCGTATCTGATGGTCAGCATCGCGCCGGGTCGGACCGAGGGCGAGTTCGGATTCGGCTGGTCGACGATGGAGCGAACGTCATACGACAAGCGCGAGTACTCGCCCGACTACGCCGGGACCACGCAGTGGCTCTGGGGGATCACCGCCGCGGTCTACCTCTCCCTCCTCGGGCCACAGGGGTTGCGGGAGCTCGGCGAGGGGAACATGCAGCGATCGCACTACGCGATGCGGAGGCTCGGGAGCATCCCCGGAGTCCGGGCGCCAAGATTTGAGGCGGCGCACTTCAAGGAGTTCGTCGTCGACTTCGGCGGCACGGGCAAGACGGTCAAGGAGATCAACGCGGCACTGCGAGAACGGGGGATCTTCGGCGGTCACGACCTGAGTGAGGAGTTCTCGGAGCTTGGTCAGAGCGCGCTCTACGCGGTGACGGAAGTCCATTCGAAGGCGGACATCGACCGGCTCGCGTCGGCGATCGAGGAGGTAGTTCGATGAACCGAGCCCGCCGATACCACGCCGCGAAGTGGGACGAGCCGCTCGTCCTTGACATGGGCAGTCCGGGCGAGCGGGGCTACATCCCACCGGGCGTCGAGGAGGACCTGAAGCGCGAGGCGGGCGACGTCCTCTCGACGATCCCGCCGGCGTTGCGCCGGAGCGCGCCGCCGGTGCTCCCCGAGCTCGCCCAACCGACGGTGCTACGACACTACTTGCGGCTGTCGCAGATGACGCTCGGCTGCCACGTCACGCCCGACGCCAGTCTCGGGACGTGCACCATGAAGTACAGCCCGCTGGTCGACGAGCACCTGGCGCGGATGCCGCAGATGACCGAGCTCCACCCGCTTCAGGACGACGATACGGCGCAGGGGATCATCGAGATCGTCTACCGCTTCGAGCGGATGCTCTGCGAGATCTCGGGGATGGACGCCTTCTCCTTCCAACCGGCGGGCGGCTCCCAGGCGATCTTCGCCAACGCCTGCATCATCCGCGCCTACCACGCGGCGCGCGGCGAGGGGGAGCAGCGGAACGAGATCATCTCGACCGCCTTCTCCCACCCGATCGACTGCGCCGCGCCCGCCGTCGCCGGGTTCCGGGTGATCACCCTGATGCCGGGCCCGAACGGCTACCCCGAGCTGGAGGCGCTGAAGGCGGTCGTCTCGGACCGGACGGCCGGATTGATGATGACGAACCCGGAGGACACCGGGATCTTCAACCCGCACGTCGAGGAGTTCACCCGGATCGTGCACGAGGCGGGAGGCCTCTGCGCCTACGATCAGGCGAACGCGAACGGCATCCTCGGCATCACGCGCGCTCGCGAGAACGGGTTCGACCTCTGCCAGTTCAACCTCCACAAGACCTTCTCCGTGCCGCACGGCTCGACGGGCGGGGCCTGCGGTGCACAGGGGGTGACGGCGGAGCTGGCGAAGTTCCTGCCGGTACCGATGGCGGCGTTCGACGGGAAGCGCTACTCCTGGGATCACGACCGGCCGGAGAGTATCGGCAAGGTCCGGAGCTTCCACGGCAACATCCAGGCCGTGCTGCGCTCCTACGCCTGGACGATGGCGCACGGCGCCGAGGGGTTGAAGCTGGTCGCGGAGACGGCGGCGCTGAACAACAACTACCTGGCATCCAAACTCGGCCAGATCCCCGGCGTCGAGATCCCCTACGGCGGCAACGGGCACCGGTTGCAGGAGGTCCGCTACAGCTGGCAACCGCTGCTCGACGAGACGGGTGTCGGCACCGAGGATGTCCGCCGTCGCATCGTCGACTTCGGGCTCCAGGCCTACTTCACGAGTCACCACCCGGTGCTGGTGCCGGAGCCGTTCACCCTCGAACCGTCCGAGACCTACGCCAAGGACGACCTCGACGAGTACGCCGCCGTCCTCGGGCAGATCTCGAAGGAGGCGTACGACGATCCGGAGGTGGTCCGCACCGCGCCGCACGCGAGCTCGACCGGCCGCATCCAGGAGGACGCCATCAACACACCGGAGCAGTGGGCGATGACGTGGCGAGCGTGGAAGCGGAAGCATGGACAGCAGGCGGTCGTGACAGACTGACTAGCGGAATAGATGGTGATCACTCCCAAGGAGCAGACGGCGGCGGTCGAGATGAGTCCGGGTTCGTTTGTCTCCATGGGACAGGGTGATTCATGACGACCGACAGCAGAGCGAAACTTGGCCTCATCATCAACCCGATCGCCGGGATGGGTGGTCGGGTTGGGTTGAAGGGAACGGATGGGCCGGGCACCGCCGAGCGGGCGCGGGTGCTCGGGGCAACGCCGCTCTCGCCGGCACGTGCCCAAACCGCGCTGGCGGTGATCGCCGAGCGGCTGGCGGGGAGGATCGAGGTCGTCGCCGCGCCGGGGGCGATGGGCGAGGACGTGGCGCGTGCTGCCGGTTTTGCGCCCCAGGTCGTTGGCCAAGTCGGATCGGCTGAGACGACGGCGGAGGATACCGAAGACGCCGCCCGAGCGATGGCCGAGCTGGAGGTCGATCTGCTCCTGTTTGCGGGAGGCGATGGGACCGCGCGGAATGTCTGCGCGGCAGTGGGGACGCGGATTCCCGTCCTCGGTATCCCGACCGGGGTCAAGATGCACTCCGCCGTCTACGCGACGCATCCGCGGACGGCCGGCGAACTCGCGGCGCGTCATCTTGCCGGTCCTCCCCTGGCTTGCCGTGAAGGAGAGGTGATGGACATCGACGAGGAGGCGTTCCGCGCTGGTCGCGTCTCTGCCCGGCTCTACGGCACCCTCCTCGTCCCGCACGAGCGGCGACTGGTCCAGGGGTTGAAGTCGGGGAGCAGCGGGGGCGATGCGGCCGACCTCGGGGGGATTGCCGGGGAGATTGCCGGACGGATGCGGGATGGCGCCCTCTGGATCGTCGGGCCGGGCACGACGACACGCGCCATCGCCGAGCGCCTCGCTGCACCGAAGACGCTCCTTGGCGTAGATCTTTTCTCCAGAGGCGAGTTGGTCGCGGCGGATGTGACGGAGGCGCAGATCCTGGCACACCTGGACGGTACTCCGGCTAGGATCGTCGTCACGCCAATCGGTGGTCAGGGCTATCTCTTCGGCCGAGGCAACCAGCAGCTCAGCGCGGGGATTATTCGTCGCGTCGGCAAGGCGAACGTGGTCGTTGTTGCGACGACCACGAAGCTCGCCGCGTTGCGCGGGGAGCCGTTCCTGGTCGACACGGGAGATGCCGAGGTGGACGAGTTGCTCGGTGGATACCTCCGCGTCGTGACGGGGTACGGAGTGGAAACGGTGTATCGGGTTGCGGGGTAGGGCCCCCGCCCCAACCTCTCCCCCAACCTTAGGGAAGGGGATTTTGCTCCGACGAGGGCGGTCCCTTGCAGCGCCTTTCGTGCTTGCGAGGCAGGCGAATGGGGCGAAGCGCGAGAAAAGATCACGACTCGGTAACTGGACGTATCCGTGGTTCAACCCCGGAATTGCAGAGGGCTGCCCGCGCTCTTCGCAGGCGCATGACGCCCGCCGAGCATGCTCTCTGGCAGGAACTTCGCGGGCAGCGCCTGGCAGGACTTCGCTTTCGCCGCCAGCATCCCGTTGGTTCATTCGTCCTCGCCTTCGCCTGCTCGGAGCGTCTTTTGGCGGTTGAACGTGATGGCGGCATTCACCTCACCCAAGAAGAGCAAGATGCGGCTCGGACCGCGACCTTGGAAGCGTACGGATGGCAGGTGCTTCGTTTCCCAAACGAACTGATCTTCGCAGAACTCCCTGCGGTCCTCCGCGCGATCGAATTGGCCGCCTTGTCCCGGCTCGTCGCACGAGGATGGAATGCAGGAACGACATCAGGCGACAACGAAAGCCCCTCCCCTAAGGTTGGGGGAGGGGTTGGGGTGGGGGCCCCTTAACACACATGCGCATCACCGCCGTCGAAGCGATTCAGGTGGATATCCCGTTCCGGCAGCCGTTCGTGGTCTGGCGGGGGAGCGTCGATCGGAAGCGGCACGTCTTCGTCCGCATCTCGACCGACAATGGGCTGACGGGCTGGGGCGAGGCGGCGCCGTTTCTCTACTACGCGCCGGAGACCGCGGCGGACGTGGCGTCGATGGTGACCGACTTCATGGCGGAGGAGCTGTTTGGCAAAGACCCGCGCGACGTGCGGGCGATCTACGAGCATTTCGGGATGCTCGACGGGCACGAGTTTGCCAAGTGTGCCGTCGAGACAGCGCTCTGGGATATCATCGGGAAAGCGGCGGGTTTACCGCTTTATCGTCTCCTCGGCGGTGCGGTGCGACCCAATGTTCCGCTGGTGACGGTGCTCCACGTCGCGGCACCGGAGGAGATGGCGCGCGAGGCGCGGGAATGGGTTGATCAGGGGTTCCGGCGGCTGAAACTGAAGATCGGGTTCGGACCGGAACAGGACGAGGCGATGGTCGCCAAGGTGCGGGAGGCGGTCGGGAGCGAAGCGCTGATCCGCGTCGATGCCGAGGAGCACTACACGACTAAGGAGGCGCTCGCCGTCGCTCGCCGGTTGGAGCGGTACGACCTGGAGCTGATCAGTCAGCCGGTGGCGCGGACCGATTGGGAGGGGATGGCGCTCCTGCGGACCGCGCTCTCGGCGCCACTTCTCGCCGACGAGGGCATCCACTCGTCGGCGGACGTCCTGACCTGCGTACGCGCCCAGGCGGCGGACATGGTCAACATCAAGGTCGTCAAGAGCGGCGGCGTCCTCCCGTCGCTGGAGATGGCGGCGATCTGCCGCGCTGCCCACTATCCGGTCGTGATCGGGAGCATGATCGAAGCCGGGATCGGCACCCTCCTCGGCGCCCACGTCGCCGCCGTTCTCCCCGGTGTCTTCTCGACCGAACTCTGCGGCCCGCTTCTCTTCGCCGACACCCTCCTCGACCGACCGCTTCGCATCGAGGACGGCGACCTCTGGCTGGACGAGGCGTCGGGGTTAGGCGCCGCCGTCGCCGAAGAGAAGCTTGACCGCTATCGCGTTGCAGGTTGAGGGGATGCTTCCCTCTCCCGCTCGGCAGAAGAGGGAATAGCGGTGACGGGCCCTACGCCGCCTTCTTCTGGCGCGGCATCGGTTTTGGCTGGCTTGCCTGTGCGGCGGCGTAGGCGAGTGAGATCTCGAAGAGACCGAAGTCGGCCGCATAGCTCTCCGCCTCGGGACGGCTGATCTGGACCCAGCCGCCCATCGTCTTACCCATCGGTCGGAATGGCGCGATCTCGTCGTCGGCGAGGCGGTCGATCGTCTCCTGGGGCAGCTTCAGGGCGGCGCCGGCGCCAAAAGCGATCGCGAAGACCTTGCCGCCGGTCGAGAAGGCGGGGAAGCCGAACACCTTGCCTCGCCGCACCTCCGGTCTCCCGGCAAATTGATCGTCCAGAACCGCCAGTACGTCCTCGCGATGCCCCGGTGACTCCCATTGCGTTGTCTTCACCGATACCGTGCCTGTCATGACCCTCTCCTCGGAGCGTTTATCACCCCGTTGCCTCGCGCGGTGTACGTACGCGCCCTGGGTTCATGATAGAACACATGATCTGGTCGCGCAAGCCCTCGCGTTGGGGATCGTGGAATCTTCCTTGGCACGGGTTGCGCGAAGCAGAGGGGTGACTTGCCTGCGCCGTGGGCAAGTCGTTCCGTGCCATGTGCGCAGAGAGAAAGGGAGATCCTGTGGTTCAGTTCGGTTACGCGCTGTCAGCCGAGGAACATGCCCCCAACGACCTTGTCCGTCACGCCCGGCTCGCCGAAGAGGCCGGGTTCACGTTCGCGCTGATCTCCGATCACTTCCACCCCTGGGTGGACGCGCAGGGGCACTGCCCGTTCGTCTGGTCGGTGATCGGGGGAATCGCGCAGGCGACCGAGCGGCTCCGACTCGGGACGGGGGTAACCTGCCCGACGATTCGTATCCACCCGGCGATCATCGCCCAGGCGGCGGCGACCTCGGCAGCGATGATGCCCGGTCGCTTCTTCCTCGGGGTCGGCACCGGCGAGAATCTGAACGAGCACGTGCTCGGCGACCGCTGGCCGGAGTACGACGTCCGGGCCGAGATGCTGGAGGAGGCGATCGAGGTCATCCGGCTCCTCTGGCAGGGCGGCAACCAAAGTCACCGCGGCCGTCACTACACGGTGGAGAATGCCCGGCTCTACACGCTGCCGGAGGAGCCGACGCCGATTATGGTCGCGGCGGCCGGTGCCAAGGCGGCGGAGCTGGCCGGACGGATCGGCGATGGGCTGATCTCGGTCGGGCCGGAAGCGGAGGTCGTGCAGATCTTCGAGGGCGCGGGCGGCGCCGGCAAGCCCCGCTTTGCCCAGGCGACCGTCTGCTGGGCGGAGGACGAGGCGACCGCCCGCCGCACGGCCCACGAACTCTGGGCCTTCTCCGCCCTTCCAGGCGAGCTTTCCCAGGAACTCCCGATGCCGGCCCACTTCGAGCAGGCCACACAGATCATCACCGAGGAGATGGTCGCGGAGTCGATCGTCTGTGGTCCGGACCCAGCGAAGCACGTCGAGCAGATGCAGAAGTACGTCGACGCCGGTTTCGACCACATCTACATCCACCAGGTCGGTCCGGATCAGGAGGGGTTCATGCGGTTCTATCAGCAGGAGGTACTGCCGAAGCTCCAGTAGGTGGTTGCGGAGATGAACCAGGAGAGGCCTTTCGCCGGCGCTCAGGATGACCATGAGCGCCGGCGAAGGGCCTCTCCTTCGTCGATCCGCGATCTAGGCTGGCTCTGGCTCGCCGGCCAGGCGCGACATCAAGTCGGAGGTTTCGGAGGAGGGTGCGACGGGGACGATCTCGATGTCGGCGAGGTCCCCCCAGTGGGCGACCCACTCCTGAAACAGGACGGGGTCTTCGCACTCCATTAGCTGGAAGCAGACATCGAGGGATGCGGAGACCCAGGAATCGACGTAGATGAGTCCGTCCGGCAGCATTCGGCCCCGTTCGCGCGCGATGCGGTAGATCTCGATTGCCCGGCCGGGGGCGAAACGCTCGACGACCATGAACAGCATGGGGAGTCCTCCAAAGACCGGGGGCTACGCGCTCGCCCACGTTGGGAGCGGCATCGATTCGGTGCAGCTGCCGGCTTCGAAGCAGGCGAGCTGATCGGTTGCCATCGCGGTGAAGTCGGCGGCGTCGAGGTCGCCGAGGGCGATCAGGCCGAAACTGATCGCCTGATCGCCCATGCTGGCGAAGACGGCGTAGCCGGTCGCCTCGCCCTCTTCGATCGGCGAGGTGACCTTGAGCACGACCGATTCGTCGCCGAACGACGGCACGTCGGTGACGCGCTCAAGGGTTGCCTCCGCCGGGAGGTTCTTCGCCGTCCGGGCTTCGGCCCCGTCAACCCAGTCGACGGCGACATCGGCGGTAGGGAACTGGGCGACGCTGGTGGTCTGGAAGAGCGTCTCGGTCAGGGCGGCTTCGTAGCGATAGTAGTCGGTGGCGTCGGCGTAGGTTGCGGTTGCGGTCGCGATGTCCTGCTCGGTGTCGCCGAGACCAACATAGTGAGTGCCGTCGAACTTGAGGTAGTTGTCGACGTCGGGATCGCTGAGACCGAGACCGCCCCAGCGGAGGATCTTGAAACTGAGCTGAGGTCCGCCATCGGCGAGGACCTCGTCCATCCGCTCGATTTGACGTTCGGCAAGCGCTTCGATGTCGGCTGTCGCGAGCGGCTGGCCGGGGGCGGCGTAGACGATGATGTCGCCGACGAGTGCGCCATGCTGAAAGATGAGGCGCAGACCGGGATGGGTCGTGCCGTCAAGGGTAACCTCGCCGAGGTCGAGGAGCTGCGATCGATCGCCGATCGTCTGCGAGCCGGCGGTGGGAGTCGCCTCGCCGGAAATGAAGTCGAGTTGCGAGATGAGTCCCCAGCCGGACCTGGCGCCGTCGGAATCATCGAACTGGATGACGCCGCTGGAGACGAGGGCATCGAAGTCCTCGCTATCTGACGTCAGCGGGTGAACCAGCCGGCTGCGGTAGCCGCGCGTCCAGCCGAGCTCGGAGAGGGACCGGCGCACCTCGTCCGGGTCGTCCCCGTCGTCGGCCGCCTGCTGAGCGACGCGATCCTCGAGCGACTGGGTCCGCCCGTCGGCAATCAGGAAGTCGGCCAGACCGAGATCGGCCAGATCGTCGGGAGTGAGGGCCATCGCGGCGAGGTCCAGCGGGGCGGCACCGGAGGCTGGCGAGGCATCCTGGGCTCGCGCCGTCATCGCGGCGGGCACTAAGGCGATCAATGCGAGCAGGAGACAGACAAGGCGACAGAAACGGGTGACCAACGAGCGCATCCTTTCCACTCCACCGAGCGAGTGCCGCACTCCGTGGGAGACTGCGCTCCCACGGACCTGGCTCAGGCAAGGATGCACTGCGAGGGGGTCGCACGCCAAACGATCGCCGGCGGGTGCGAGTCAGAAGCCGCGCAGCTTCTCCGGCGTCACCCGGAGGAGAACGGAATATTTGTGCAGCATCGTCTCCGGGGTCAGCCCGATCGACGTGATCCCCTCGGCGTACTTGCTGAGGTAGTTGGTGCGCTCGGTCTCGGACGGCCCACCGTCGTCGATCGCGGCGGTCCCTGTAATCACGGCGACATCGCCACCGTGAGCGTTGGAGTTGAAGTTCAGGGAGACGCGCGGATTGCGCTGGATGTTGCGGAGCTTGGCCTGGTTCGGTTCGGAGAAGATCAGGAAGTTTGCCCCGTCCCAGAGGAACCAGACGGGGTTCGGCTGCGGCGTGCCGTCGGCCGCGGATGTAGTGAGCCAGATGAGGTGCTCATCACGCAACCGTTTGGCGAGACGGGCGCCGAAGTCGGACGAGAGGTCGATCGCCATCGTGGTGTTGCTCCCCTTGAGATGCGGACCGTCCTCGAACATTCACCGGTCCGGCCAAAGCTTCCCAAAGGTAACCTACTATCAATTATCTCGCAAGATCGCCCCTCAAATCGTGAACGGACGTTCGGGTGGCGTCAGTTCGCCGCGGACGGGCTTGCCTGCACCGTCGGTGCTCCCACATGGCCGGCCGGCGTGACCCGCAGGCGGACGAGGACGAGGGGCTCGTCACCCGCGTTGCGCAACGTCATCTGCCAGCCATCCTGGAGTTTCGGCACCGCCTGCTCGCCGACGAACAACTGTTCCTGACCGGACTCCCAGCGATAAGGGAGCCGATCACCCGCCAGCGCCAAGCCCAGTCGACCGGCGACGATGCCGATCCATTCGAACCGGGATGTCTCGTAGGTCGGGAGTGCCTCCCCCGGTGACAGCGTCAGCCGCTCCAGGCTGAGGTGGGTCGGAGCGGACGGGAACGCATCGGTGTTGGAATAGATCGGCAGACCGCGGGTGATCTGCGTCGGATCGGCGGTCCAATCCCACCACATCGCCTCGTTGTTCGGGACGACGTAGACGACGAACGCCGTCGCATGTCTCGTCCCGGCGTTGCGCAACACGATCTCGGAACCCGGCGGCACTTGCAGGTGATCGCCGGCTGCTAACGTGTGCTCGTCGCCTTCGATGGCGACGACGAACGAGCCGGTGTCGGCGACAACGTACTTGGGTCCGGCCGAGGCGACCAGGGTCAGAGGCAGCGGACCGGGGCGGAAACTCCAGAGCGCGACGGCGACGGCGGTGTTGCCGGAGGGCGTGGCGTCGGCGACGACGTCCAGCAGCGATTCGTTCACAGTGGAGGCGAACGGCCGCACCACGGTCGGTCCATCTTCGCCGGTGCGCTGGTGAAGGAACGCCAGGTAGACGCTGCCCAGCGTGATCAGCAGTAACGCCGCAGTGGCAAGTTGCGCGAATGCCCAGGGGAGCCGCTGCCCGCCGGCCGGAATCGTCAAGAGAGGTACCCGGCGGAGTCGCGGTCCGGCGTGGCCATTCGGAACGAAGTGCCGCGGGTCGACTACGAACTGACCGCTCCGGCGCGCCGACGCGTCACCGCTCTGGGCGGATTCGAGTTGAGCGATCTCTTCCCCGATCGCCGGTCCGACCCGGTCGCGGGTAGGCGCGGGAAGGGGGGCATCGGCCAGAAGACGCATGGAATGCATGAGATCGATCACCTCCGGTGCAAGGTCATAGTGGCCAGCGGCCGCTTGTCCCGTGGGGACGTCGTTTAGGAAGCGATCCAGCTCGCGTTCGTCCATCTGCTGATCACCCATCGGTTGCTCCCGATCCGGCGACGCCGGTGCCCTGCAAGGCGAGACGGAGACGGGCAACCGCCCGTGACTGCGCCGTGCGCACGTTCTGCTCGCTAGTGCCAAGAACCCGGGCGATCTCGTCGGTTTGGAGATCGGCGAGCCGCAACTCCATGACGTCGCGTTCCCGTGGCGGCAGGCCGCTTAGGGAGGCGGCAAGGCGTCGTTGGCGGTCGGCCAGGATCGCGTGCTCTTCGGGCGAGCGGGCGAGGTCCGGTGTCTCGGCCGCGGTGTCGAGCGGTTGTTGCGGATGACGCGATCGCTGTCGCCAGCGCATCGCGATCTCGTTGTGGGCGATGCTGAATAGCCATTCGCGGAAGGAGCCGGAGGGCGACGTGCTGTCCCGGAAACCGTGCAGCCCACGCAGCGCGGCGACGAAGACGGCGCTGGCTGCGTCCTCCGCCTCGTCGCGGTCGCCAAGGCGGCGGTAGCAATAGGCGAGGACGCGGTCGCGGTAGCGCAAGTAGAGCGGTTCGAACGCGGCGGGGCAGCGCCGAGCGAGGTGGACCAAGGTGGCGTCGGATGGCGAGCCCGGCGCCGCGTCCGAGCTGTCGACTCGCTCGAAGTCGTCTCTCGGCATGTCCTGCGCTCCCGTCCGCGGGAAGGTGGTTCCCCTATGGTAATTGCCGGCCGACACGGATCGTTACGTCTTGCGCCAGCCGGTTACGAAACCGGGGTTCCCTGGGCGTCGACGAAGGTCGTGAACGGCTCGTCGGTCTTGAGAAGGCGCGCCTCCCAGAGCACGGTCGGACCGTCGCTGGCGTTCCAGCCGGTGTGGGCGGTGTGCGCGGCGAAGTGGTCGAAGGCGACGCAGTCGCGCGGGGCGAGGACGACCTCGGCGTTGAGCGCCAGCGGCTCCCCAACCGTCGGCGTGCCCATCCCGACGCCGCGCGTCACCGTAGCCGACCCGTGCTGGATGGCGAAGCCGAGGGCGCCGGACTGGACGCAGACGACGATGGCGGTCGGGTGGGTGTGGCTGGTGACGTAGGCACCCGGGGCGAAGACCGACTCGGCCATGACCAGGCGGTAACCGGGGGCGACGGCGGGTTCGATGCCGGCGAGGATCGTGCCCTGGAAGCCAACGGCACCGGGGGTGGCGTCGGCCGGCGGGGGACCGCCCTCGGCGCGGACGCCCGCGGCGACCAGACCGAGCAGCGCGACGAGAAGACCAGCAACGAGGAACGGGCGACGGCACATGGTGTTTCCTCCCTATGAGGTAATGGGGTGGGCAAGGCTGTTGGTGAGGATCGCGTTCCAATCCGGTAAATGCCAGACGGCAAGAATCGTTACGTCCGACCGGTAACCATCTACAAGTCGTCTGTATTGACAATCTTGATCAACTACTATAGTTTTTCGCCACTTCGCCGTGGGGCACGTTCTGACCCTGCATGCCCGATTCAGCCCCGCGGTTGGGTCGCGCGACGAGGAGGACATCCATGCCCGTCGAATTCATCGGGATGATCCGGACCCGCGACGCATCGGAGTTGACCGGGCCGCCCCAGACGATCAACGACACGGAGATCGACCGCGACTACATCCGCGACTTTGCGCGGGCGCATGAGGATGGCGGGTTCGACCGCGTCCTCATCGGGTACTACTCGAGTGGCCCGGACGGCTGGGGGATCGCCTCGTATGCGGCGGGGTTCACGGAGCGGCTCAGTTTCCTGATCGCGCACCGACCCGGCTTCGTCGCGCCGACGCTCGCCGCGCGGAAGGCGATCACACTCGACCACCTGACCGGCGGTCGGATCGCGCTCCACATCATCACCGGCGGCAGCGACGGGGAGCAGAAGATGGACGGCGACTGGATCGGCCACGACGTCCGCTATCAACGCACCGACGAGTACCTGGACATCGTCAAACGCGTGTGGACGAGCGACGAACCCTTCGACCACGAGGGAGAGTTCTACAAGGTCAAGGGCGCGTTCTCGGCGATCAAACCGCTGCAGCAACCGCGCATCCCGCTCTACTTCGGCGGTGCTTCCGGGCCTGCTGTCACGGTTGGGGCCAGGCATGCCGATGTCTACGCCCTCTGGGGCGAACCGATCGCGGCGGTGAAGGAGCGGATCGCGGCCGTCCGAGCTGCCGCACCGCCCGGTCGCGAGATTCGGTTCAGCGTGTCGCTCCGCCTCATCCTGGGACCGACCGAAGAGAAGGCCTGGGAGAAGGCGCACGCCTATCTGGAGCGGATCGTGTCGCACCGCGGTGGGGAGCGGGTTGCCGAGGGGTCGGCCCGGCCCGGTGCGGTCGGTTCGCAACGCCTGCTCGACTTCGCGGCCCAGCAGGAGATCTTCGACAAGCGGCTCTGGACGCCGATCGCGCTGGCGACCGGAGCGACCGGCAACACGACTGCCCTTGTCGGCACACCGGAGCAGGTGGCGGAGTCGCTGCTCGACTACTACGACGCCGGAATCACGACCATCCTGATCCGCGGATTCAAACCGCTGGAGGATGTGGTCGAGTACGGGCGCGACGTGCTCCCACTCGTCAAGGCCGAAGTTGCGCGACGCGATCGGCTGGCCGGTATCGAGAGCCGAGACGCGGTGGCAGCCGCCGATTGACGCGATAAGGACCGCTCACTTCAGGAGTATCTTCATGACCGCGAATGGATTAGTGACCTTGATCGAAGCACCGCTGGACAGGGACGCGGGACAGGCCGAGACGGCGGACGGTCTGCTGTCGCTGCTGGAGCGACGGCGATCGATCCGCCGGCTGCAATCGGGGCCGTTTTCGGAGGCGTCGCTGCAACGCATCGTGGAAGCGATCCATTTGACACCCGCCGCCTTCAACCTGCCCCCCTGGCACGTTGTCCTGGTTCACGAAGAGCGCGCCGCCTTCTGGGAACTCGTCGAGCAGGCGTTTCTCGAGCGCTTGGAGGGCGACCGGCTGGAGCGCTACCTGGATCGTCTTTCCGGGTTTCGGCGCGGGGTGGCGGTGGCGCTGGTCTACGAAGAGGTCTCCGTCCGGCGGCAGCTGGCCGAGGCCTGGCAGATCACCCTCGACCAGGCCGGGGCCTACGCCGAGCAGGGACTCGGCATGGTGCAGCTGGCGCTCTGGCTCGCGCTGACCGCCGAGGGACTGGTCGCCTCGCTCCAGCATTGGGATTGGCTGTTGGAGGAGCCCCTCGCGGGCTTCTTCGGGTTGCCGCAGGATCGCTTCCGGCTGGTCGCGACGCTGCCGATCGGCTACGCCGACGAGCCTCCACGCCCCACCGAACGGATCCCAATCGATCGCATCGTTTCCCGCGACCGCTTCGCCGGTAATGGGATTGCGAAATAGACTGGCTCACGGTCAGCGAGATGGACCACCCGAGGTCGGATCGCCGCCCGCCCCCTTGACCGGGCGCGGCGTCCAGATTGCACCCGGTGTTCACCTACAATAGACCCCAACGTTCAGATACGCGTCCGTGATGACTTACTCGAAGGGAACGACCCGGTGGTAGACACAGCAACCCCAACGCAGGACAGTACGGCAGCGGAGGAACCGCGCCGGCTTACCGGCGGACAGGCGCTGGTTGAAAGCCTCAAACGGCATGGGGTGGACACGATCTTCGGGCTGCCGGGAATCCAGCTCGATGGGTTCTTTCACGCGCTCTACGACGCGCGCGACGCCATCCGCGTGCTCCATACCCGTCACGAGCAAGCAACCGCGTACATGGCGGACGGTTACGCGCGCGTTACTGGTCGCGAAGGGGTCTGCTGCGTCGTCCCCGGCCCTGGGTTGCTCAACGCGGCGGCCGGTCTCTCCACGGCCTACTCCTGCAACTCTCCGGTCCTCTGCCTGACGGGTCAGATCCGGTCCGACCTGATCGACCGCGACACGGGGGTACTGCACGAGATCCCGAACCAGATCGGCATGATCCGCTCCGTCACCAAGCACGCCGCCAGGGCCAGCACGCCCGAGGCAATCCCGGCGACGGTGAACGAAGCGTTTCGACAACTCCGCAGCGGCCGGCCGCGCCCGGTCGAGGTCGAGGTCCCACCCGACGTGCTCTTCGCGGAGGCCGAGATCGCGCTGCCACCAAGTATCGGTCCGCGGGAGCGCTCCGCCGGCGATCCCGATCTGATCGACCGGGCTGCCCGCCTCCTCGGCGAAGCACGCGAGCCGTTGATTTTCGTCGGGGGCGGGATCCATCGGGCCGACGCCGGAGAGGAGTTGCGGACGCTCGCCGAGATGCTGCAGGCGCCGGTGATCGTCTCGCGCAATGGGAAGGGAAGCATCTCCGACCGCCACTATCTGGCGCAGGGAGCGTTGGCCGAACTGGAGTACCTGCCGCGGGCCGACGTCGTCCTGCTCGTCGGGACGCGCTTCGCCGACATCCTCGGCACGGCCCGAATGACCAATCCCCAGCAGAGCGTCATCCAGTTGGACATCGACCCGGAGGAGATCGGCCGCAACCTATCGGTCGCGGTCGGGATCGAGGCCGACGCGAAGGCGGGGCTGGCGGCACTGGTCGAGCGCGTTGGACGGCACAACCGTCAACGGTCGTCGCGTGAGGCGGAGCTGACCGCATTCAAGCAGGCGGCGACGGCGCGGATCAACTCGGTGCAACCGCAGGCCGATTTCGCGCTCGCGATTCGGGCCGAGATGCCGGACGAAGGGATCATCGTCAACGAGTTCACGCAGGTGGGGTACTGGTCGTATCTCGGGCTGCCGGTCTACCTGCCGAACACGTTTCTCACCCCCGGCTACCAGGGGACGCTCGGCTACGGGTTCACCACGGCAATGGGGGCGAAGGTCGGCCGACCCGACGTGCCGGTCGTCTCGATCAACGGCGACGGCGGGTTCGGCTTCACCCTCAACGAGCTCTCGACCCTCGTCCAGCACGATATCCGGCTGACCGCCGTGGTCTTCAACGACAACGCCTACGGTAACGTCCGCCGCATCCAGGACCAGGAGTACGACGGTCGCATCATCGGTTCGGAGCTGGTCAATCCGGATTACGGGTTGCTGGCCAAGGCGTTCGGGATCGCGGGGCGCCGGGCGGAGACGCCTGCGGAGTTGCGTCTCCAACTGCGCGAGGCGATCAAGGCCGACGAACCGACGCTGATCGAGGTACCCGTCGGCGTCATGCCGAACCAACGGAAGGCACTCGGAATCCCGTAAAGAGGCAGAACGGGCGCGACGAACGGGGAGGAGTCCGGCGAGGAGAGGTCCTTCGCTGCGCTCAGGATGACCGCGAGAGGGGCGTCCTCCATTCGGTCATCCTGAGCGCCAGCGAAGGACCTCTTTCCAATTGCCGACTCGCGCCTGCGGGCCCGCGCCAGCACGAGTCCGGACCAAACTTCATGGCATCACCCTTGCTGCCTCCGGTCGTGGGGCGACCACGCTCGTTGCCCTTCAG
>JAXDKI010000233.1:0-6873 GCA_034667245.1 Thermomicrobiales bacterium | reverse complement strand
ACGCCGCGGCTGATCGTCAGTCGCACAACGCCATCGCCGATCCCGTTCGCGTCCAAGGTCTCACGGATGGCCCGAGCGAGCTGGTCGCCACTCCACGGTAGGGGCAACGCCATCAGCGTAGTGCCCTCTCGGAGACGGGTCAGGTGCTGGTCGAGCCAGGGGACGGTACCCGCCACCACCCGCATTGTTTCGAACAGACCATCGCCAAGCGTAAAACCCCGGTCGCGTGGATCGACCCGCGCCTCCCGCGCCGGCACCAGGTGACCATTGACCCAGAGTAGAGGCTCGGCGCTCACCAGTCCTCAACCTCCGCGCCGAGGGCATCCAAACCGGCACGCGCCTTGGCGATCGTCTCGGCATACTCCGCCGAGGGATCGGACTCGGCGACGATCGCGCCGCCGACCTGGAGGTGAAGTTGCTCCGCGACGTGCACCAGGGTACGAATGACGATACTGGTGTCCATCGCGCCCGTGAAGCTCAGACATCCGATCGCCCCGCAGTAGATGCCCCGCCGTACCGGCTCCAACTCCTCGATGATTTCCATCGCCCGGATCTTCGGGCAGCCGGTGACGGAGCCTCCCGGAAAGCAGGCGCGCAGCAGGTCCACCGCATCCAGCTCCGGTCGCAACGTGCCCGTAATCGCGCTGACCAACTGCCAGACGGTAGCGTACGGTTCGAGACTGAGCAATTCCGGCACGCGCACCGAGCCGACCTGACACACCTTTCCGATGTCGTTGCGCAACAGGTCGACGATCATCACATTCTCAGCGCGATCCTTCTCGCTCCGCAGCAGATCGGCGGCCAGTGCTCGGTCCTCACCGGCCGTTGCCCCGCGCGGCCGCGTCCCTTTGATCGGGCGGGTCTCCACCTGCATGCCCTCGGGATCCACCTGCAGGAACCGCTCCGGTGACGCGCTCAAGATCGTGACGTCGCCTAACGCCAGGTACGCCCCGTACGGGACCGGCGAGGCCGCGCGCAGCCGCTCGTAGAGCGGCCACGTCGGACCGCGCCATCGCCCTTCCAATCGATGCGAGAGGTTGACTTGGTAGACGTCGCCCGCGGCGATGTAGTCCTGGACGCGACGAACCGCATCGAGGTAATCCCCACGGCGGAGGTTGGAACGCAACCGTTGTCGAGGGGGCGACCAGCGGGACAGCGAACCCATTGGCCGGGTGAGGCGCTCCTGGAAGTCGCGGATTCGTGCGTTGGCTTCGTTCTCCTCGCGTGGCGAGAAGACGGTCTCGATGTGCCAGTTTTTGCCGGTCAGGTGATCGGCCGCCAGCACCCAATCGTAGAAGCCGAGATTCAGATCCGGCAGCCCATCGGCGTCCCGGGTCAAAGTCGGTTGTCGCTCCAGCAAGCGGCCGAGATCGTAGCCGAAGTAGCCGATGGCACCACCGAGGAACGGAGGTAGGCCGGGGACCGGCGCGACCCGATAGTGGCGGAGCAGGCACTGGATGACGTCGAACGGGTCTGCACAGAGGACGACGGTCCCCATGGAGCCGGTCAGCTCGACGCGCCTGCCGCGACTGCGGACAATCAAGAATGGATCGGCGGTGAGATAGGAATACCGACCAGTTCCGCTGCCGGCGAGACTACTATCGAGAAACACTGGTCGCGCCCGATCAAGAAGACGAGGGGCAGCCTCGTATGGGGCGACGGGTGCCTCGGTCGCGACAACCGTGGCGGCTGGCCGCGCACCCGAGGCACCCAATCGGGCAAACCCCAACATCGGATCGTCCTGATTGCCGGCGAGAAGCCTCCACGGTGCCCGGTCGGATTCTCTTCCGACCTCCTGACCCGGCAGCCGGAAGGGGGGAAGGTATCGATGGGGTGGGGTCTCGGAAATCTCGTCCTTCGTCACGGTGGGGGAACCGTGGCGCCAGCGCGGGCGAAGGTGCAGACGTTGCGGCGAACGGAGCTCCGGCCGTGATGGTCCCCGCCGCGCAGCTCTGCCGCGGCTTCGAGCAGGAAGGCTAGCCCTGTCGCTTCGGCCAGCAGGAGTGCCTTCGCATCCGCTGGCTCGCGGTCCTGCCACACCGCCGGGATGTTCCGACGGGCCTGCTCGTTCACCTACCAGGCTCCTCTTGAGCATTCGGAAAGCCCTGGGTCTGCCGGCGGCTCGTCGATGCCACTCCGGAAACTCCCGTCACCCGTCCATTGTCGCAAGCGAGATTCGATGCAAACTCGGCCGCGGCCCAACGGAGATCCGACCCGATCATGTCGGCGAAGGCCGCGGCGCAGACCGGAGCCACCTCATCGACCGCCACCGCGCGGCCGAGGAGCCGCGCCAGGGAGGTGACACCTCGGTCGGCGATGCCGCAGGGTATGATGTGCCCGAAGTAGGACAGGTCCGGGTCGACGTTGAGCGCGAAGCCGTGATACGTCACGTTCCGGCTCACCTTTACCCCGATCGCCGCAAGCTTCTCGTCGCCGACCCAGACGCCGGTGTAGCCCGGCACCGCTTCGGCCTCCACCCCAAAATGAGCGGCCGTACGGATAAGCGCCTGTTCTATACCGCGGACGTAGGTCCGCGCGCTCAGGCCAGCGCGGTCAAGGTCGACGACCGCGTAGCCGACGAGCTGTCCCGGCCCGTGATACGTGATGTCTCCCCCGCGGTCGATCTCGACGTAGCTCGCTCCGAGCCGCGCCAGAGCCGCCTCGTCGACAAGGAGGTGCTCGCGCCGACCACCCCGCCCGTTGGTGTACACGGGGGGGTGCTCGAGCAGCAACAGGAGGTCATCGATCTCGTTCCGCCCGCGAGCTGCCGCCAGTGCCCGCTGTCGCTCCCACATCGGGAGATACGGCGTCACCCCAGGCACGCGAACGACGTCGAGGATTGCCATCTACGATCCCCTTTGCGTCAACAGCACGGTCAGGAGGTTGCTACCCCGTCGCCGTGGCCCTTGCGTCGTAGCGACTCGAGTTGTTCCCCCGCGTGGTAGGACGAGCGTACGAGCGGACCAGATTCGACGTGGCGAATCCCCAACCCCTCACCTTCGGCCTTCAGTTGGGCGAATTCCTCGGGGCGGTAGTAGCGATCGAGGGGAGCGTGACGCTGGGACGGCGGGAGATACTGCCCGATCGTCAGGATGTCGAGGTCGACGCCAACGAGGTCGCGCATGACGGCGACCAGTTCATCGTGCTGCTCGCCCAGCCCAACCATGATCCCGGACTTGGTCAGGATGGTAGGGGCCATCTCCTTGGAGCGGCGGAGCAGCTCCAGGCTGACCTCGTAGGAGTCCCAGGGCTGGATCCGCCGGAAGAGACGGGGGACGGTTTCGATGTTGTGGTTGAGGATGTCCGGACCGGCCTCGATGACGGTCCTCAGAGCGTCCCAGTTCCCCTGGAAATCGGGGATCAAGACCTCGACCCCGCAGTCGGGTAGCACCGCGTGGATCTCACGGATCGTCTCGGCGAAGATGCCGGCGCCACCGTCGTCCAGTTCATCCCGGTTGACCGAGGTGACGACCGCGTGCCGGAGGCCCATCGCCTGCACCGCCGCGGCCACCCGCTTCGGCTCCTCGCGATCGAGATGCGTTGGCCGGCCCCACTTGATGCCACAGAATCGGCAGGCGCGAGTGCAGGTATCGCCAAGGATCATGAAGGTCGCGGTGCGCTGGTTCCAGCATTCGTAGATGTTCGGGCAATGGGCTTCCTCGCAGACCGTGTGTAGGTCCAGCCCGCGCATGATCCCTTTGAGCTCGAGATAGTGCTCCCCATGATCGAGCCGGATCTTGAGCCACTCCGGCTTCTTCTCGCGGGGGACTGAGCGATGCTCCCCGCGTGGCGATAGATTGAGCGGTTGCTCACCCGGACGCAGAGTGAGCGTCTCGACGGTGTTCTGACCCCGAGGGCGCATGCGAAAGATCACTCCTCACGAGATTGGACGTGTCCAACATAGACAGGAGATGTCACTCGGCGGGTCATTACGACCCGGTGCCCGGCCGACCCGCATCGACGGCCGGTTCGTACAGCACGTGGCTTCGGTCCCCGGCGGATGCCACGACCGCCCCAAAGTAGCGGTGAAAGGAACATCCGTCAGCCGTCCAGATCGGCGGGGGCCGCACCTCCCGTTGGGCGAGGTCGGCCGACTTGAAGCCGGCGGAGCCGACGACGACGCCCCCGCCCCCAGCCGCAGCACTCACTCCGCCTCGGCGAAAGGGCGATCTCCCGCATCGGTACGCGGGTATCGGGCGTGCTGTCCTCTCCGTAGCGCTCGCGCGAGGCGAGGAACAGAGCAGGTATCGACACCATTCCAGAACGACCGATCGCCTCGTCGCCCGTGCCGATACCCGCTCCGGTTTCGTTTGGCTCCATCGCGCTCCCTTCTTCATCGCCGGTCGAGGCGACGAACGAAAAAACACCGCCGGTGACCGACGGTGCTCTCGGAGAGGCGCGATCATCCCTGCGCGGGCATTACCCCGATCAGGTTCGACGGTCGGTGGGGAGGCGGGGCCGACAGCGGAAAGCTCACGTCGACAGAAGGTCGTTCTCCTGTCGCCCGCCGGCTCCCGTCGGTCGCCTTTCGTCTACCACCCTCTCAGCCCGGCCCCCCGAGCTCCCGTTGCGGCGCAATTCGATTGTCGGATGCAGCCTACCCGGCACCACGGGGGCCGTCAAGAAGCGATGCGGTAGTGGGGACAGCCTGGGACGGGCAACCCGTGACGCGACGCTCGAAGCATCCATTCACCGTCTATCGGTCGGTCCGCCGAAGTGCTCCATCCTGCTCGATGGGCGAGGGGGACCCTGGCATCATCTTCGTCGGTCCCGAATGCCATCCTCCGATCGACCTGCCGCCGGATCGGTCCGGTGGGCCCGGGGCCGGTCATCCGTGGCCGCACGCACGGGATGTCGCGATCACGCGGGCGTGCCTACGCATACACTTGTGAGGAGAGGGGGAAGATGCGCTGGCGGCCTTGCCGGTCGCCGGCCGGTGGTATCTGCCCAACGATCTGCCGGTGCCCGCGACGTGCGGATGCGGTCGAAGCAGGGGGACCGGAGGCAGCCGCCCCGGCCTTGACCGGCCCGTCCCCCCAGTCACGATGCATCAGGCCAGGAGGCGGGAGAGACGCTTGGTGTCCCGTCGCGATCAAGGAGATGAACGACATGTCGGCAAGAACCTCTCCAGCGAGAACAGGAACTACGCGGTGAAGACGGATGGTGTGGATCGCCGCAAATTGACCGCCCGGGAGGTCTCGGCGCGGAAGGGTGGCGAGAAGTTGGTCATGCTGGCGGCGTACGACGTGGCGACGGCGCGGGCGACAGAGCGGGCGGGAATCGACCTCATCCTGGTTGGCGACTCGCTCGGGATGGTCGTGCTCGGGTACGAAACGACCGTGCCGGTCACGGTCGACGACATCGTCCACCACTGCCGGGCCGTCGTACGGGGAGCGCCGCGGACGCACGTCGTCGCGGACCTGCCCTTTTTGTCCTACCACCTGAGCGATGCCCAGGCGCTCGAGAATGCCGGACGACTGATGCAGCAGGGGGGCGCGGACAGCGTCAAGCTCGAAGGCGGGCGGACGGTCGCCGGACGCATCCGGGCGCTCGTCGACGCGGGGATTCCGGTGATGGGACACCTCGGCTTGACGCCACAGAGGGTGGGCGTCATTGGGGGGTTCCGCGTCCAAGGGCGGGATCGGACGATGGCACGGCAGATCATCGAGGATGCCGAAATGGTCGCATCGGCCGGTGCCTACGCCCTCGTCCTGGAATTGGTGCCAACCGAGCTGGCGCGGATCGTTTCGGAGCGCGTGCCCATCCCCACGATCGGGATCGGTGCCGGACCGGAGTGCGACGGTCAGGTGCTTGTCGCGGCTGATCTACTCGGTCTCGACGACCGGCCCCCGTACCGATTCGTCAAACGCTATGCCGAGGTGGGCGCGGCGATGACCGACGCGTTCACTCGCTACGCGGCGGACGTCCGCGGGGGCGCTTTCCCGACCGGGGCGCAAAGCTACCCGATGAACCCGGAGGAAGTGACGGCGTTACGCGACGAACTTGACGAATCGCGGTCTGAGCCCGTGCCATGAGCCGTGTCGTCTCGTCGGTCGCCGCGCTGCGCTCGGCGCTCGGCGGTGATGCTCCGGGACTCGTGCCGACCATGGGGGCGTTGCACACCGGGCACGCGTCGCTGATCCAGCGCGCGGCGGCGGAGCATGCGCGGACGGTGGTCAGCATCTTCGTCAATCCCACCCAATTCTCCGATCCGGTCGATTTCTCGCGGTACCCCCGGGGGCTCGACCGGGACCTCGAAATCGCCGCGGCTGCGGGCGCCGACTTGATCTTTGCGCCGACCGAGGACGAGGTCTACGCGACCGGCTTTGCGACATCGGTCGAGGTGGCGACGCTGACGGAGCGCTGGGAAGGGGCATTCCGCCCTGGCCACTTTCGGGGAGTTGCGACGGTCGTCACAATCCTATTGAGCGCCGTCCAACCCGCGGCCTCCTATTTCGGCGAGAAGGACTATCAGCAGTTGGTCGTCATCCGGCGCCTACACCGCGATCTGAGGCTGCCTGGAAAGGTCGTCGGCTGCGCGACCGTGCGTGACGCCGATGGGCTTGCCCTCAGCTCACGGAATGCCCGGTTGACGGCGGAGCAACGGCAGCACGCCGGCGTCCTGCCCCGGGCGCTGTTCCGAATCGCCTCACTCGTCGAGTCTGGGGAGGTTGAGGTGGGATCGTTGCTGACGGCCGGGCAGGCGGAGCTCGACCAGGCGCCCGATCTATCGGTCGACTACCTGGCGATCGTCGATCCCGAGACGCTCGAGTCGATCCCTCGGGTGGAGTCGAGGGCACGGGTGCTGGCAGCGGTCCGGCTCGGTGCGGTGAGGCTGATCGACAACGTCGAGGTGCTGGCGCCTGGGGCGGC
>JAXDKI010000232.1:0-6850 GCA_034667245.1 Thermomicrobiales bacterium | reverse complement strand
CTGGCTCTGTCAGGTCTTCCGGGAGTAGGTCCATAAGCAGGCCGTCATGCCAGGTGCCGTCGGGGCCGCGTTCGTAGCGGCGCATGACTCCGACCGGCCGGAAGCCCACCCGCTGATAGGATCGGATCGCGCGCTGGTTGTGGGCGGCCGGGTCGATCGTGAGGCGGTGGTGTCCGCGCTCGTCGAACAAGTGGCGGGCGAGGGTGCGCACCGCGTCGGTCCCCAGGCCGCGGCCGTGCCAGGCCGGGTCGAGGAAGATGTCGATGCCGGCGTGCCGGTAGTCGGGCTCGTCTTCCTCCGCGTACTGGATGAGTCCGATCACCTGACCGTCGACTTCGATCGCGAAGGTCACCGTGTCGTCGGCGGGAGCGATCAACTCGAGTTCGACGCGACCGAGATCCCACTGCCCCCACCATTCGGCGACGCCGGGATGGGTGAGGATCTCGGTGAGGCGTTCTGCATCGGAAGCTGCTGTTGGTCGGAGGCTGATGCTGTCGCCGCGCAGTGTCCCTGCGTTGGGCATGGTCATCGACGCTTCGCCTCCAGACCGGTGGAGCAGGCGACCGTCGGGCCATCAGGCAATACCCGAACGGCGAGCCAACACTACCAGATCGAGCGCATCGCCCAACGATCGAGCGCGAGCAGGCGGGCCGGCCCGCCGGACGCGAAGATGCCGACCTCTTGGCTGGCTTCCCGCGTCGGATAGATGCGCTCCGACAGGATGAGGCGTTCGTTGGCGACCAACTCGAGAACCGAGCGGTCGAGGAAGACGCGGAGGCGGAGCGGCTCGCCTGCGTGGAGTTGAAGATGCGCCTCGTGGCGGGTGGTATCGCTGCGATCGTCGAGACTGGATCGCGTCCTGTCCACGAAGATGCAGCAGCGAGCCGGCTCGTAGACGATGCGCGTTTCTTCCGTGCCGTCCGGTGTGCGGCGTACCACTAATCCGAGGGCGTTGGCCCCTTCTGGTGCGAGCTCGGCACTGAGCTCGATGACGTCGCCGCCGAGGTCTGGGAAGAGCAGATCCTGGTCGGCCGGAAGGACCTGCTTCTCAACCCGCTGATGGGCGTGACGTAGCGCCGCCAGCTCAGATGCCGGCGCGTAGCGCAGGCGGCGATCGGCGCCGAGCGACAGCACCCACGGGATCGACATCACCCCGTTCCAGCCTGAGAGGGCCTGTGCCTCGCGGCTGCGCTGTTCTCGTAGCCAGCCGATGAGCAGGCGCCGCCCCCGATCGTCGAGAAACGTCTGGGGGGCATAGTGGCTACCGGCGTCGAGCACCGCGGCCGACTCGGGCACGAACCGTCCATCCGCATAGATGCCGATCATCGCGGCCGGGTAGTGGGTCCGCCCCTCGTGCCAGACGGAGATCATCAGGACGTGGCGGTCCGCCAGGGGAAAGAGCTGGGGGCATTCCCACATCGAACCGGTCCAGACCGGATCGTGGGCATGCTCGTCGCCGATCAGCAGCGGTCCCTCGAACGTCCAATGCCGGAGATCGGGCGAGCTGTAACGCAGCACGGTTCCACCGGCTCCGCGGATTCCGGAGCCGACCAGCATCTGCCACCGGTCGCCCTCCCACCAGACGCTGGGATCGCGGAAGTGGGTGCAGTCGGCGGTACGCAGGAGGTCGAGGTCCGGCGGCCCTTGCGGCACGACCGGGTTGGCGGGATCTTTGGTCCAGCGGAGGAGCGCATCGTCGCCGGTCGCGACACATACCGCCTGATTCGGTCCGTCGACGCCGGTATAGAGGATCGTCGGCGTGCCGCCATCGTCCACCGTGCAGCCGGAGAAGATGCCGTCGCGATCGCAGGTATCGGGGGTTGGAGCGAGCGCGACCGGCAGATCTTGCCAATGGAGGAGATCGTCGCTGACGGCGTGTCCCCAGTGCATCTCGGCCCAGAGGGGGCCGTGCGGGTGATGCTGGTAGAAGAGGTGGTAACGCCCGTTCCACTGGATCAAGCCGTTGGGATCGTTCATCCAGTTGGCCGGAGGTGTGAAGTGGTACTGAGGGCGGTGAGGATCGCGCTGAAGCTCGGCGCGAGCTGCCGCGGCCACCCGTTGGTAACCGGCCAGATCCTGCTCGCGCAAACCGGTGACGATGGGTGACGGTCTCTCGCTCATGGTGTCCCTGCGCGCACTTCGGAGCCGGTCAGGTGAGGACGATCGCAGGTTTTGGCTCGTCGCTCGATCGGCCTCGGGACGTGGGTGGGTGGTCAGGCCCCGGATTGGCGATCCCATAGATTGGCAGCCCCATAGGTTCGCACATTCGTCCAATCCCGCTACGGGGAGGAAGAGATCGGTGAAGCAGCGTCTCGCCGCCCCAAGGACTCACAAACGCGGACCCTAGTCGATCGACTTCTCGGGTTCGGCGACCGCGTTCTTGCCTGCGATGTGGCCGAAGGTGAGCGCCGGCCCGAGGGTGGCGCCACCGGACCAGTAGGCCTGGCCGGTCGGCGAGGCGACGCAGTTGCCCGCCCCGTACAGCCCCGGGATCGGCTGACCGCTCGCGTGGATCACCCGGGAGCCCGTATCGATCACCGGGCCGCCCTTGGTGTCGAGTGTCATGCCGCCAACCATGATGCAGTAGTACGGCCCCTCGGACCGGAACGGCGCCATGGTCGGATTCTTCAGCTGCCCGAAGCGCGCCGTGCCGCTCCCCCACGCCACCTGGATCGGGGTCGAGCCGCGCCCGAAGTCCTCGTCGACCCCGGTCTCGGCGAAGCCGTTGAAGCGCTGGATCGTGGCGCCGAGCTTGTCGACGAAGTCGTCGGCGAGCTTGACTTCCGGCCCGACCCGGGCACTGACCGACGCCTGCCCGCGGACCGAGTCGAGCCGCGCGGCGATGTTGGCGGCCAGGTCCTCCCAGGTATCACCCTTGATGACGTAGTCGGAGTCCTGCCCCGCTGCCGGGATCGGGAAGCGGAATCCGTACTGGGTCGGATCCTGGGCGACCGCGTCGTCGTAGATCATGAACTGCACGAGGTTGGGGTACTCGGTGCGCGCCGGGTCGTAGTAGTGGTGACTTTGGCCCCGTTCGTTGTAGGTCCGCTTTTCGCTGGTCACGCGGTTGCCGTACTTGTTGACGATCACCATGCTGTCGCCGTAGGGCATCCAGATGTCGGCTCCCGGCAAGGCGGGACTCTTGAGCGCCAGCTCCAGCGGGCACTGCAGCCACCAGGCCTGGTTCATGTTGCCGAACCGAGCTCCGAGGGCCAGGCCGATGTCCACGAAGTCGCCGGTGTTGGTCGGCACGCCGCAGCCGGCGAAGACCGGCCCGCGCAGGTAGTTGAGTGCCTTGATCGGGTCCTGAGTGAAGCCGCCCGAGCCGAACACGACCGCCTTCCGGGCCCGGATCGCCAGCTGCGTGCCGTTGTTCTCGACCTGGACGCCGACGACGGCACCGTCCCGATTCTGGAAGGCGCCGACGACCCGATGCTCGGTCAGGACGGGAACGCCCTTGGTATCTGTCCACTTCTGCATCTGCTGCGGGATGGTGCCAAATTCACCCCGCGACGCATCGGCCATGATGAGGCGGCCATTCGGCGCCTTGTTCTCCGGCAGCTCGGCGTGGTACTCGGGGTCGCCGATGTCCGCGGGCTGGCCGCTGTAGCCCATCCCCGGCTGGATCATGGAGTAGAGCGCGCCCCATTCCTCGTAGGTGTCGATCATCCCGGCGGCGGTGTCGTAGTACGTCGCCTGGAGGTCGGCGGTGAGCTGCGGGAGGCCGAAGGTGGGCATCTCTGGATCGTACAGCTGCGGGTAGGAGAGACGGGCCATCAACTTGAGCGCGTCCTCGCGCGGATCGGTTAGGCCCTTCGCCCGCATCTTGGAGTTGTTCGGGATCCAGTAGCCGTTGCCGGAGATCAGGGTGGTGCCGCCGGGATTGGCGGCCTTTTCCAGGATGACCACCTCGGCGCCGGCCTGAGCGGCCGTCACGGCGGCGGAGAATGCCGCCGCCCCCGTCCCGACGACCACGACGTCGGCCTCGCGGTCCCATCTGCTTGGCAGGGTGGTGGCGACGAGCGGACCGGCGCTCGGCGTCGCTTCCTGCGCGGAGGCAAGCAGCGGCGTGCCGACGGCGAGGGCGGTGCCCGCGCCCGCGGCGCGCAGGAAACCCCGGCGGGAGAAACGGGATGAGGTTACGCGTGGTCTGCGCGTGGTACCTTCGGAGTCAGACAAGGGATAGTCTCCTCATGCATGCGTGAACCGGCAACTGATCGATGTACCGTTGAAGCGCGGCGGACGCGGGTGGCCTCCTTTCCTGAGCGCCCGCCACTGAGCGAAGGAACGGACCTGGACACAGTATTTGTTGGTCTATCATAACAAACAATCGGAAGGTGGATGGACTGGTGGCATCAAACAATCCGCGGACGGGGCAAGGTGGTCGCCCGCGTACCTTCCAGGATGAGGATTTCTTCCGGGCAACCACGCGGGTGTTGGTGACCGCAGGCTACGGCGGACTGACCCTCGACGCGGTGGCACGCGTCCTGGGATGCACCGCGACGGCGGTCAGCCGGCGGTTCGGCTCGAAGCGCGGGCTGATCCGTGCCTACTTGGAATGGGCGCTGATGTCGATGACCGAACGGTTCCGCTCGGTCCGCGAGAGCCACGCCTCGCCAATCGAGGCGCTCCGGGCCCGCGGCATCATCCCGGCCGATCAGC
Source organism: Thermomicrobiales bacterium (assembly GCA_034667245.1). GTDB lineage: Bacteria > Chloroflexota > Chloroflexia > Thermomicrobiales > UBA6265 > DATBFX01. Next base: position 2,188 of record JAXDKI010000232.1, on the reverse strand, counting down.
GCTCCGAGGAGATCGGTGACCCCACCGACCCCGACCACCAGGCAAACATGGCGACCTTCTGGGCGCAGATGCGAAGCGATCCGGAGTTCCGGCCGATCTTCACCCGCCACATGCGGACGGCCGAGGCCGAGGCCGGCGACTTGCTGCGCGCCGCACGCGCGGCGGGGGAGTTGGTCGATTGCGATCCGGTCGAGGTGGGACGCACGCTGACCGCCGCGTGGTCGTGGACGACGATGTTCTGGTCGGGTGACGGGCCCGAGGGGGCGCTCGTCGACCGGCTCGGGCGGGTCTTCGACACGATCGTGGGGCCGTACCGCACGGTGCCACGCGAGACGGATCGGACGATGGACGACCGCGGAGCATAAGGGCAAGGACCATGAGGTCGATTACCTCGGCGCCTAACTCCAACACCTAATCGCAGCCCCAGCGCTCGAGGAACCTGCTATAAGGGCGTTCGCTCAGCGGTGACTTCCGCGGGCGGGTCGCCAGCCGGCTGCGGCCGTTGACATATCTCGTCGACGAGTGGTTGACGCCGGTGGGTGATGGCGGTGGCCGCCGCTTCGTCGCGCTACGGAGGGCGTGCCCGCGCGGGTGAGGCTGCCATCGTTCGCCGCGCATGATGCGCGTTCGGGCACCTTGCGCTCGTCCCACCCTCCTCCCGGCTCGAAAGGGCCAGTGAGACTATATTCGCCGCTGCGACTCACATCCTGTTCCCGAGACCCGACCGTGTACCGTATGCAGGAGGATCGACCATGGGCGATGTCCGCCACGACCCGCCACCGGGAGCGCTGCTGGAGGAGTCGTCGCAGGCGATCTTCCACCGCCAGTGGCAGGTCTATCGCAAGATGGTCGACAACAACTACCTCTTTCATCGCGAGGCGTACGGATGGCTGCACCAGATCCTGGTCGATGAGGCCGTCCAGCCGTTCCGGTTCCTCGACATCGCCTGCGGCGACGCCGACGCGACGGTCCGGGCGCTCTCGGGCACGCGGGTCGCCCGCTACCACGGGATCGACCAGTCACCGGCCGCGCTGGACCTCGCGCGGGAGGCGCTTGCGGCGCTCGCCTGCCCCGTGACGCTCGAGCAGCGCGATTTCGTCGAGGCCCTAGGCGATCGGCCCGCGCCGGTGGACGTGGTGTGGATCGGGTTGTCGCTGCACCACCTCCGCGCGCCGGCGAAACTGGCCGTGATGCGCGCGATTCGCGGCATCGTCAGCGCGGGCGGACTCTTCCTGATCTACGAGAACGCGAGTCCGGACGGCGAGGACCGCGAGTCGTGGCTGCGCCGCTGGGACTACCAGCGGCCATCGTGGACCGCTTACACGGCCGAGGAATGGGACGCGATGACCGCCCACGTCCACGCCGCCGACTTCCCCGAGACCGCCTCCGGGTGGCATGCGCTGGGCCACGAAGCGGGGTTCGGCGGAGTGCGGGACGTGTTCGTGGCGCCGTCGGACCTCTTCCGGATGTACTGTTTTCGGGCCTGAGCGCGAATGCCGCACCACGGCGGCCGTGGCCGTGGCGGGTGTTGCGGAGCGGTGCGTCGTGGTGGATGATCTCCGGCCTGAGCCGTGTCACAGAAGGAGGTCGGCATGACCGACGACGCACCTTCGACCCTGAACACCGAACGCCTCACGGTGGGCATCGAGGAACTGAAGGCTCGCCAGGGCGGGCCGCCCTGGGTGGAAACGATCGTGTTGACCGATCGCTACGCCGTCACCGTCATCTGCCAGGCGCCCGGTCACCAGAACGACTGGCACTACCACCTCGCCGACGAGTGCTGGGTGGTCCACGAGGGAGAGCTGTCCTGGACGCTGGAGGGACGGCCGGAGCCGATCTACGTCAAGGCCGGCGAGTGGATTCTGGCGCCGGCGAATACGTTTCACCTGATCAGGGTCCACGGCGACCGGCCGGCGATCCGGGTCGCGATCAGCCACACGGGCGAGTACCACCGGCACGAACGCGCTAACAAGCCGCCCGCTCCGGCCGGCAGGCGCCCGGACTGATCTGAACGTTTCAAACACATGCCAGCCCGTCGAACAATCGGACGCACGTCCGAGTGGCTGTGACGGTCGCGGATCGCACACAGACTTGCGCTGATGGTGTGCCTCGTGAGCCGCGTTACGGTGACCGAGACGACCTTCCAAGTCGTGCCCGGCGGATTTTTCCAACAGTTCGGACCAGCCTG
>JAXDKI010000231.1:0-3452 GCA_034667245.1 Thermomicrobiales bacterium | reverse complement strand
AAACTGCTGACCGACCCCGGCGCGGAGGTCTAGGCGCTGCTACAGCACCTCTTCGCGGTGGAAGTCCATACCGAACTCGTCGCCGCCGAACTCGGTCTTCTCGCCCTCGTTGTCGATGAACACGAGGTGCGTGGCCGAGATCTTGAAGAACGCGATGTTGGTCGTCGACGCGCCGGATGACGTCGTCGGGAACTTGTCGCCGAACAGCCGCACCGCGATGGCGATGCCTTCCCCGTTGACGGGTGCGCCCTGCCCGTCGCCCTGAATGCCCTTGGCCTTGTTCCAGTCCTCGACGTACTCGTCGATCGCGAAGGAGACCTTCGAGTTGTGTTGCAGATGGCCCGCGGTCGTCGAGCTGGTGCGCGCCCACACGTACAGGTCGGACCCGTCGTTGACGTACATGAACGTGCTGGCGTGCGGCGTCCCGTCCTCCGAGGCCGTCGCCAGGGTTACCGTTTTGGACGACGCGAGATAGTCGAGGACATTATCTGGCAGGTTGGACATTGCGTATTCCTCAGGTGGTGGTGTGGTCGGTCCAGCGGGTGCCGTCCCACAGGCGTTGCTTTGCTTCGCCGAGTGGGTCTGGGTAGTAGCCGGCGGGAATGGTGCCAGGTGGCGGTTGGTCGCCGATGACCTCGCCCTGGGGGTCGCCACCGTAGCGCCGCTCGGTGAGTGCGAGGTAGACGGCGTCGAGGCTTGGCTGGATGACGTCGACGCGCTTGAGGCGGCGGGTGGCGTGGCCGAGTTGTCCGAGTGCCGCTGCCGCGGCGGCGGCCGGGTCGGGCGTCTTCTCGATCCTGACCAGGGTGTCGGTGCGGGTCAGACGGCCGTGGCCCGGGTCGATGGAGAACTGTGGCGGTTCGCCGTCGAATTGCAGCTCGACGGCGGCGGAGGAGTGCTTGGCGACGAGTTCTGCGATCGAGCCGCGGGCGATGATCTTGCCGCCGTCCAGGACGCCGACGGAAGCGCCGAGGTTCTCGATCTCGGGGAGGTAATGGGTGGAGTAGACGACGGCGCGGCCGTCGGCGGCCAGTTGCTTGACCACGTCGAGGATCTCCTGGCGCGTGCGGATGTCGGCGCCGACGGTCGGCTCGTCGAGGATCAGCAGCGAGGGGTGGTGCAGCATCGCCATCCCGGTGTGCAGGCGGCGCTTCTGACCGCCGGACATGCGCTCGGAGATGCGGTCCATGAGCGGTGTGAGGCTGAGCGCGTTGCCGATCTCCTCGACGCGTTCGTGCAGCAGCTTGCCGCGCAGGCCCGACAGCTCGCCAGCGAAGATCATGTTGCGGCGGACGGACATCGTGGGATAGATGCCGAGATCCTGCGGGGCGATGCCGAGGTGCTCGCGCGCGGCGACGGGGCTGTTGAGCGCGTCGACGCCGCCGATCGTCACCGTGCCGCCGTCGGCGTCGAGCAACCCGGCGACAACCGAGACGAAGGTGCTCTTGCCGGCGCCGTTGGGGCCCAGCAGTCCCAGCACCTCGCCGCCCTGGACCTCCAGGTCGACACCCTTGAGGACCTCCAGGTCGCCGTAGGACTTCACGACCCCCTCGGCGTGGAGGATCGTGCCGGCGCCGCTGCTCTGCCGCGCCTGGCCGGGGATGCCGGCGATCAGCGACGGCGCCCGCGGAGCGCTGATCTCACCGCCCAGTTCGAGCGTCGTCTGCCCGAGGTAGATCTTGTCGCCCGGGCTCAGCCGCTGCGGCGTCGGAAACCGCCACCCGTTGAGATACGTCCCGTTGGTGGACTCCAGGTCCTGCACGACGATCGCGCCGTCTGCGCGACGCAGGATCCGCGCATGCCGTCGCGACAGCTCGTGGTCCTCGGGAATGCTGCCCTCGCCGGACTCCCGGCCGATCACCAAGTCGTCGGCAAGGTCCCACTCCTGGCCCGTAGCCGGCCCGCTGACGGCACGGATCCGCTCACCCCGCCGGCCCACCGGAGCGACGGGAGCAACCGGAGCGACCGGGGCACTTGGGCGGGCCGAGATCGCCGTCCGCGCCGGCCGCTGCACTCCGGCGACATCGAGCCTCGTCGTGCCGACCGCGATCTCATCGCCGTTGGCGAGGCCCGTGAGGCCCTCCACCCGCGCGCCGTTGACGAACGTCCCGTTGCTGGACCCGAGATCCTCGATGGCCACATCCCCGCCCGGGTCGACCGTGACGCGGGCGTGCGCGCGCGACACCTCCGGATCATCGGCCAGTGCACCGCTGCGTCCCAGCACGACCTCCCGATCGACCTCGATCACCGCGCCCCGACCAGGACCGGCGGTGACGCGTAACACGGGCCCGGCCATCCGCTAGTGCCCCGCGTCCTTAATTCGTGCCCACGAAGTACTGACGCGGGGCACTAGGTCGCGACCTTGGCGTCGGCCACCCGGAACGTCAGGGCCGCGATGGCGCCGAACACGACGGCAAAGCCCATGAGGGCGAGCGCCGGCCCGATCACCGCACCGACACCCTCGCCCTCGAGCAGGACCTTGCTCGACGCCTCCATGACCCAGTGGTTGGGCGTGATCGGCGAGATCTTCTCAGCCAGATCGGGGAGCGCCGCGACCGGCACCAATGATCCACCCAGGCTCGCGAACACCATCGTCGCGAGGTTGCCCGCTGCATCGATCGCGCTCAGCGTCGTCAACACGCCCACCAACGCCAAGGTGATCGCCATCGCCGCCAACATCAGCGGAATCGGGATCAACAGCAAGGCCAGCACCGGCCCCTCGGAGTGCAGGTCGAACACCAGGGCGCCGATCACGAACAGCAGGATGATCTGCGACGTCACGATCACCATCGCGGGCATGATCTTCCCCATCAGGATGCCCAGGGACGTCACCTGCGCCGTTCGCAAGCGCTCCCACGTCCCCCACCCGTGCTCGGCGATGAAGACCCGGCCCACCCACGGCATCCAGAAGAACGTGAACATCGCCGCGAACCCCGGGACGACCTGCTCGGCGCCGTTCGCGTCCGGATATCCGAGTCTGACGAGCACGAACCCCACCGCCGGCCGCATGATGGCCATCATCAACAACGGCGTGATGATGAACAGCACGACGGGGCCCGGATCGCCAATCAGCAACCGGACGTTATGACGAAATATCGCGAAGCTCTGCGACACGAGGCACCCTGAAAGTCGGACCCTAACACGGCCCGTCAAGCCCTGCCGAAGATCTCTTCGCGGGTGCTGGAAGCGCTTGCACGCGCCCCCCAATCCTGGTAGGAACGAACAGACTTGGACCGCATCGGCCCGCACCGCTCGAGGGAGATCTGACGATGGCGAATGATGTTCTGCGCGTGACGGGGGGAAACGCCGCCGGAACGACACTGCAGGTGGCGGGAGAGCTGGTCATCGGCCGGGAGGGCGATGGCGTTGAGGCGCTCGGTGGCGATGCGGAGATCTCGCGCCGGCACGCGAAGATCGTCAGTCAGCCCGACGGCGGTTTGGTGATCGAGGAT
>JAXDKI010000230.1:0-10234 GCA_034667245.1 Thermomicrobiales bacterium | reverse complement strand
GGAGAGATGGGCGATGGGTGCGGTTCCGAGGCGTTTGCTGGTCGTGGTTCCGCTGCTGATGGCGATGCTGCTCGTGGCGCCGGTCTCGCGTCCGAGTGTGCCGCGCGCCGCTGCCCAGGATGAGGTGGCGGTCGAGATCCAGGATTTCCAGTTTTCGCCGGACACGATCGAAATCACGGTCGGGACGACGGTGACCTGGACCAATGTGGGTGACGCTCCCCACACGGTCACGTCCGATGACGGGACGTTCGACTCCGGCGAGTTGGGGTCCGGGCAGTCGTTCAGCTTTACCTTCGACGAAGCCGGCGAGTTCGCTTACCACTGCGCCATCCATCCCCGGATGACGGCGACGATCGTCGTGGTCGAGGCCGCGGAGGAGGCGACGGCAGAACCAGCCGACGACGGCGAGGCGGCCGGCGGCGAGGCGGTCGAGATTCAGGATTTCCAGTTCGCTCCGGACGTGCTCGAGATCCCGGTCGGCACGACGGTGACCTGGACGAATGCCGGCGAGGCGCCGCACACGGCGACGGCGGACGGCGGCGCGTTCGATTCCGGCACGATCGATCCGGGCGGGAGCTTCAGTTTCACCTTCGACGAGGCGGGTGAATTTGCCTATCACTGCGAAATCCATCCGCGAATGAAGGCCACGATCATCGTCACGGACGACGGCGCGGAACCGACGGAAGAGGCGACCGAAGCACCGATCCAAGCGGCCTCGCCGGTAGCGACGGAGGAAGCCACGGCCGAGGCGACGGAGGAACCGACGGGTCCGCCGACGATCGTCGGCGGCGCGAGCGACGGGGGCAACGCGCTAGAGTACATCGGCAAGCTCGATCAGCGCGGGACCGACCTGACGATCTACGGCTACCTGACGCACATCGCAGGTCTGGACGCGCCGGAGCTCTTCACCGATGCCGATCCGACCAATTGGAATGAGGGGACGGCACGATTCACCTTCTTCGGCAGCGCCCAGATCACCAGTCGGACGACGATCGAGGAACAGGTGATCGCGATCACGGCCGAGGGGTCATTCCGCTTCTTCCTGAATAGCAACGGCGGTGGCTCGTTCGAGACACCGGAGTCGTTCTTGAGTGGGAGCCAAATCGCCGAGGCGAACGTCCGCGTCCATAACGTCCTCTCGGTCTACGACAAGGCGAAGGGGATCGCGAACGGCGACGCCTCGCTGGTCTGGACGAGCGACGAGCCGTTCGCGATCAATGGCGAGCCCTTCCAACTTGGCCAGGTCGACGGACGGCACCGGCTCACCTACAGCGGTCTCGGCACCCTCCAGGAGCCGGACGAACCGCGTTCGACCACCCTTCTCGCCGGGAATTCGGTCTCGATCGCGGCGCCGGCGGCGGCAACCGACGAGGCGACGCCGGAGGCCGGTGACGACGTCGACGCGAGCGCCGACGGGCTGACGATCGATCTCGGCGAGCTGAACGACTCCGGGATGTCGGGGACGGCGACGCTGCGGGCGAACGGCGACCAGACCGACGTCGAGCTAAACCTGGTCGGGGCGACCGGCGGGCACCCGGCGCACATCCACCGCGGGACGTGCGTCGACCTCGACCCGAACCCGGCCTTCCCGCTCCAGGACGTCGATGCTAACGGTCAGAGCACGACGACGGTCGAGATCAGCCTGGAAGATCTGCAGGCGGAGCCGTTCGCCGTCAATCTCCACAAGTCGGCGGAGGAGATCGGCCTGTACGTCGCGTGCGGGGAGATCGTTTCGTAGGGACCACCCGACCCTCGCCCCTGATCTCCGCTCCCGCTTTGTGGGAGAGGGGAGTCGAAACAGGTCGAGGGCTGGGGCGATCCGCGACGTGAAGCGTATGGAGGCCGGGCCGACAGCGGATCGGCCTCCTTTCTGTTGTCGGCGATCAGAACCGGATCGGACGAACCTTCTACACGGTATCCATCACGAAGCGATCGGCATCTCGTCGGATGGCTTCGGGAGATCGGGTGCGTCCGAAAGGGCGAGCGGAGGGACCGCGGACGGCTCGGCGGATGTTCCGTGACCCGTCGCCCGGCGCGCGAGCGACTCCCACACTCGGGGCACGCGGTACACCAGGGCAACGACCAAATCGCCAGGGTTGGCGAGATCGATTGCCGCGTGGACCGCTTCAAGCTCGTCGAGGATGACGGTGACTCGGTCGCTCGGCAAGCCGGCGTCGATCACCGCGCGGTGGAGGATAGCCGCGACCTCGCCGTACGCTCGCCCGCGCGGGTCGTCGTGCTCCCGAATGACGATCCGGTCGAAGGTGCGGCCCGCGAGCTCGCCGAAGGCGCGAATGTCCTCGTCCCGCCGATCTCCCGCGATGGCGATCACCCCGATGGACCGGGGGGCCGCGGTTCGCCTGACGAAGTCGGCGATCGCTGCGAGGCCGTCGGCATTGTGGCCATAGTCCATCACGACCTGCTTACCTTCGATCGTGAGCAGATTGAAGCGGCCGGGCGTCTGGGCAAAGGTGCTGGTGAAGCTGCGGAGCGCGTCGCGGACGCAGCTAAGGTCCACGTCGGCGCCGATTGCCGCCGCTGTTGCCGCCAAGGCATTGGCAACGTTAGCGCGCAGGCGTCCACCCATCGTGGCCGGGATATCGTGGGCCAGGAGGATGCCGGTTTCTCGCCGGTGATCGACGAGTGTGAGCATGTCGCCACTCGGGGTCGGCCGAAGCACCAACGCGCGTCCTTGCTCGCGCAGGTGCTCATGAATTACCGGATTCGATTCGTCCAGGCTGAAAAAGATGATCTCGCCTCGGGCCTCGCGTGCCATTTCCACCGTCCAGGGGTTGTCGGCGTTGAGGACACTCGCGCCGGCGCGGAAGACGGAGCCCGGCACGACCGCCTTGACACGGGCTAGGTCTTCCATCGTTTCGACGCCCTTCATGCCGAGATGATCGCTGGCGACGTTGGTCACTACCCCGACGTCGCAGCGATCGAAACCGAGACCGGCACGGAGGATGCCTCCGCGGGCCGTCTCCAGGACCGCGAAGTCGACGCGCGGATTCTTGAGGACCATTCGGGCGCTGTCCGGTCCGGCCATGTCCCCCGCCTCGATCTGGGTGCCGTTGACGTACATGCCATCGCTGGTCGTCAGCCCGACTTTGCGACCGGCCATTTGCATGATGTGGGCGATCATCCGGGAGGTCGTCGTTTTGCCGTTCGTGCCGGTGACGGCGACGATCGGGATCCGCGTCGGCGTACCGGACGGAAAGAGCATCTCGACCACCGCCCGCCCGACCTGTCGCGGCAGTCCCTCGGTGGGATGGGTGTGCATACGGAAACCGGGCGCGGCGTTGACCTCGACAATCGCGCCGCCCACCTCGCGGACCGACCGCGCGATGTCCGGGGTCACGAAGTCGATTCCTGCGACATCGAGACCAACGACCATCGCCGCCTCCGTCGCGATCTCCACGTTATCCGGGTGGATGTCGTCGGTGCGGTCGATCGACGTGCCACCGGTGCTCATGTTTCCGGTCCGCTTGAGCTGCACGAACTGCCCTGGTGCCGGGATGTCTTCGAGGTCGAGACCCTGGCGCGCCAGGGTCTCGACCGTCTGGGCATCGACGTCGATACGTGTCAGGACCTTCTCGTGGCCGATGCCGCGCCGAGGGTCGGCGTTGGCCTCGTCGATCAGTTGGCGCACGGTGCGTTCGCCATCCCCGACCACATGGGCCGGTACGCGTTCGGCAACTGCGACGACCGCGCCGTCGACGACGAGCACGCGGTAATCCTTACCGTCGATGAAGCGCTCGACGATCACCGCGCCGTTGCGACTTTCTGATTGAGCGGTCGGGTAGTGAGCGAGAGCGGCTGCCTCGTCTCGGAGGTCGATGCCAACGCCGCGCCCGTGGTTCCCGTCGAGTGGCTTGAGCACAACCGGGTAGCCCACGTATGCCGCCTCCTCGACCGCCTCCTCGACGTCGTGGACGACCATGCCGCGTGGCGACGGAATGCCGACATCGCGCAGCAGCTGGTTGGTCAGCTCCTTGTTGGCGGCGATCTCGACCGCAACGTCCGAGGTGGAGGAGGTCAGCGTTGCCCAGATGCGTCGTTGGTAACGGCCATGGCCGAGCTGGACCAGCGACTTCGGCGGGTGAAGCCGCAGCACGGGGATGCCCCGCCGCTCCGCCTCGTCGACGATGGCAAACGTGGAGGGGCCGTAGGCGAGGCGCTCGGCGATGAGGATGACGCGCTCGGTGAGTTCGCGCTGAAAGTCGAAATCCGGCTCCGTCTCGACGATCAGATGGTTGAGCAGGCGTGCCGCGAGTTGCCCCGCAGCGAGACCGACGTCCTCCTGGCGATATTCGAAGACGACGTTGTAGACCCCGCGCTCGGTCGTTTCTCGCGTCTGCCCACGGCTTACGTTCGCTCCCGCCAGAGCCTGCAACTCCAGCGCGACGTGTTCGAGGACGTGGCCCAGCCACGTCCCCTCGCGCATCCGCTCGACGAATCCGCCGCGACGTCCCCGCGAGCAGGAATGGGCTTCGAGCGAGGGGATAAACTCGAGCAGGCGATCGGCGAATCCAGGTATGACGTTTGTGGGGCGGTCCTCCAATTCGCCAATGTCGACGAGGAGACGCACCACCGGGATACGTCCCCAGATGCTCGGCCCGCGGTAGATGCTCGTCTCGCGAATGTCGATCATGTGAAACCCCTCTCGGAGCGCGCGCCCCGCAATTCTTGTGGCAGCTATTCGCGTACTTCCCACGGGATGGGCCGGCGGTTGTCGAGATCGAAGCGGCGGCCGGGGCCGAGGACGTGCAGGGAACTGTCGACCACCGTCAGCACCTCGCCGACCTCCTGGGCGAAGTAGTCGGAAGTCGCGTTGCGGCCGTCGACGATCGTCACCATCCCGCTGCCGAGGACCTCGAGAGTTCCCTCGCGATCGATCAGGACGGCGGTGTCCTCATCCAGGCCAATGCCGACCAGACCGGGGTTCGCGGCGAAGGCCGAGAGCAGCCGGCCCATCCGGCCGCGCTGGGAAAAGTGCTGGTCGACGACCACGTCCTGAAGCAGCCCGAACCCGGCGACGACCTCGACCATCGCCTTGCGGGCGGAGGCGTCGTTGCTGTTGCCGGCGAGACCCGTCCCCCCGAGCATCACGTGGCCTGCCACGATCGAAGCCCCTGCGCTCGTGCCGGCCACGACGACCCCCGCGGCGTTGCGGAGCCGGATGCGCTCCATACTGAGTGTCCCGACCAGGAGGGACACGAGCCGATCCTGGGCGCCGCCCGTGATGAAGATGCCGCTTGCCCCGCCCAGCAGCTCCAGCGCCGGGTCGGCGTTAGCGTCCGGCCGCGCCTTGACGTCGAGCACCTCGACGGCCTTCGCGCCCAGCTTCCCGAAGACCTCGACGTAGCGCTGCCCCATCTCCTCGGGGGTCTCGGACGCCGTCGGGACCACCGTGATCCGGGCGCGCTTGCCGCCGGCGAGTTCGACGAACCGGGCGAGGACGGTGTCGGCCCCGTCGCCGTCCTTGCCCTCGGCACCGCCTATCGGCATGACCGGTCCCTGGCAGAGACGCCGAATGGGTGCCGATGTGACCGGTGCCGACATGTTATCCGGTTCGCTGTGACCGCTCATTCAGTTGTCCCCTTGGCTCTCGGCAGACCGACTTTGCGTCCCCGATACGTCACTGGAAGCGTGGGCGCTGGCCGCCTATCGATCCGTATTGCTGGCGCGCAATGAGCACGAGGGATGCCACGTGATGTGACGGCATCCCGGAGCAAGGCAAAGGATCACCCGAGTGTCCGACGAGTGCACAACGTCTTCACCGTCGGCCCGTCGTGTCACACGGCGTTTACAAACGATCGATAGGCTGATTTCTGATGGCGAACGGTGGTGACACCGGGACGGCGATGATGAGAACGGAAGGAGCGACAGGATGTTTCGGTCTGTTTCCGCGGAGAAGTGTGGCGTCAGCCGGCGGTCGGTGATGTTTGGCGGGGCGTCGGCGCTCGCGATCGGGGTGCTGGCGCGGAGCGGGATGAACGGGGCGCTGGCCCAGGAGGCGAGTCCGGCCCCGGCGATTGGAACCCCGGAGGTGGGGGCGAAGACGCTGAAGGAGAAGCTCGAACAGTACGGGTACCTCTGGGCGGCGACCTCTCCGGCGACGCACCTGGGTGACGTCTTCACGCTGACGGCGACGAACACCGGGACGGCACCGGTGAACCTCTGGGTATTCACAATCGTGATGGACCACCGGAACCACCACAACGAGGCCGTGATCCAGGAGGAGCTGGAGTTGGCGGTCGGGGAGTCGCGGGAGGTGATGGCGTCGAACGAGCACGGGACGGCGAACCACTTCACGACCCATCTCGCCTCCGACGCGGGCGATGCGAGCGCATTAACGTTGGACGTGACCATCATCGATGGGAATGGGCAAGTGACGGCCTCGTTCAATCAGCGGGCGTTTATGATCGACAGTCGCGAGGGACTGAAGCAGGCGCGGGAAGAGCGCCGCGCTGCCGGCGGTGAGAAGCGCGGCAACCGCCGGAAGCATGGAGACCACGCCGGCCACGAGGGGATGGACAGCCAGGACGGCGGAGGGGCGGACGATTAAATGGACGTAACCACTGATGTGACGGAGACGGAGTCATCGTAGGGATCGGGACGCTGGCCGAGACGTTGAGACGAGAGATCGGGTCGGGGTTCTGCCCCGGCCCGGTTCGTTTTCCAAACCAAGAGAGGTTGCTGGAGCAGGACGGGCACAAGGAGGAGCGAGGTTCCTTTGACAGACTCAGGGTGTTCCACGGGACGGGAGCGGTTGGATGGAGGCTCGGGTAGGATTGTGGCCATCGGTCGGTAATGGAGTGGGGAGGGGGGCGGGTGGACGAGCGGGCGGCGGTGACGCCGGTGAATCTGCTGGAGTACGAGGCGGCGGCGCGGGCGGTGGTGCCGCAGGGGTTGTTCGAGTTCATCGCGGGTGGGGCGGAGGACGAGGTCTCGTTGCGGGAGAACCGGGCGGCGTTCGGGCGGTGGCGGCTGTTGCCGCGGGTGATGCGGGGGGTGACGGAGCCGGCGACGGCGACGACGGTGTTAGGGCAGCCGGTGAGCCTGCCGGTGCTCGTCTCGCCGATGGGACTGCATCGGCTGGCGCATGCGGATGGCGAGTATGCAACCGCGGCGGCGGCGAAGGCGGTGGGAACGATCTTCTGCCTGTCGTGCGCGGCAAGCTGCGCAGTCGAGCAGGTCGCGGCGCGGGCCGGTGGATGGTGGTTTCAGATCTACCTGATGGATGACCGAGGGCTAACGCTCGATCTGGTGCGGCGGGCGGAGGCGGCGGGTGCGGCGGCGATCTCGTTGACGGTCGATGTGCCGGTGCGTGGACGGCGCGAGGCGGATGAGCGGAATCGCTTTGCCTTGCCTCCGGGTACGACGATGCCGAATCTGCTCTCTCGGGTTGGGGACGCGGACCCAGCCGACTACTTCGCGCTGGCGAAGTGGGACGCGGCGATCACCTGGGCGGATCTCGATTGGCTGGTGTCGTCGACCCGGTTGCCGGTGGTGGTGAAGGGGATTCTGGCGCCGGAGGATGCGCGGTTGGCGGTGGAGCATGGGGCGAAAGCGATCCAGGTTTCGAATCACGGCGGGCGGCAGCTCGACAGCGCAGTCGGGTCGCTCGACGCGTTGCCTGCGGTGGTGGAAGCGGTCGACGGCATGGCCGAGGTGGTGTTGGATGGAGGAGTGCGGCGGGGGACGGATGTGTTGAAGGCGCTCGCGTTGGGGGCGCGGGCGGTGTTGATCGGGCGGCCGGTGCTGTATGGGTTGGCGACTGCGGGAGAGGCCGGGGTGGCACGGGTATTCGAGATGCTGCGTCAGGAGTTGGTCATCGACATGATGTTGTGTGGGTTGGAGGATCTGGGGGCGATTACGCCGTCGCTCGTTGTTCCCGCTCTGCGATAGGTTTTTAGTGCGGGCTCAGCACGGAAGCGGAGAGAGGTCCTTCGCTTGCGCTCAGGATGACCGAATGGAGGACGCCCCTCCCCCTGGTCATCCTGAGCGCAGCGAAGGACGTCCTCGTTAGAGGCCCAGGGCCATCCCTTCGCCGCGAGGGTCGGAACCGCCGGCGAGGGCGCCGGTCTCCGGGTCGCGGGCGATGAGTTGGACGGCGCCGCCCTGGGTCCAGGGGCCGCCGGGAACGACGCGGTGACCGCGGGCGGCGAGGTCGGAGAGGGTCTCCTCGCCGTAGCGGTCCTCGATGCGGAGTTCGAAGGGACGGTTGTCGACCTCGATCGGGTAGGTACCGGGCCAGACCGACCAGCGCGGCATCTCGGCGGCAGCCTGGACGTCGAGATTGCCGTCGACCAGGGCGCCGATGGTCTGTAGGTTCCACTGCGGTTGGCTGTCGCCGCCGGGAGTGCCGCCGACGAGGACGGGTGTGCCGTCCGGGGCGGATATCAGGTAGCAGTTGAGGGTGTGCATCGTCTTCTTGCCGGGCTCGAATACGTTCGGGTGGCCCTCGACGAGGCTGAAGCAGTGTCCGGCGCGGTTGTTGAGGAGGATGCCGGTGTCGCCCGCGATCACGCCGCTGCCGAAGCCGGCGGAGACGGAGAGGATCAGGGAGACCATCATTCCGTCGCCGTCCATCGTGCAGAGGTAGGTTGTGTCGCCGGCCCGGAGGTCGCCGGCCGGAACGTCCTCGGCAGCGCGGTCGGGATCGATCGCGGCATGGCGGCGGGTCGCCCACGGTTTCGAGATCAGCGTCGCGAGCGGGTTGTCGACGAACCTCGGATCGCCGGTGTAGCGGAGGCGGTCGGCGAAGGCGAGTTTCATCGCCTCGGCGAGTTGGTGGACGCCGGCTGCCCGATCAACGCCGAGTTTGGCGACATCGTCGTGCTCCACGATGTTGAGGGCCTCAAGGAGGAGGAACCCCTGGGTGGGGAGACCGGTTTGGTAGACGTTGTAGCCCCGGTAGGTGGTCCCGAGCGGGGGACCGATGATCGTCTCGTGGTCCACGAAGTCGTCGGCCGCGAGGACGCCGCCGTTGGCGGTGAGGTAGTCCCCGATCCTCTTCGCGAGTTCGCCTCGGTAGAAGACGTCGCGACCGCCGTCGGCGATCAGCCGGATGGAGGCGGCGAGATCGCGCTGGCGGAAGAGCGAGCCGGGCGCGGGCGGGCGACCGCCGGGGAGGAAGACCGCGGCTGAGGCAGGAAAGCGGCCGAGGAGCTCCGCGTTGTTGGCGATCGCGGTTGCGCCGGGAACGGAGATTGGGAAACCGTTGCCGGCGTAGTCGATGGCATCGGCGGCGAGTTCGCCGAAGCTGCGGGTGCCGAGGCGGTCGAGCATGGAGAAGACCGCGTCGACGAGACCGGGCACGGACGGCGAGAGCGGGCCCTGTTGGGCCAGGACCCGGCCGCCGTCGTCGCCGTGCTCGCGCATGAAGTCGATGGTGGTGTTGCGGGGGGCGATTCCACTGCCGACGAAGGCGAGCGGTTTCGCCGACGAGCCGTCCCGCGCGTCCGCGACGATGGCGAAGAGGTCGCCGCCGATTCCACAGGCGGCCGGAAGGACGACCGAGCAGGCCAGGGCGGTGGCAATGGCAGCGTCGACGGCGTTGCCGCCGTTGGCGAGAACGCGCAGCCCGGCTGCGGTGGCGAGGGGATGGGCGGAGGCGACCATACCGCGCCGCGCGTAGCTGGGGGTATGGCGCCGTCGTCCCCAACGGGGGGGCGTAGTCGAGGCGATCGCGTCCGAACTCGGGAATCCGAGCATGAGTGGGAGCTCCTATCGTGGTGGGGCGTGCCGAACGGCTGCGCGCGGCGCGCTGCGAGTTTCGGCAGGGATGATAGCCGGGGTCGGAGTTGGAGGAAACCCCTACGCGACCTGGACCTTCCTCTTAGTCGGCGACCAGGGCTGCCACCGGGACCGCACACGAGACATCGGTATATTCGATGTCGTCGAGGGATGAAGGGCGGTCCGGACCGCACATGGGGCAGGTGGGATCGCGGCGGATGCGGAGCTCGCGGAAGCTGAGGTCGCGCGCATCGTAGGTGAGGAGGCGGCCGATGAGGGGCTCGCCGATGCCGAGGAGCAGCTTGAGCACCTCGGTCGCCTGCAGCATGCCGATCACCCCGGGCAGCACGCCGAGGACGCCGGCCTCGGCGCAGTTGAGGGCGAGGCCCGGTGGGGGAGGATCGCGGAAGAGGCAGCGGTAGCAGGGTCCGTCGCCGGAGGAGAAGACCGTCACCTGACCGTCGAAGCGGGCGACGCCGCCGTGGACGTTCGG
>JAXDKI010000229.1:0-4936 GCA_034667245.1 Thermomicrobiales bacterium | reverse complement strand
ACTTACGCAAGGTAAGAGAGACCACTGTGTACGGACAGGGATTCTGCACATTCAGCTCTACCCTCCAGACTCGTCGTCATGGATGGCGGTGAGGTAGCGCCAGTAGGCGTCGCCGGCGATCCGTATCAGCAGCCGCTCAACATCCGGGAGGGGCTCCTGACGGAACCAGTCCGGGTGGAACCAGAAACCCGGCATCACCAGCGAGTGGTAGCGCCCTCGATCGTCAGGCAGGACGCGTTCATACCGGCCCGCCTCGTTCACTCGGTGGTATTCCGGATCCCGCTCTCGGTCAACCGTATCGATCAACAAATACTCGGCAACTCCCGCCTCCTCATAGGCATGGAGTTTGGTGACACGATCGTGCTCCACACTATGCTCGGAGACGAATTCGATTGCGAAACCGGGCGGGCCGTCCACCCATTTCGGATGCACTCGCTCGAGATCCCGCGTCAGAACCACGAAGATGGCTGGCACGAAGCGAGCGCCAGAGGGCAGCCGCACTTCGACGGGCCCGAGGAACGTCTGCCCGAGGTCGAAGAGCAGGCAATAGCGACGCACGAGTTCGCCGAGGAACGCCGTAAGGAGTCCATGCCACGTTCCCGTCGACACGAAGATCATCCCCTTCGCGTCGACCCACTCGGCTCGCATGCCATCCGGCACCCACGCGTCGAATTCGTCCGACGTCATGGGCAGCCACTCGCCACGGACGAGCGATGGCAGTGTGAACTGATGCGCCATTGCCGACTCCTCTCGCGACGCGTTCCCGGCGGCAGCTTGGAACGCCGGACTGGATGATACCGCGCGCACGGCGCCGTAGAGTGGACCGCTCCGTCTCGACGAAGCGCTTCAAATGCGCGTGGAATGCAGACGGCTCGGAGCAACATCCGAGCCGTCTGCGGTACCAACCTGTTCTGATCGGGTCTCGCGGTTACTCGATGTGGTTCGTCGCCAGAGCACCGCAGCGCCACGTGTTGCCGGTCACGCAGGCATCGGCGTCGCCTCGTCACCCTTCTCGGACACGAGATCGGCCGGGACAGCGGTCGGAGCACAGGGACCGTCTGATTGCAGACAGGCGACCTGGGCCGAGGCAAGCTCGCGCATCGTCTCGAGGCTTACGCCGGGAGCGGCGTCAAGCTGCAACAAAGCGACGACCGTGCCGACCCGAACGTAGATCCGGTAGCCCCGCGTCGTCAGCGCCTCGTCGGCGCGGAAGCCGAATGAATACGCGGCCGACGCATCGCCCAGATCGAGCTCCTCCGGCAGGGGTGTCACGTCGACGTAGCTCGCAGACAAACCTTCCATCTGCGAGGGGACGCCAGTCATCCACTCCTCGGCCGCGGCAACGCTCGGGAAGCCGAAAAGCCGGCCAACGTAATAGGGATTCTCCGCCAGGATCAGCTCCAGGTCGTAGACGTCGGTCGCGTCGCCGTAGCTCGCCCCGCGGTTGGCAAAATCCTCCTGCGACTCCCCGAAGAGCGGGCGGGTGACACCGTCCAGGCGATCGTAGTCGTCGTACTGAGACGCGACGTCCGGACCCTCAAACCGAAGCACGTCTGTGCTCAAGCCGGGTCCGCCATTGGCCAGTACGTCTTCCATTCGCGCCAGGAGCGCTTCGGCCAGCGTCTCGACATCGTCGACTGCCGGGCTCGGCACCGCGGCGACTGTCGGGCTCGCGCCCGCGGCGACTGCCGGAGCCGCTACCGGGGAGTCCGCCAATTCCGGCACCCCGTTCCAGTCGAAGTCGTTGAGGATCACACCGCCGTAGAAGTTGCCACGGCGGAAGGAGACGTCGATCCCCTCGAGCGGGACCTGAGTGTCGGAGGAGATCCCGGTGAAGCGCGTGACCTCCGACTGGTCGCCGATCTTACGAGGGCCCGACACGTCTTGCGCATCTGCCATTTTGGTCTCATCTTCGAGCAGAGCGAAACCGGCCGCCGCGCCCTCGGCAGTCGCGAACTCGTGGATGTAGGAATCGACGGTAATTTCAAACTGAGTTGGGTCCACGAGTGCCGGCAACGCGAGGCGAAGTCGATACTCGCGGACAAAGCCGGCAGATTCCAGTGCAGCGACGAAGGCCGCCGGGTCCTCGCCGGTCGCTTGCGCGTGAGCTTCGGCCACGCGCTCTGCCGTCCAGGTTTCGCCGATGCTCAGACCGAAGCCCGGCCACGGCAGGTCGGCCGGCGATAGAGCCATCGACGCCAGGTCAGCAGTTCCCGTCGCCGTTCCTTCGGCGACGGGTGTCGCCTCCTGGGCGACGACCCGCGTGGGAACGAACAGCGCGCAAAGCGCGACGACAAGCAAGGTGACGCGAAAGCGAGGCACAGTAACCTCCTCGTCGGAGCCAGCCGAGCGCTGCGGACCGGACGCCGGGCGCGGGGCAGGAAACGCAAGACCCGTACCCCGGCGGCCTCTCGCCGAAGCTACGCCTCGACCAGCAAATCAAACTCCTGGACTGCCAGCGGACCGGGGAGGATGTCCCGGACTCGAACCTCGAACCCCTGGAGTAAGCGACGGCTCACCGGCGAATCCGGGAACCGTTCCCAAACGGTCACCACCGCGAAACGGGTACCCTCAAGATCGCCAGCGACGAAGGCATGTCGGAACTCCGGAAGATGCGCCAGTTCCACACCGACCGTCTCCTCCCACCGCCTGGCCGCTTCCTCGACGTGCCCGGCTTGAACGGTCCCGGTGACAATGCGCAGCTTCATCGCCCTCCCTCCCCAATGGTCGGGTAACTCCCGCCTCGAATCCCAACGAATCGAACAGCCCTCATCGGCCACGTCGCCCGAGGCGAGCGACGCGCCTACACCCTCTTCGTCATCAACCGGCGGCCCCCTCCCCGCGCCATCACCGGCCGACTGGGAGCCGCACTCCAGTCGCATCACACCAATGCCGGCGTGAGCGAGCTTCCGAACGCTGCCGGCGTCTCCCTCCGTATCCTGGGACCGACATCCGAGACGATTCAGGCATCCTCGAACGCCGCCGGAACGAGGTGTGCCTGGCGCTCCTCGTCGTGCCGGCACCGGGCCCGCGCAAATCCTGACGCGAACATACAGAATCCCCCGGCCGACCGCGTCTGCTTCGTCTCAATCCCCTCCTCCTGATCGGAGCACTCGGGTCGGTTCGTGTTGCAACTGTGCTTTCAACGCGCTTGCGGGCTCGAACCCCGTTGACCGGCAGAGATTTACTCGATATAGTGATGTAAGAACTATCCGCACTCACCATTGAATGACCGACGCGCTGCCGGAGGTGCCGATTCTCCCAGGACGGTCGCCCCGACTTCAGCCTCGACACAAGCGGCAGTCGTTATCTCTTGAGCTTCCTCATCGCCGTTCGCCCACCGCCGACCATATGTGGCGGGGACAGAGCGGGGTGGATGCACGAGCGGACCGATTGGTGGTCCGCCGTCGAATCGGAGGAGAGGAGCAGGCGATGGCGGAAGAGACATCGATCGGGACGCGTGGCGAACTCGTCAGCGCGGCCATGCACGGCCGGGTGAGCCGGCGCGAGTTGATCCGGCGGGGGACGGCGCTCGGTTTGAGCGCGCCGACCATCGCCGGGCTGCTGGGATTGAGCACCCGCGGCGCGGAGGCGCAGTCCGGTCCGGTCACGATGGTCGGCTGGGGCTACCGCCCGGACATCGTCGAGGACAACGTCAACAAGTTCAAGACCGAGTACCAGGAAGAGGTCGAGTACCAACTGACCACCGGCGGCAACTACCACCAGATCGTCGAGACCAAATTCCTCGGCGGCGAGAAGCCGTCGATCGCCTACTCCGAGTCGGAGTACATGTACCGCTGGTGGAAGGCCGGGTTCATCCAGGACGTCGAGGGCCTCGTCGACAACACGACCGAGTTCTACAAGGAGGAGATGTTCCCCTTCGGCGTCCAGCAGCTCTCCCTGCCGGACGGAAAGATGGCCGGCCTGCCCTACTATTCCGGCTACAACGCCTTCGTCTACAACAAGCCGCACCTGGAGCAAGCCGGTTTCCAGCCACCGACGACCTGGGAGGAGATGGTCACTCAGTCGAAGGAGCTGCAGGCCAAGAATATCTCCAAGCACCCGATGCTGAGCGCCCAGAACCACGACTGGGCCTCCCTCTCCTGGAGCATCTTCGCGATCTGGTTCTCGGAGGGGGAGCCGGTCTTCGACGAGGAGTTCAACCCGACCTTCGCCGACGGCGGCGTCGGCTTCAAGAAGGTCATCGAGTGGCACAAGCAGTGGCTGGACGAGGGGATTACACCGCCCGACGTTCTGACCCTCGAGACCGAAGCGCTCCCCGCCTGGATGACCGGCAACCACACCTACATGGTCGTCCACGACTACGATCAGCAGGCGTTCAACCTCGGTGAGAACTCGAATACCAAAGGCGCGGTCGGCAACGCGATCATTCCGGGCACCAAGCGCGACACCTTTAGCTGGACCGCCTGCTATCTGATGGGTGCCCGCGAAGTCGATCGCCAGCGCACCTGGAACCTGATGCAGTGGCTCGGCGGCAAGGCGAAGGATGGGCAGTACCACGGCAACAAGCGGTGGGCGCTGGAGTCCGGTCTCGGTTCCCCGCACCGGGAGGTGATGGAGGACCCGGAGGTCATCGAGAACTGGAAGACGTGGCGCGACCTCGACATCCACGTCAAACAGCTCGAGCAGTCCAAGGGCCGCGCCGTCGAGAAGACGATGTGGTTCCCGGAGTGGAACTGGCAGATGATGACCGAGGTCCAGGAGTACATGCAGGGCAAACGGCCGATCGACGAGGTGATCAGCAACTTAACGAAGAAGGTCGACGAGCTCAAGCAGCTCTATCCCGAGTAACGACCCTCACCCCCTGCCCCCCTGGCCTGCGAGGCGGGCGAGGGGAAACCCGGTGCTCGCCCCATCTCTGGGGCGAGCACCGGTGGAGCCTTGCTATGGCCCTCGCCGATCTCCGAGTGCGGCC
>JAXDKI010000228.1:0-7342 GCA_034667245.1 Thermomicrobiales bacterium | reverse complement strand
CTACCTCACGTGGTGGCTGCAGCGGCGGGGGGCGCGGCAGGTCGAGATTTGCACGCTCCTCGATCGGCAGGCAGCGCGGTTGATCGAGGTACCGGTGCGCTACGTCGGGTTCGAGGCGCCGAACGAGCTGCTGGTCGGCTTCGGGCTCCACCTTCGACGGCAATTCCGCAACCTCCCGTACATCGCCTCGCTCGTCTCCGCCCCGCAGCCCGAGACAGCGGGCTGACGCTGCTGTAACGTCGCCGCCCGGCGACCGTGGTACCATCGCCGACCATGAAGGTCGCCTCCCCCCGCGCCGCCGGAGAAACGCCGGCGGACACCCCGAACGTTCCGCGCGCCGGGGCTGCCGAGGCGATCCGCCCTCCTCGCTTCGCCGCCCTGCAGTCTCGCAACTTCCGCCTCCTCTGGTTCGGTCTTCTCACCTCCAATGCCGGAACCTGGATGGAATCGACCGCCCAGGGCTGGCTCGTCACCGACCTTGAGCCCGCCAGGAAGGCATTCTGGCTCGGCATGATCGCTGCCTCCTTTGCGATACCGATGCTGCTGTTACCGCCGATCGGCGGCGCAATCGCCGACCGCCTACCTCGCTTGCGGCTGCTCTGGACCGTCCAGATTGCCTACCTTCTCGCCAGCGCGGCCCTCGCGGCAGTGACGCTAGCCGGCGCCGTCAATGTCTGGTATCTCCTCTCCTATTCGTTTTTGAACGGCGCCGTCCTCGCCTTCGACTCGCCAGTGCGACACGCACTCCTGCCCGACCTCGTGTCACGAGACCAACTCACATCCGCCGTCTCACTTAACTCGGTCAGCTTCACGGGTGCTGCGCTGGTCGGGCCGGCGATTGCCGGGGCGCTGATTCCGGTGATCGGCGTCGGCGGCGTTTTCGTCGTCAACGCATTCTCCTGCCTTGCAACACTTTGGGCACTCTCGCGGATGCGGGGCGTCCCCCAGCGCAGCCGGCATAGCCCTCCTCCGGGCGGAGCATTCGCCGCGATCGCTCGTGGTATTGCGCACGTCTGGCATGAGCCGCTCCTCCGTGGGTTATTGACGATCTCCCTCGTCTCGGGTCTCCTCGGCCGATCCTACGGACCGATGCTGGCAGTGTTCGCACGGGACGAATTTCGCGTCGATTCCACGGCCTACGGCTTACTGCTGGCCGCCGGCGGTTTAGGAACACTCGCCGGCGCGTTGGGCCTCGCCAGTCGCGGCGATGTCAGTCATCGCGGACGTTGGCTGATGAAGGCGACGGTGTGCCAGGCAGGGTTCCTCTTCCTCTTCGCGATCTGTCCCTGGTACGTTGTCGCGCTGGCGCTGCTTGTGATGGTCGGCGTGGCGACCGCGGTCGCAGGGGCGTTGACGGCGACGTTGATCCAGTTGACGACGCCCAACGAGCTGCGGGGGCGGATCATGAGTCTCTACGTGCTCACCTTGATCGGCGTCCCCTCCGCAGGCGCACTCCTCGCCGGCACCGTCGGCGAGGTGATCGGCGTCCGCGAGGCAATCGGCGGCGGGGCGGTGATCGTGGTCCTGCTGGCGGGCATCGTCTTTGCACGCAACGCGTCGCTGCGATCGGCAACCTGAGCGAGCCATTCTGACCTGACTGAACGATCGAGATGTTGAGGGCAGACGGTTGTCATCTGTGCGACGCCCCCGTTCGTTCGACGAACCGTTCGGCTGGTGGGGGCCGGTATGGTCATCGCCGGCACCGCGTTCGATCGGCGACCTGATCAGGGACGGCATCCTCACGACCGAGTGCGCCGCGTTGCTCTGGGCGCTGCTCGAACGCCGGGCGTCGATCGTGGTTGCGGCCGGACCAAGCGGGGCTGGGAAGACCACGCTGCTGACTGCCCTCGCCGACTTCCTTCCAGCGAGGACGCGGCGGATCTACGTCCGGGGTTGCTACGAGCCATTCGACTTTCTCGGCGCGACCGACCCACAGACGTCTGTGTTGCTCGTCAACGAGCTCAGCCCGCACCTGCCGATCTATCTGTGGGGACCGGGAGTTCGGAGGGCTCTCGCGGCCGTCCGCGAGGGCTACCAAATGCTCGCGACGGCCCACGCGACGAGCGTCGACGAGTTCGTCTACAGCCTGGCGGGCTATCCCCTGCGAGTTCCGGCGCTCGAGATCGCGGAGATCGACCTCCTCGTGCTGCTGGACGCCTGGCTGGACGGGCGAGGAGTTCGCCGCGAGGTACGTGCGATCGTCAATCTGACGGTAGGAACCGAACCGGGGAGCCTTTCACCGGTCATCCTGGCAGAGCGATCGGGGCGCGGTGCGCCCCTGACAATTGATATGCTGGCAGCGCAAACGTTTGTTGGGCACCTGGGTGGCGACCCGCAGACACTCGAAGATGTGATCGAGCGGCGAGCCGCGGAACTCGTCACCGCGCTGGACGAAACCGACCGCTGACGGGGGCGGACGTGCTGATCGAGCGGCCCTGCCCGTTTGGGTAGCCTCGCCTGCAATTGCCTCGACACCCCCAACCGGCGCGTGTACGATGCCTGTAGCGCTCAATTGCGCCGGTGGGCTGCCGCACCCCCGGTGGCCCCTCCTTTTCGCCTGCGCACCGGACCCCGCCCCGGTTGCCCCGATCTAAGGATGTCCCGTATGGCTATTTCCTCCCCGGCAGACACCACGACGAATCCCAACGCGCCGCGACCGCGCACGCTCGGTGAACTGCGCGAGAGCGGCTATCAACTGCGCACCGTCCGCGAGGAGATGCGCGCCAACCTGATCCGGTTGATTCGGAAGGGCGGCGATCTCTTCCCGGGCGTCGTCGGCTACGACACGACCGTCATCCCGGCAATCGAGAACGCGATTCTCTCCGGTCAGGACATCATCTTCCTCGGCGAGCGCGGTCAGGCGAAGACCCGCCTTGCCCGGAGCATGGTGAATCTCCTTGACGAGTGGCTACCGATCGTCGAGGGGTCGGAGATCAACGACGATCCGTTCAGTCCGACCAGCAAAGCCGCGCGCGACCTCGTCGACGAGCTCGGTGACAGCACGCCGATCGAGTGGATCGGTCGTGATCGCCGCTACGGCGAGAAGTTGGCGACTCCGGACACGACCATCGCCGACCTGATTGGCGAAGTCGACCCGATCAAGGTCGCCGAGGGGCGATACCTCTCAGACGAACTTACGATCTCCTACGGCTTGGTGCCGCGGACGAACCGCGGCATCTTCACCCTCAACGAATTGCCCGACCTTGCCGAGCGGATCCAGGTCGGTCTCCTCAACATCATGGAGGAGCGCGACGTCCAAATCCGCGGCTACAAGATCCGGTTGCCACTCGACGTCTTTGTCGTCGCGTCGGCCAACCCCGAGGACTACACGAACCGCGGTCGGATCATTACCCCGCTGAAGGACCGCTACGGTTCGCAGATCCGTACGCACTACCCGGAGACGACCGAGCTCGAGATCGAGATCATGGAGCAGGAGCGGACGCACTTTGCAACCGACGGCGTCCAGGTCACGGTCCCGCAGTTTGTGAAAGAGATCGTCGCCGAGCTCACGCACGGCGCGCGGCGGTCGCACGACGTGTCGCAGCGTTCCGGTGTCTCGGTCCGAATGAGCGTCGCCAACTACGAGAACGTCATCTCGAACGCGACCCGCAGGGCGATTCGACTCGGTGAGCGCCAGGCGGCACCCCGGATCACGGACCTGGCCGCGCTTCACGCCTCGACCACCGGCAAGATCGAACTGGAAACACTCGGCGAGGTGCGCGAGGAGCAGATCGTCGACAAGCTGATCTCGTCGGCCGTCCTGACGGCGTTCAATCGTCACTTCTCGGTGCGGCAATTCGACCGGTTGATCCTGGCCTTCGAGAATGGTCTGAACGTCGAGGCGTCGGAGCTGATGCCGTCGATGGACTATGTTCATCAGCTGAGCCACCTCGAAGGAGTCAAGGAGGCAGTCGACAAACTCGGTGTCGGCGGCAACCCGGCAGCCGTCGCCTCGGCGGTCGAATTTGTCCTGGAAGGCCTGCACCTGAACCGAAAACTGAACAAAGATGCCGGAACGACTGGACCGGCGCGCTACCACCGCTGAAGGACAGCCGGCGGCGAGTCAAAACGCCGGCAGGTGCAGCGAGAGCGGGAACGCTCACATAACGACGCGCCGAGTGGGCCGCCTTGGTTTGAGGACGATTCCGGCGACCGCCGCCGTCGCGGGAAGCGCCCCAAGCGGCGGTAGGCGAAGTCTCAACGCCGGCACGCGAACAGAGCGTCGCCCCTCTCTGCTTGAACGTCGCGACGTGAACCCGAGCATAATCTCAAGACGCCGGCAGCACGCAATCTTGATCCGCGGAAGGAAATTCCGATGCCCATCTATCGGTTCGGCACCCGTTACTCGCGGTGGGACGGCACGCAGCAGATCAGCCAACTCGACGCGGACGACCTGATGCGGGCGATGTCCGATCAACTGATGCGGGACGGCGACCTCCTAAACGCTTTACGCCGGCTGTTCTGGGAAGGCATCGATCGCCAAGACGGCGACCGCATGCCGGGTCTGCGCGAGATGATGAACCGCCTGCGGCAACGCCGGCAGGAGCAGCTCGGCCGGTACGACCTCGGCTCGATCCTGGACGACATCCGCGAACGGCTTCAGGACGTCCTGGACACCGAGCGGCAGGGAATCGAGCGCCGCCTAGACGAGGGTCGGCAGCGCCTGAACCAGCAGCGAGATGGACAGGCGGACGGACGGACAGACGGACAGTCCGGCGAGGAACAGGCTGGCCAGGAGTCGGGACAGCAGGCGGGTCAGCAGGGACAGCAGGGGCAGCAGCAAGCTGACCAGCAAGGCGGCCAGCAGGGCGGTTCCTCTCAATCCTCAACGTCCGGCTCCGATTCGCCGTACGACGACGACCTGCAGAGGATGCTGGAGGGGATCGCGGCGAAGAAGCGCGATCAACTCGACAATCTGCCGCAGGACCCGGCGGGAGCCATTCGCGGGCTGCAGGACTACGAGTTCATGGACCCGCAGGCGCGGCAGAAATTCCAGGAACTCCTCTCGATGCTCCAGCAACAGGTTCTGCAGCAGACCTTCCAGGGGATGCAGCAGGCGCTGAACGAGATGTCGCCGGAGCAGATCGGCGAGATGCAGCAGATGATGCGCGATCTCAACGAAATGCTGGAGGCGCGGGCGCGCGGTGAGGATCCCAACTTCGAGCACTTCATGCACAAGTGGGGTCACTTCTTCGGGCCGGACGTCAAAAGTCTCGACGATCTCCTCGACCACATGCGCCGCCAGATGGCTGCGATGCAGCAGATCATGGACAGCATGACGCCGGAGCAGAGAGAGCAACTCCAGGGGATGATGCAGGCGATCATGCAGGATCCGGGGCTGCAGCAGGAGATGGCCCGGCTGCAGGAGAACCTCGGCCAGGCGATGCGGCCGGAAGACTGGCGGCGAGGCTATCGCTTCTCCGGCGACGAGTCGCTGTCTCTGTCCGAGGCGATGCGGATGATGGATCGCCTCAAGGATTACGACGACCTCGAGCGCGACCTGAAGGACGTCCGCGACTGGAACGACTTCGCCAACCTCGACGACGACAAAGTGCGCGATCTTCTCGGCGAAGAAGAACACGAGCAGATGCAGCAGCTCAGCCAGATCGCCAAGATGCTCGAGGATGCGGGCTACGTCCGCAAGACCCGCCGCGGTTACGAACTCACGCCGCAGGGAGTTCGCAAGATCGGCGAGAAAGCTCTTTCGGACATCTTCACACAGCTCAACAAGGATCGCATCGGACAGCACGAACTCGACCGTTCGGGCGGTCCCGGCGAGCGGACCGACGTCTCCAAGCCGTACGAATTCGGCGACGCCTTCCTGCTCGATCTGCCGAAGACGGTGATGAACGCCGTCCAGCGGGGCGGGGTGAAGGTCACCGGGGAGTCCGTCAAACTCAATCCGCGCGACTTTGAGGTCTACAAGACGGAGTTCATCACCCGCTCGTCGACGGTGCTCATGATCGACATGAGCCGGTCGATGTTTTACTCGGACTGCTTCACCGCGGCGAAGCGGATCACCCTGGCGCTCGACTCACTGATCCGCTCCAAGTTCCCGCGTGACACTCTCCACATCATCGGCTTCTCCTACCTGGCCGAGGAGTTGAAGCCGACCGATCTGCCGACCCTGACCTGGAACGAGTTCCAGTACGGGACGAACATGCAGCACGGTTTCCAGTTGGCGCGTCAGATCCTCGGGCGCGAGAAGGGGAGCAACCGCCAGATCATTATCATCACGGACGGCGAGCCGACGGCCCACATGGAGGGTGGGGAGGTCTACTTCCATTGGCCTCCGATGCCGAGGACCTTCCAGGAGACGCTACGTGAGGTGGTCCGCTGCACCCGCGACAAGATCACGATCAACACCTTCATGCTGGAACGGTCGCCCTACATGGTTCAGTTCGTCAACGACCTGATGAAGATCAACGGCGGCCGCGTCTTCGTCGCCACACCGGATCGGCTCGGCGAGTACATATTGGTCGATTACGTTCAGAACAAAAAGAAATGGATCGGGTAGCAGCAGGGATCCTCGATCTGCAGCCGAAAGGGGGACCGGTTTGCGCGCATCCCTGTGCGACCCAGCAAACCGGTCCCCCTTTTGCAGCTATCCGGAGATAACGACCTCGGCGAGGGAGCCGAGCTTTGGCATCCGGTCTGGGTTCTTGAAGTAGAACCGGACGTAGCGCGCTGAACCGCCGTAGCTCAGCAACTGCCATTCCCCGGCCGGCGCGTTCCCGGGCGCCGCAATCGTCGTCCAGGTCCGGCGGTCGTCCGAGACTTCGATCCTCAGACCTGCCGCATAGTCGCCCTCCGCGAAGAGCCACGCGATCGTGCCGATCGAGAGGCTCTCGCCCAGGTCGAAGACGAGGTAGGCGCTCCGGGGTCGGGCACCCGTCGTGATCCAGGCCGTAGACGGGTCGCCATCGATCGCGTCCTTACCGCTCGACGAGTTGCCGCTCCGCCCGGTCCGCTCGATCCGGTGAGGTTCGCTGCTGGCGGGCTCAGGTTCTTGGTCCTGTGGCGACACCGTATCGACGCCTTCGCTGTCCCTGGGGGCGACTGGCTCGTTTGTCACTTCTGCTTCGGCGGGTGCTGTCGCCGGCCCATTCCCCTCGTCCACCGTGCCGGCGGAAACACTCTTCGATGGCGTCTTGGTCGACGCTTTGGCCGGCGCCTTGGTCGGTGTCTTCGTCGAAGTTGCGGCGCGAATCCGTTTCTTCTTCGGCTTCTTGGTCGGCGTCTTCGTCGGAGCCTTGGTTGAGGTCGGAGTGGCCGTTGATGTCTTGGTCGCCGTCGCGGTCGGGCTCGCGGTTGCTGTCGGCGTCTTGGTCGGTGTCGTGGT
>JAXDKI010000227.1:0-12175 GCA_034667245.1 Thermomicrobiales bacterium | reverse complement strand
GCCAGTGACTTGATGGACGGCGCGCTTGCCGCGCATTCTCTCGTACCCGACGGTAACGCTCTGTGCCCACCAGCCCCCGATACCGTAGTCCTCGGCGACGTGGCGGGCAATCTCGGTGTGAGAGCGGTTTGCCGCGCCCCAGGGTTCGAGGGTGGCGAGCCATTCGTCCCAGGTGCGGCCGGTTGCACGTTGAACGGCCTCTTCGGACATGCCGGGCTCCGCGACGCGTGGCGCTATCGCCAGCTCGGGCTCGGCTTGATCGCCGGATTCGGGAGATGGGAGGTGTTCTCCAAGGAGATGGTGGCGAGCCGCCGTGTAGCGTTCGCCAGTCTTGCTCATACGGGCGCGGATTTCGCGCTTTTGCGCCTTGTCGGTGGTCATCGTCGAATCCTCACCGGCCGGTCGTCAAAGGACTCACGCTCCCTGGACATCCAGCCCAGTAAAGGCTCCGACGAGCTTGCTCCCGAGGCGTAGCCCCTTTGCCTCCGCGGGCCGGCGGCGTGAGCGCCGGGATGGAGGTTTGGCGTGGGGTCCGCCGCTTAGATGCTAGCGGTCACAGAGATCGGGGTCAAGCGGCAAAGTCGCCGTCGACGGTTCGGACCTCGGATCGCGTGGGATAATAGCGATGCGGCCGGGTGACCGGACGATTGGCGACCGTGGAAGGAACGATCGAGATGCAACAAGCCGTCCCGCCATCCGGCGAGCTACCGGGCAAGATCACCACAAAGCAGTTCGACCTTGGCGTGGTCACCAAGATCGAAGCTTCGGGACCAGGCACGCTCGTCCTTGCGCGAGGTGTACGCGGTAGCGTCGCTGTATCGGCGATGCCGGAGGATCACGAGCGGATCGAGGTCAAGGCCGACGGCGACACGCTCAAACTCGGGTTCAAGGGCGGAATGCTCCTCCACCGCGGACCGGAGGGAGACGTTCGCTATGAGGTCACGGCGGCGGCGATCGAGGAGATCAAGCTCAGCGACGGCCTCGTCGCTGAAGTGGTGGGTCTGGAAGCCAAAGAGGTCAAGGCAAAGCTCGGCGGCGGCTCACGTCTAACGCTCGGCGACCTCAGGGCGACGACCTTCGAGCTGGAAGCCGGTGGTGGCTCGCGGGTGGTGGCGTCCGGCGCTGTAGAACGCCAGAAGGCCAAGTTGGGCGGCGGGTCGAACTACCAGGGGACAGCACTCGACAGTCGAGTAGCTGAGGTCGACGCCGCAGGTGGGTCCGAGGCGAGCGTCCGCGTTCGGGAGCAACTCAAAGCCCGTGCCTCCGGCGGTTCCACCGTCTCCTACGTCGGTGAGGGCGTGAGCCTGGACGTCAAGACCGACGGCGGCTCGAAACTCCGGCAAGTGACAGGCGTCTGAGCACGTCTGCGTGAGAGCCGTGGATCGACCGGCTCGCTTTCAGCCAAGAATCACCCCTTTCGAATCCGACGGCTGGGTCAGCTTCAGTAGCTTGGTGCCATCGCCGTAATGGATGATCTTGGCCGGGACGGAGACGAGCTCTCGGTCGGGATACCGTAGGGCAGTTAACGAACCGCCGAAGACGCAGCCGGTGTCGATGTTGATCGTGTAGTTCAGCCACTCCGGCGTCGCGACGACTGTGTGGCCGTAGACGACCGTCGCCGTGCCGCGATAGTCGGCGGCCCAGTTGCGCCGGATCGGAAATCCCTCCTCATCGGTTTTGCCGGTGACGTCGCCGTAGAGGGCGAAGTCGCGAACGGTCTTCGACGCGCGGCCGTGGTATTCCTCCTTCAGTCCGGCGTGGGCGACGACGAGTTTGCCGTGATCGAGGACGTAATGGCTGGCCAGGCCGTCGAGGAAGGTCGCGACGCGTTCGCGGAAGGCGGGCGGCTCGCGGTCGAGCTGCTCCAGCGTACCGGCCAATCCGTGCGCAACTCGAACATTGCGGCCCTTCAGCTTGCGGAGAAGCTTGTCGTCGTGGTTGCCGGGCAGGCAGAGGGCAGTCCCTGCTACGACCATGTCCATGACCAGGCGGAGCACACCGACGCTGTTCGGCCCGCGGTCCGTCAAGTCGCCGAGGAAGATCGCAGTCCGGCCGGTCGGAGGTCGAACGTCGTACCGCTCCTCCCCGTTCTCGCCTGGCACCACCACGACCTCGTACCCGAGCGTGCCAAGCAACTCCAGAAGTTCGTCAAAGCAACCGTGGATGTCGCCGATGATGTCGAACGGTCCGTGGTCGTCACGCCGGTCGACCCAGGGCCGCTGCCGGACGATCGTTGCCGCTTCGACCTCCTCCAGCGAGGAGAGGACGTGCACGCTATGGAATCCCTCACGGCCCAACTCGCGCAGGGACTGCCGGAGCGCGTCGACCTGTCGCCGGATCACGTACGGTCCGACGTCGCGCTCCGGCCGCAACGCGTTTCTTTGACGCAAGAGCGGCTCGGGGAGATTGAAGACGATCGCGATCGGCAGGACGTGGTAATCCCTCGCCAATCGCAGGAGCTCCGAGCGTGCGTTCCGCTGGACATTCGTCGCATCGATCACGGTCAACAGGCCCCGCTTCAGTCGCTTGGCGGCAATGTCGTGGAGCACGTCGAAGGCGTCCGCCGACGCCTCTTGATCGCTCTCGTCGTCAGAAACGAGGCCGCGACAGGTGTCCGAGGAGATCACCTCGGTCGGAAGGAAATGCTGGCGGGCAAAGGTCGACTTCCCCGATCCGGACGCGCCGATCAGGAGGACGAGGGAGGGCGAGGGAATCGTCAGGGGCATTGACAGTTTTGCCGAGTCATCACTCATGGTGAATCTGCCGCGTCCAATACTGCCGGGCTGGTGAGGGGTACCGGACTGCATCGCCTGGCAGTTTACTTGGACGCATGGTGCTGGCCACGAACGTCGCAAGGCCAACTGTTTGTAGATGCTCGTATGGCCGCAATTCTGCCGAGGCTAGCAACCCTTTCGATGCTCATACATGCTCATGGTGGTCGACGTCGAACTCACAATTGTGGCCATCCGCGTGGGCGAACCAGTCCGCGGCAGCCTCCGCCCAGTAATGAAACTCGGCGCGAGTCCCTTCGAGTGGGTGGTCGGGGTGGTGGAGGCGACCGAGAAGTGCGGCGGAGTAGCACTCCTCCTTGACGGCAACCCTGACTCGCCCTGCATACTCCCGGTAAGTCGATGAGGAGGATTGCCCAATGCCACTCTCCCGCCGTGCCTTCATTGCGTCGCCGCTCGCCGCAACCCTCGCCAGATCGGCTTCGGCTCAAGAGAGTGCCGCAGATCGACCGTACTGGCCGACGAAGAACTGGCGCCGCTCTCGTCCCGAACGGCAGGGAATGGATCTCGGGCTGTTGCAGGAGGCGGGCCGAATCGTCGCGTCCGAGATGCCGGATGTGACCGGATTGCTCGTAATTCGCCACGGTTACGTGGTTCACGAGGAGTACTTCGGTGGGGAGTACGGCCGGAACGATCCGGTCAAGATCCGCTCGATCACCAAGAGTGTCGTCGGTACCCTGATCGGCATCGCCCTCGCCGAGAAGAAACTCGAGAGCCTGGATCAGACGATTGGCGAGTTGATCCCCGACCGCATTCCGTCCACTGCCGATTCCGGCACGCCGGGGATCACTCTCGGCCATCTCCTGACGATGACGAGCGGTTGGGAGTGGGACATCGGCTCCGACTATCAGCGGCTGATCGCGAGTCGCAACTGGGCGGCGCTCACGCTGAGTCTGCCGATTGCTTTCGAGCCCGGTACTTTCTACGCCTACAACACCGGTGGCTCGCATCTCCTCTCGGTGATCCTGGCTAAGGCCACCGGACAGGACACGGCAGACTACGCGCAGGAGAAAGTCTTCGACCCGCTTGGTATTGCCCGCCCAACCTGGCAGCGCTCGCCCCAGAAGGAGACCGTTGGCGGCTTCGGGTTGGAGCTGACGCCGCGCGATCTCGCCAAACTCGGCCACCTCTACCTCAACGACGGGCAGTGGGAAGGCAAGCAGATCGTCCCAGCCGACTACGTCCGCGCCGCGACGAGCTACCAATCCGCCGGCGACTCGACCGGCGGTGCCTCCTACGGGTATCAGTGGTGGGTTGATCAGGTCGGCGGACTCCCACTGTTCTTCGGACTCGGCTTTGGCGGCCAGTTCCTCTACGTCGTGCCCGCGCTTGACCTGATCGCGGTCGTCGTCGCCGGCTTCGAAACACCCCCACCGGTCACCTTCCACCGTCCCGTCATCGACAACGTGATCGTGCCGGCCGTCGTCGGAGAGTAGACTCGTCGTCAGCTGTTCCGCCTCATCTTGCGCGAACACGTGTTCTATTCGACAATGGGACCGGCTGGGGAATCGCGCGACGGGAACGGGAGGCGGGCGGTCGTGGAGCAACAAGGGGAGGTCATTCGTCAGGCAGTTGAGGTTCGCTGTGCGGCGGAGCTCGGCGCGCTCCGGGCGCAGGATCGATTGCCTCGTCCGCCTGGGTGGCAGCTCTCGCCCCGGATGGTCGAGACGTTCATCCTCGGCAGCGAGACGCCAATCGTCGGCCCGGACGGCGAGAAGGTCGCCATCACCCCGAAGTTCGTCGGGGATCGTCGGCTCGTCCAGGTCGCGATCGCGACACTCGCCTCTGATCGCGCGTTGCTGCTGGCCGGTGAGCCGGGTACCGCCAAGTCGTGGCTCTCTGAGCATCTCGCCGCGGCGATCGCCGGCACGTCCGGCTTGACAATCCAGGGTACGGCCGGGACAACCGAGGAGCAGATCAAGTACGGCTGGAACTACGCGCTCCTCATCGCCGAGGGGCCGAGCCGACGTGCGTTGGTTGAGAGTCCGATTCTGCGCGGAATGCAGCGAGGGCAGCTGGTCCGGTTCGAGGAGTTGACGCGGTGCAGCGCGGAGGTCCAGGACGCGCTGATCTCCATCCTCTCCGAGCAGCAGATCGTCATTCCGGAGCTCGCCGAGACGGTCGAGGCGAGGCGCGGCTTCGCCGTGATCGCGACGGCCAACACGCGCGACCGCGGCGTCAACGAGATGAGCGCCGCCCTCAAGCGGCGGTTCAACTTCGTCACAATCCCGGTCATCGCCGACCTCGAGCAGGAGGCGGCGATCGTCGAGCGCCGCAGCCGCGACACCCTTCGCCAACTCGGCGCGCCCGCCGAGATCGACCTCCCACGCGACTTGATCCACCTCCTTGCGACCGTCTTCGCCGAGCTCCGCGGAGGCCAGACCGTCGACGGTACGGCAAAGGTCAAGTCGCCGTCCACGATCCTCAGCACGGCCGAGTTGATCTCGACCGTGACGAGCGGCGCCCTGATGGCCTCCTACTTCGGCAACGGACGCCCGACAGTCGAAGACGGCCTGACCAGTCTCCTCGGAGCGATCGCGAAGGAGAACCGCGACGACCTCGGCGTCTTCAAGGAGTACCTCGAAACCGTCGCTAAGCCCCGGCGTAGCGGGTTGTGGCCGTCGTTTTATAAGGTGGGACGAGAACTCCTGTCGTAGCTCGCCCATCGTTGTTCCGCGCGGCACGCAGCGATGTAGCGCCTCGATCCATCGGTGACGTAGCAGGCTTGCATCCCGCACGAGATCTGGACAAGAGCCTCAAGTCAGGTGGAAGGATCGCGATAGAGATGTAGCCCCGAAATGTCACCGAAGTGATGGAGGTTGCGCGATACCAGGAGGAGATTGTGCTCTATTGCCGTCGCAGCCACCAGGATGTCTAACGCGCGTTCGTGGATTTGTCTTTTGTTTCGTCGCAGTTCGATGCGGATAATGGCCCCGCGCTCCGCAGTTGTCCCAGTGAAGTCCAGAACAGGAGTGACTGCAAGAAACCTGCGAAGTGTTCGGTCAGCCGCCGCGACATCACGGCTGCCGCTGACGCCGTGCATCACTTCCATGAGAGTAATCGTACTGATTGCGATGCCCGCCGGCGCCAAAGATGCCACAAGGCTAACCGCAACTGGTCGACCTGCAAGAAAGTCGATGACCCAGTCGGCGTCCAGAAGGTACTTCACGTCTCCCAGGGCCGCATGTCTTGTCCCTGCGCCCGGCGAAGCTCCTCTTTGAGCAACTCGGTGTCGACAATGTCTCGCCATCCGCCTGCGGCGGACATCAGAATCTCGAGCTGGTCCCGGGTCAGCACGCCGACGGCGTGCGGTTCGCCGAGCGGTACCGGGGTAATGATGGCAACATCCTGCCCATCCAGACGGAGCATGACCGGCTCCTGCCGGTCGCGTATCTCCTCGGCGATACGACGCAAGTCAGGTACGTCGGTTGCATCAACCTTCGCAACGGCAGCCATTGAAGCGTCCTTCTGGTAGGCGCACCGACCGAGCTACGCCGGTCCCTCTCCGACGTTCTCCTCGTGCGCAACGACCTCCGGCGTCGGCTCCACGTCGACCGGCTCCGGTTCGGGCACCGCAGGGGCTCTCCAGACGTGGCCAGGGGCGATCCGGCCGGCCAGCACCTCGGCGATGTGCCGGGTCTTGCGGCCGGTGAAGTGCTCGATTTGCTGACGGCAGGAGACACCGGCGATGGCGATGGCGGTGTCCTCCGCGGTGGCGTTGACGGTCGGGAAGAGGCGCTCCTCGCCGATCTTGCGCGAGACGTCGTAGTGCTCGGTCTCATAGCCGAAGGAGCCGGCCATGCCGCAGCAGCCGGCACCGCTCTCGGTCGGGGCGCAGCCGGCGGCCTTGAGGATGGCCAGCGAGGGGCCCACGCCGATCAATGCCTTCTGATGGCAATGGCCGTGGAAGAGGACATCTGGACCGGCACCGTGTTTCCAGGCGATTCCCAGGTCGTCCTCCGCGGCCAACTGCGCCAGGAACTCGTCGATCATGAACGTCTGACTCGCCACCGCTTCGACTTCGGGATCACTGGGCAAGAGATCGCAGTACTCATCTCGCAGCGTCAGGATGCAGCTCGGTTCGGTCCCGATGATGGGGATGCCGGCCCGCGCGTGCGGCGCGAGGAGCAGCACGTTCTTGCGCGCTACCTTACGGGCATCGCCGACGAGTCCTTTCGAGAGCATCGGTCGACCGCAGCAGGCGCGTCGCTCTTCGACGATCACGTCGAATCCCGCCGCCTCGAGCAGCTTGACGGCCGCCAAACCGATGCGCGGGTAGTTGTAGGTCGTAAACGTGTCGTGGAAGTAGACGACCTTGCCTCGGGTCTGCCGGTCTGCCGGGCGATGCTTGACGTGCCGTCGCCAACGTGCGACGAACGTCCGCCGCGTGAACGGCGAGAGTTTGCGCTCCGGATGGACGCCGAGCGCGCCCATCACCGGTCGCGCCAGCGGGGTGCGCATGGCGACGTTGGCGAGGGGCGCGATCGGTGCGGTCAGCTTCGACAGCGTATGGATGTGGCCGAAGACGCGCGAACGCAGCGACGTCCCGTGGGCGTCTTGATAGTGGGCGAGGAACTCCGTCTTCAGTTTCGCCATGTCGACGCTGGACGGGCACTCGGTCTTGCAGGCTTTGCACGAGATACAGAGGTCCATGACCTCGTAGGTTGCCTTCGACGTGAAGTCCGAGCGGTCGAAGCCGCCGCGGCCGGCGAGGGCGTTACGCAGGGCGTTGGCCCGTGCCCGCGTCGTGTCCTGCTCGTCCTTCGTCGCCATGTACGACGGACACATTGTCCCCGCCTTGAGCTTGCGGCAGACGGCGGCGCCGTTGCACATCTCAACGGCGCGCATGAACCCACCCTCCTTCGAGAAGTCGAGGTGGGTCTTGATCTCCACGGGTCGGTAGTCCGCGCCGAAGCGGAGGTGCTCGGTCATCGGCGGAGCGTCGACCTTTTTGCCGGGATTCATCAGACCGCGTGGGTCGAAGAGCGCCTTGAACTCCCGCATCGCCTGGTAGAGCTCCGGGCCGAAGATGAGCTCGTTCAACTCGGAACGTTGGAGACCGTCGCCGTGCTCGCCGCTCATCACGCCGCCGAAGCGGTGGGCGAGTTGAGCCGCGGCGCTCGCCATCTCCTTCATCGCCTCGACGCCCTTGATGTCCTTCAAATTGATCAAGGGGCGGATGTGGAGACAGCCGGCCGAGGCGTGGGCGTAGTAAGCAGCGGTCGTGCCGTGACCGGCGACGAGCTGCTCGACGGCGCCGACATAGTCGGCGAGGTGCTCAACCGGGACGGCGACGTCTTCGATGACCGGGATTGGTTTGGCGTCGCCGCGGATGCTCATCAGGAGCCCGAGCCCGGCCTTGCGAACCGACCAGACGTCGGCCTGCCGCTTGGCGTCGAGCACCCGCAACGGGGCGGCGCTCATCCGAACGCCCCGTTGCGCCAGGTGCGTTTCCAATCGGTCGCACTTCGCGGCGATTTCAGATTCACTCTCCCCGTAGAACTCGACGGCAAGGACCCCGGCCGGATCGCCGAGGATGAACGCGATTTGGCTGGCGTAGCCGGGCTGCGAGCGGGTGAGGTCGATCAACATCCGGTCCATCAGCTCGATTGCGGACGGTTCGGTTTCGAGGATGACCGGGGTGGCGGACATTGCGGCGACGAGCTCGTCGAATTGGAGGAGGACCAGACCGGTGAGCTTCGGCGTCGGGACGAGGTTGAGCGTCACCTGGAGGGTGGTCGCGAGCGTTCCCTCGGATGCGACGATCAATCGAGCGGGGTTGAACTCACCGTCCGGTTTCAGAAACTGATCGAGTGAGTATCCGGTGGCCCGTCGCCAATGGGGCGGAAAGTCACGGGCGATCAGGTCGCGATGGCGCTCACGGAAGTCGAGCAGAGAGCGGAGCAACCTGCCGCGTGGGTCATCCACCTCCGCCAGTACCGTCAATTCCTCGTCCGTTCCCGGCCCCAGTTCGACGGTCCCCCCTTCGGGGAGGACGATCCGCGCCCCGGCGACGTGGTCGGACGTCATCCCATACAAGATGGAGTGGGCGCCCGCCGAGTTATTGCCGACGACGCCGCCGACGGTGGCTCGGTTGCTCGACGATGGATCAGGTCCAAACATCAACCCGTTCGGTTTGAGCTGCTTGTTAAGGAGGTCGAGATTGATTCCGGGATCGACGGTCACGCGTCGCGCATCGACGTCAAGGTCGAGCACGCGCGAGAGGTACTTTGAGAAGTCGATCACCAAGGCCGCGCCGACGCACTGACCCGCCAGCGACGATCCGCCGCCGCGCGGCAGGATCGGGACGCCATGACTGGAGGCGAGCTCGACCGCGGCCTGGGCGTCGTCGAGCGACTTCGGCATGACGACGCCGACCGGTTCGATTTGGTAGTTCGAGGCGTCGGTCGAGTAGAGCATTCGTGCGGTGTGGTCGAAGCGCACCTCGCCGGCGAGGCGGGCACTGAGCTCGGCCTCGAGCACGCGCGCCGTCTCGTGCGCCGCCCGCGTTTCGCGTGAGTTGAAGTCGCGGCGCCCGTTTCCCGAAGTCTTCGTCTTCTGCGTGGGCGCGTCGACCGTTGCGGACATGCTGGGAGTCTCCTTAGGTGGAAGCAGCACCGGCGACCAGATAACGCGGATAGCGGCCGGCCGGCCAGACCCGATGCCGCGAGTGTAGCACCGGCGGATCGGCCGTAGGATGCGCCGTCGCCGGCTCAAGTCCGTGTACATCGACCCAAAGACAATCCCAATTCAATGCGGAATGAGGATTGACTGTCTGCCGAGGATTCTGATAGGATAACAATAACGTTATCTGCGAAAATTTGAACAAACGGTGGGCAAGGACTGTGTTGCAGGGTTTCAAAGCGGAGCTGTTCAAGGCGCTCGGACACCCCGTGCGGGTCCGAATTCTGGAGTTACTCCGCGCGAGCGAGCGCACCGTTTCCGAATTGCAGGCGCAGTTGGAGATCGAGGCGTCCTCCGTCAGCCAGCAGCTAGCGGTTCTACGCTCGCGCCAACTCGTCATTGGCCGGCGAGAGGGAACCAGCGTCTACTACCGCGTCAATGACCCGCAGGTGTTCGATCTCCTCGACATTGCCCGCGCCATGTTCGATCGCCAGTTGGTCACGCTTCAGGCGATGGCGGACGAAGATGCCGCGATGACCGAGACCGCTGCGGTCGAAAACGACGAAGCCAGGGGATCCCGCGCGTGACGGACGGCATCGATCTCCCTTCCCGGATGATGCTGCTTCCCGCTTTGCTCTTCGCGTCGGCGCTTGTGAGCGCGGTCATCGTCAGGGGCACTGGTCCGGCGCGGAGCAGACTGCCGAGTTGGTTGATGATTGCCGGCGCGATCGCCGGCGTCTTGGTCGCGGTCAACGCGCTGCTCCGGGGCGGGACGGAGGGTGTCGGTGGCTGGTCGGTCGCGCCGTTCGTGCGGATCGACTTTCGGGTCGATCCGTTGGCTGCCTTTTTCCTCCTCGTCATCTCGCTGCCGGCGATCGCGGCTGCCTGGTATGGCGTCGGGTATCTTGAATCCTCGCGCGGAGATGGTCACCCCCCTTCACGGGCGGCGATCGACGCGTTGCTCGCGGCGTTCCTCGCGTCGATGTCACTGCTCGTCCTTACCGACGGCGTCTTCGGATTTCTCCTGTTTTGGGAACTGATGTCGCTCGTCTCGTTCTTCCTTGTCCTCGGCGACGGCCACCACGCCGCAACCCGGCGCGCTGCCTATGTCTACGTCGTGATGACGCACGTCGGAACGGGGTTTTTGCTCCTCGCGTTCATGACGCTGGCCCGGCACGCTGGTTCGTTCGAATTTGAGGCGATCCGTGCTGCGGCGTCCGGACTTGGCCGCTGGGAGCGCGATCTCGTCTTTCTCCTCGCACTTGTCGGGTTCGGCACCAAAGCCGGGCTGATCCCGCTTCACGTCTGGTTGCCGCGGGCACACCCCGCAGCCCCCAGTCACGTCTCTGCCTTGATGTCTGGTGTGATGGTCAAGATGGCCGTCTTCGGGCTGCTTCGGGTCGCGTTCGAATGGGCGGCGCCGGGTCCGGTCTGGTGGGGAGCGGTGCTGATCGTTGCCGGCGCCGTCTCGGCAGTGCTCGGGATTCTCTACGCGCTGATGGAACGCGACCTCAAGCGGGTGCTCGCCTATTCGACCGTCGAGCACATCGGGATCATCACGCTTGGTCTCGGGAGTGCGGTGATGCTTTCGGCCGGCGGGCACGCGGCCGGTGCCGCGCTCGCGCTTATCGCTACGCTGGTACACCTCCTCAATCACGCCATCTTCAAAAGTCTGCTTTTCCTGGTCGCGGGCGCCGTCCAGATTGGTACCGGCACCCGCGATCTGGAACGGCTTGGGGGACTCGTCCGCCGGATGCCGCGCACGGCAGCCCTGTTCCTCGTCGGGGCCGTCGCAATCGCGGCCCTGCCGCCACTGAACGGCTTCGCGGGTGAGTGGCTGCTCTTTCAGGGATTGCTCCGGCTCGGAGTCGAGGACGGCTCGGCCGGGGTCGGAACTCTCGCCGCGGTCGCCGCCGGCGCGCTCGCGTTGACCGGCGCGCTGGCCGTCGCTTGTTTCGTTCGCGCCTTCGGTGTCGGCTTTCTCGCTCTGCCGCGCTCGCAGGAAGCCAGCGAGGCAAGGGAAGTCGGATCCTCGATGATCGGCGCGATGGGACTCCTCGCCGCCTGCTGTGTGGTCCTGGGAGTCGCGCCCGGAATCCTGTTCCGACTCCTGCGTCACGTCACGACCCAGCTCACTGGCGCGATGGCGAGTCCCTCCCTTGGTCCAGGGAATGTCTTCGAGTCAAATCGGATGCAGGGGACCTACGCGCCGCTTGCCGTGGTCATCGGCCTCGTGGTGGTCGGCGTCATCCCGTGGCTGGTCGCCCGTTGGCTCGGGGGGCCGGGGCGGACGAGAGTCGCCCCGACCTGGGTGTGCGGATCGACGATCGAGCCGCGGATGGAATACAGCGCGACCGCGTTCGCCAAACCGATCCGCCTCATCTTCCAGGCGGTAATCCGTCCCGTGCGAAACGTCACCCTGGATAGGCCGAGCTCGCCATACTTCGTCCGCACCGTGCGGTACCAGGAGCACGTCAAGCCTATCTACGAACGGCACCTCTACGAGCGCGTCGTCGCGGCGCTTTTCGCTGCGTCGCACCGCGTGCGGACGCTCCAGAGCGGCTCGATGCGCGCCTACCTGACATACCTCTTCGTGACGCTGGTCGTCGTCATCGTGCTGGCCCGATAGCATGGACGCCATTCTGATCCTGATCCAACTCCTGGTCGTACTCGTCCTCGCGCCGCTATTGCAAGGTGTCATCAAGACCGTCAAGGCGCGCTGGCAGAACCGACGCGGTCCCGGGCTTCTTCAGACGTACCGC
>JAXDKI010000226.1:0-9430 GCA_034667245.1 Thermomicrobiales bacterium | reverse complement strand
GCGCCGGTTTTTCGAATGGCTGTCCCCCAACTGACGCACCTGCGGCCCGTTGTACAGCACGCGCTGGATGGGCCGGAGCGAGTTGATGAGGAGCACAGGCGGCTCAGAGGTATCGCCTGTACTCTCCTTTGGCGCCAATCGCTCCCGGTGACGGGTGGGGTCCATTTGCAATCCATTTCGGTCACGCACTCGGGCGTGGTAACCGCGATCCACGCATACATAGACGGCTCGGTACCAGGGCATCTAAGGCAATACCGGCCACCGCCTTGCTCAAGGATTTGGCGGCATCTCGGGTCGGTGTTCGGTCTGCCTACGGTCAAAAGCTCCGCATCACGGGCGTTGGACCGCCGGCGCCAGTTCGTCGAGCAGCTCGGTGAAGTAGTCGACGATCGCGCGCTCGTGGCTCAGTGCGATCAAGAGATCGGGTTCCGTCCACACGGCGATGCCGTCGGTCTCGCCCACCTGCTCGATCTCGGAGAGGTCGTCCGCGAACACGAGTTTGGCCGGCACGTGGTCGTCGGCGTCCTGGTCGTTGAGGTTCTCGATCACGATCGGTTTGCCGACGTCGATGAAGGAGCTGTAGAGCGCCCGGTAGAATGTGAGGCGTCCTCTCGCCCGCACGAGCTCGTGGGCGATGACCCGCGCCTCGGTCGCCTCGTCGAATCCGCGATCTTCGGGCGCCTCTGATGTTCCGAACGTCTCCAGCAGCTGCTCGTCCGTCAGCTGCTCGACTCCGTTGAGCGTGTCCATGGCCCCTCCCGTGCGAAGCAAACATACGCGAACTTGGGTCGTCCGCAGGCGCAGGTCACGCCCGCCATTGTCGACCCCACGGCAAGACCCCTGCCACGACATTTCGTGTCTAGGGCAGGTTTGTCTACTTCCAAGCACGGGAACATGGATGCAATGGTGACGAAGCGAGCTCAATAATATCGGCGCGATCCCCGCCTCGTCGGTGCTGTGGCTTGTCAACAACGTCCCTAGCATGCGGCGAGCGCCCAATACGTGACCATGAAAACAAACAAAAATGCCTGCCGACTGCCGTGTCGGCCGATCGCCACGTTGCCGCCGAAGGTCGCCGGATTCCCGACCGGAGACAAACGAAACCCGCAAGTGCTGATCTTGGCATATCACCTTGAAAGTCAGAAACTCTCGACTGGCTCGGATCGTGCGGCATCGAGTAACGCGCCGCTGCGCCACCTCGGACGCCAACGCCCAGCCCGCTTCACTCGGAGGAACCCATGACCAGGCAGGCCCAATCTCCCCTCCCTCAGGCGTTCAGCGATCTCTCTGCCGGTCGCATCGACCGGCGGCGCTTCCTCGCCGCGGCCGCCAAGACTGGCCTCTCAGTGCCGCTCGCCGCGGCGCTCTACGAGAGCGCGATCTCGGGCGGGCTCGCGGCCGGCTCCGGCGCCGGTCGGATCGACGCCCGCTTCCAGGACCGCGGAAAGACGCTCGTCGTCTCGATCGCCCAATCGACCGTCCAGCTCGATCCCGCGATCGCCGGCTCGAACGGCTACGGCGACATCATCCCGATCAACGAGAACCTCAACGAGGGCCTGACCCGCTACAAGAACGGAACGGCGGAGATCGAGCCCGCCCTCGCCGAGAGCTGGACCGTCTCCGCCGACGGTCTCACCTACGTCTTCAAGATTCGCCCCAACGTCACCTTCCACGACGGCACGCCGCTCGATGCCAAGGCGGTCGAGACCAACTTCCTCCGCCAGCTCGACCCGAACCACCCGCTCCACGCCGACGGCATGGTCTACGTCGAGATCGTCTTCGCCGAGGTCGACACGATCAAAGCGACCGGCGACCTGGAGCTGACGATCACGCTGAAGCGCCCGATCATCCTGCTGCCGGCGAACCTCGCCATCTTCGCCGCCGGTATCGTCAGCCCGGCCGCCCTGGAGCAGTACAAGGACGACTACAGCCAGCACGCCTCCGGGACCGGTCCCTTCAAGCTCGACCATTGGACCAAAGACGTCGAACTGGTGTTCACGGCGAACGAGAACTACTGGGGCGGCCGTCCCAAACTCGACCGGATCATCTGGCGCTCGATCGCAGACGACACCGTCCGGCTCTCCGAGCTGCAAACGGGCGGGGTCGACGTCGCCAACCAGATCGACTTCAAAGACGTCGAAACCGTCAAGAACGATCCCAATCTGCAGGTGGTCAGCGGCACCTTCTGGAACACGCAGTTCCTCGCCGTGAACCAGGCCATTGCCCCCTTCGACAACGCGCAAGTGCGCCAAGCGCTCCAGTACGCGGTCAACAAACAGAACATCGCCGACGTCGTCTTCTACGGCAACTACACCCTCGGTGCCGGTCCGATCGCGCCCGGCCTGCTCGGCTACGACGTGAGCCTCGCCCAGACCTACGGCTACGATCCCGATCAAGCCAAGTCGCTCCTCCTGCAGGCGGGGGCATCGAACCTGTCGTTCGATCTCTACAACCGCACCAACTCGTTCTGGCCCCTCCTCGGCCAGTTGATCCAGGCCGATCTCGACGCCGTCGGCATCAAGGCCAATCTCGTCTCGCTCGAGGACGCCGAGTTCTTCGCCCAGATTGGCGCCGGCAAGGCGCCCGCCTTCCTCAACGACTGGACCTGGGACAACGGCGATCCCGACAACATTATGTTCCCGCTCTTCGCCTCGCCGCGGGCGGAGACCCGCCTCGGCTACAAGAACGAGCGGGTGATCGAGCTCGTCGTCCAGGCCCAGACGGAAAAGGACCCACAGGTCCGGACCCAGCTCTACCTCGAGGCGCAAAAACTCATCCTGGCCGACGCGATCAACGTGATTCTCGGCTACCCGGACCGGATCATGGGCGCCGCGAAGAAGGTGCAAAACCTCGTCCTCTCGCCGATCGGCAACATCGTCCTCCGCGACGTCGACACCGTGTAACCCGGATTAC
Organism: Thermomicrobiales bacterium; assembly: GCA_034667245.1. Lineage (GTDB taxonomy): Bacteria > Chloroflexota > Chloroflexia > Thermomicrobiales > UBA6265 > DATBFX01. The sequence continues at coordinate 6,517 of JAXDKI010000226.1, read as the reverse complement.
TCGCATGCGCCGCTGCCCACCCACCGCCATTCCGAGCGAAGCCGAGAAATCTCCCGGAGCGAAGCGGAGGCGTCGGTCGTGCAGCATGCTCAAGAACAATCCCGGCTAACCGACGTGGTTCGCCGCCGCCTCGGGAAGACTGCACTGCCATGCACCGGAGGGCAGCGCGCCCTCCCCTGCATCGGTCCGGAATCTCCCAGTTCGCTGGTCGTCCACGTCAATCCACGTATCACGAGGATGAACGATTGGCCGAGCGTCTAACCGCGGCAGATTGGTACGTCGGGGCAACGCGTGGCGATCGCGTTCGCGATGCGATCGCGCGGAACGGGCTCGACGTCCTACTCGCCCTGACCCCCGAAAATGCCCACTACCTGGCCGGCTACGGCAACTACATCGCCACCCACTGGCGCCTGGCCGGCATCTTCTCCGTCGCGGTTGGACCCTCCGGCGAGCGGATCGGCGTCAGCGGCGACTTCGGAGCCGATCCAGCCATCGCCCCGCCGTTCCCGCACCTTCGCTATCGCAGCTGGACCGAGTCGATCGACGTGCGTGGCGCGTCCGGCGCCTCGATCCAGGAACGCGTCCGCGCCGCCCGACCGGGCGGACCACTCTCCCGCCCGGTCCAGTTCGATCTCGACGAGGTCTTCGACCGCGTGGCCGAGGCCGTGCATGCAGCACATCCGCGGCCGCACCGCGTCGGCGTCGATCTCCAGGAGGTCGAGGCGCCGGCAGTCCAACGGCTGAAGGAACGCCTGCCCGCGGTGAAGCTGGTCGACGCAACCGCGGTCTTTGACGATCTCCGCGCCATCAAGGATCCCGACGAGATCGACCATCTGTACCTCGCCGGCGAGCTGACCGAGGGCGGCATCGCCGGTGCGATCGCCCGGCTCCGACCCGGCATGACCGAGGTGGCCGTGAACAGCGCCTACCAGATCGCCGTCCACGAGCGGTTGTTGGCGGACGCGCGCTACGCCGGGTTCCGGCAGGCGGAAGGTCTGGCGACGATCGGCATCGGGGCGTCGACGCCCAAGATCGTCGCGCCGGGACAAACGATCAAGTTCGACATGCAGGTCGACGTCGCCGGCTACCACAGCGACGTCGGTCGGACGGTGGCGTTTGCCCCGACTGCCGATCAACGAGAGGTATACGCGGCGCTGCGCAACGCCCTTGCCGCCGCCCAGGAGCGCGTGCGGCCGGGCGGCCGGTTTGCCGCCGTCTACGACGCCGGGATCGCGTCGATGCGTTCCGCCGGCTTCTCGAACTACAGCCGCGGGCACTTGGGTCACAGCGTCGGTCTCACCCAGCACTTCGAGGAGCCGCCGTTCGTGGCGGCCGGCGAGTCGAGGGAGATCGTGCCGGGGATGGTCCTCAGCCTGGAGCTGCCGTACTACGTCTACGGCGTCGGCGCCTTCCAATTGGAACGAATCTTGCTGGTCACGAGCGACGGCCACGAGGCGATCGACCGGCTGCCCTTCGAGCTCGAGCTTCCGCCGCGGTAGGCGCTTCGGCTCGGATTGGACAGAGATGACCGTTTACCTCCTCCGACGGCTCGCACTCGTCGTCCCTACCCTGCTCGGCATCTCGCTGGTCGTCTTCCTGATGCTCCACACCGCGGGCGGCGACCCGGCTGAGCTGAAACTCGGTCTCCGCGCGGACGAGGCATCGCTGCGCCGGCTCCGTCACGAGATGGGCCTCCACCGGCCGCTCGCCGTCCAGTACCTCAATTTCCTCTCGCACGCGCTTGTGGGCGACTTCGGCCGCTCGTACCGGTCGAACGCGCCGGTCGCGGACGAGGTCTTTTCCCGCTTCCCGGCCACGATCGAGCTGGCAATCGTCTCGATCGTGATCGGCGCCGCCGTCGGCCTTGCCGCGGGCATTGCGGCCGGCACACGCCGGCATACCCTCTTCGACTACACCAGCACGTTCGGCGCACTCCTCGGAGTCTCGATCCCGACCTTTTGGCTTGGTCTCGCCCTGATCATCGTCTTCGGCATCTGGCTGCGCTGGCTGCCGATCTCCGGCCGCGTCGACCCGCGACTCGGTGCGGACCCCTCGGCCCACTTCCTCATCCTCAGCTCGCTCGTGCACGGCGATTGGGTCATCTTCAAGGACGCCGCGAAGCACATCATCCTGCCCGCCCTCACCCTGGCCGGCTGGCCCGCCGCAATCATCGCCCGGATGACCCGCGCCTCCCTCGGCGAGGCACTCGACCAGGACTACATCCGCACCGCCCGCGCCAAGGGGTTGGGCGAGGGCCTGGTAGTCCGCCGACACGCACTTCGCAACGCCCTGATCCCCGTCCTGACCGTCGTCGGTCTGGAGCTCGGCGGTCTGCTCGGTGGGGCGGTCGTGACGGAAACCGTCTTCTCCTGGCCCGGCGTTGGCAAACTGACCGCCGACGCGATCGCCGCGCGCGACTATCAGGTAACGCAGGGCGTCGTGTTGCTCCTCGGTGCCGTCTTCGTCGGCCTGAACCTGCTTTTTGACCTCGTCTACGCCGCCGTCGACCCGCGCATCCGTTACGCCCAATGAGCGCGACCGGCACCCTTGTTCTGTCGCGACCGGACGAGACCCGGATCCGGGAGGCGCCGCGTCTCTGGCGACGGTTTGCCCGCAATCGCCTCGCCGTCGTGGCGCTGATCATCCTCGGTGGGCTCGCCCTGCTGGCCGCCGCCGGCCCGCTCGTCGTCGCCAGCCCGACCGAGCAAAACGTGCGCGTACGCCTCCAGGGCCCGAGTCGTGACCACTGGTTCGGGACCGACGAGGTGGGACGGGACATCTACGCCCGCGTCGTCAACGGCGCGCGCATCTCCATCGCCTCGGGGCTGGCCTCCGTGCTCATCGGTCTCTCGGGCGGCACGATCCTCGGTCTCATCGCCGGATACCGCGAAGGCCGCATCGGACTCGGCGTCATGGCGCTCGTCGATCTGCTGCTCGCCCTGCCGGCCATCCTGCTGGCGATAACGATCGCGGCTCGGCTCGGACCCGGACTTATCTCCGCAATGCTCGCGGCCGGATTCGTCGGATTGCCCGGCTACGCCCGCCTGGCGCGGGCGTCCACCCTCACCATCAAGCGTCGCGAGTTCGTCGAAGCGGCGCGGACAACCGGGCTCTCGGGCGCGGCCATCGTGCGCCGGCACGTCTTTCCCAACATCCTGACACCGTTGATCGTCCAATCGACGATCGGCGTCGGCAACGCGATCCTCCTCGTCTCCGCACTCGGCTACCTCGGACTCGGCGCCCAACCGCCGACCCCGGAGTGGGGCCGGATGCTCTCCGACGCCCAGCGCTACATGCTGAATGCGACCTACATCGGCATCTTCCCCGGCCTCGCCATCGCGATCACCGTCATCGGCTTCAACCTCGCCGGCGACGGCCTCCGCGACGCTCTCGACCCCGTCGCCAGCCGCTAACCAAGCCCGGCGTCCAGCTCGTCGCCATTCGTCGCCGACGGCCCCTCCAACGAGCGGTAGGTAATTCGACGTAGATCTCCGTTCATACTCGGCCAAACCCGAATACGTCAGACAACTGATGGCCTCGCTTCCGCCCACCCCCTAACATCATCCTCGTGGTGAGACCCGGGACGAACCACATACGGCTGAGTCGCTGATACAGTCGGCGGACGTTGTTTTAGGGTGTTGATCCCTTAAGGAGAAGCGAAGCATGAATCCGAATGGTCAGATCTCGCTCATTCGCGCACCGAAGTACGCGTCCACCGGCCAACAACGACGCCCCCTGCTCGCGGTGGCGCTCATCCTGGCCATCCTGGTCTCCCTCACCTCCGCGATCACCGAAGCGGCCGCGGCACCAGGTTCGGTGAACACGCCAGCGCACACCGCCAACCGTTCATGTGATCCCTGCCCCGTCGTCACCACCGACGACGTCAACCTCCGCAAGGGACCCGGTAAGTCGTACGCGGTGATCAAGGTGATCCCGGCCAACACCGAGGTCCTCGCCTACGCCGGCGCCAAGAACGGCTACCGCAAGGTCCTCTACGGCCAGTCCACCGGCTGGGTTCACGGCGACTACCTCCGCTCCCCGAACGCTCCCCAGTGGATCGGCCTCGCGGCGACCGATGGCAGTCTCAATCTCCGCCAGGGACCCGGCACCAACTACCCGGTGACGACGGTCATGCCGGGCAACAGCATCGTCAAGATCAGCGATCAGATCGTCGATGGATTCCGCCTCATCGCCTACAACGGCAACACCGGCTGGGCCTCCGAGAAGTACCTGATCTGGGGCTACGAAGCAGTCGCCACCCGCAAACTCGCCATCCGCGCCCAGCCGAACGCGACGTCGACGTACCGCGGCTCCGTTCCCGCATGGGAAACCGTGACCGCCTTCACCCACGCCAACAACGGCTACGTCCTGATCATCTACGGCAGCAAAGTCGGCTGGGTCCAGGGCCGCTACCTCTCCTAATCTCGCGGCTCACCACAAACGAAACTCCCTCATCCGAGCCGCGGCCCCATCGGTCCGCGGCTCCTCCCCCCTCCCGTCATTCTGAGCTTGTCGAAGAATCTCTCTCCGACCCGAGCCAACCTGCCCGTCCATGCAGTACAACCTACCAAGCACCCGTCGCTGGTTCACACACTGCTGAAGCGGGACGACGATGATAGAGCGCATCCGCACCCTCAGCCGGCAGCTCCTCGGTCGGCCCGATCCAGCTCAACTCACCTCCGCACCATCACCGACGCCACCAGTCTCCCCCATCCACCCCCGCGTCTTGATGATCGTCCACGACCCGCCCGTCGCCTCCCGCGGTGGCCGACGCCTCACAGACCTCTTCGCCTGGCACGACCCCGCCGCCCTCGCCCAGGGCTACAGCGACGACCTCCGCCGCTGTAGCGGCGGCTACCTCAACTACGAGATCGTCGAGCGCATCGACGCCGACTGGTACCCCGTCATGCGGGACGGCTTCCGCTACGACTCCGAGTCCTTCCTCCGCGCCTGGGAAGCCCGCACCCCCCACGAACCGAACGCGATCGACTACGAGGAGCAGGTCCGCCGCTTCGACCTCCTCGCCCGCCACGACCGCGGCGACTTCGACGAGGTCTGGTTTTTCTCCTACCCCTACGCCGGCGACTACGAATCGACGATGGCCGGTCCCGGCGCCTTCTGGTGCAACTCCCCGCCCATCCCCAACACCGGCCACTGCCGCCGCCGCTTCGTCATCATGGCCTTCAACTACGAGCGCGGCGTCGACTGCATGCTGGAGAACTTCGGCCACCGCGTCGAGTCGATCATGTCTCGCGTTTATGACAACCTGAGCCATGGTGAGAACATGTGGCAGCGCTTCACCCGCTACGACCTGATCGCCCCCGGCCGCGCCGAATGCGGCAACGTCCACTTCGCCCCCAACAGCGAACGCGACTACGACTGGGGCAACCCCCGCCCCGTCCCCAGCTCCTGCGACGACTGGCTCACCTACCCGGAATTGCCGGGCCGAGTGCGCACCGTCACCGCCGCCGATTGGGGCCACGGCGACATGCGCGCCCATCACCTCTGGTGGCTCTCCCATGTGCCGAGGGCGGAGGGGGAGAAGGGAGGCGTGAGCAACAATTGGTGGCAGTACGTGGTCGATCCAAATCTGGTGCCGTAGCGTCTTTGAAGTACCGGTCGATTCCTGTGGCCGATCCTATAATCCTCTCGGCGCACTCGTTGCGTCGGAGAGGAGCACGGTATGAGCCGAAGCATGACAACCCGCGAAGCGAGCCAGAACTTTTTCGAGGTGATCGCGTCGATCGGGGATTCTGAAGAGACGCTGATCGTGGACGACGCCGGCGAAACGGTGGCGGTGGTCCTGTCGCCCGAGGCGTACCAAAAGATGGCCTACGACCGGTTCTGGGCGACGGTCGACCGCATCCGCGAGCGCAATGCCGACAAAGATCCTGACGAGGTCTATCAAGACGTAACGGCCGTCGTCGAGGAAGTTCGCCAGGAGCGATATGAGGCCGAGCAGCGTCGCATCGCACGTCGCAGTCGTTGACACGAATCTGTTTGTCAGCGGCACGATTCTAAAACACGGCGTGCCGTTTGAGCTGTTGGAATCATGGCGACGAGGCGAGTTCGTGGTTCTGCTGTCCGGTGAGCAGGAGGCTGAACTGCGCGATGTCTTCGCGAGATCGAAGATCCGAACGCACTACCACCTTACCGAAGTCGAAATTGCGCAGTTCTTCGATGACCTCGCCAAACTGACGCGGCCAGCGCCACTGCATCTGCCATTACCTGTCGCCGTCCGTGACGCCAAGGATGAGGCAATTCTTGCGGCTGCCCTCGGTGGTGACGCGGGTTTCGTCATCACCGGCGACAACGACCTCCTCACCCTCGCCGGTGATCCCCGCCTCGGCTCCCTTCGCATCGTTACCGCCCGCTCCTTCCTCGATCTGTTGTCGATCTTGACATGATCGTCTGGCATGTGGCAGATCCCAGAAAACCGACGGTAATGACAAGCCAGTGCTTTTGTCGATGGTCGTACCCCACGGTCGATAGCGTTCGGCGCAATGTCCTATGCGAC
>JAXDKI010000225.1:0-10558 GCA_034667245.1 Thermomicrobiales bacterium | reverse complement strand
CACCTCTCTCCGTCATCGGGGAACAACCGGTCTGCAGGGAGCATCACAGGCTCTCATTGGGAAGGTGCAAGCATGACGAATAGATTTGCGGGATTCGACGCTCATGTCGAGCAGAACCAAGCCCGGTTCCTCGACGAGTTGCGAGAGTATTGCCGGACGCCCTGTATCACGGGACAGGGCGTTGGTGTGCGGGAATCCGCGGCGCTGACCGCGGAGGTGCTCCGCAGCCACGGGATTACCGCACAGGTGCTGGAGACCGCCGGCGCGCCGGTCGTCTACGGTGAGATCGGGTCGGGAGCGCGGACGCTCCTGATCTACGACCACTACGACGTTCAGCCGCCGGAACCTCTGGAACTCTGGGAATCGGAGCCGTTTGCGGCGGACATTCGGGACGGCAAGGTGTACGCCCGTGGCGTCGCCGACAACCGCGGCGACGTGATGGCGCGGGTGCAGGCGATCGAAACCTACCGGGCGGTCGTCGGGGAATTGCCGATCAAGGTGAAGTTCTTGATCGAGGGCGAGGAAGAGATCGGCAGCCCCAGCCTGCCCGCATTCGTCGAGAGTCACCGCGAACTCCTCCAGGCGGACGGCTGTCTTTGGGAGGCGGGTTCGCGCGACGAAGAAGATCGCGTCCTGATCGCGCTCGGCCTGAAGGGAGTGCTCCATCTTGAGCTGCGGGTGAAAGGCGCTAACGTCGATCTGCACTCCAGCCTGGCGACCATCGTACCGAATGCGGCCTGGAAGCTGACCTGGGCACTGGCCTCGCTCAAAACACCCGACGACCGGATCGCGGTCGACGGACTGATGGCCCACGTCTTCGAGCCGACGGCCGAGCAGATCGACCTGCTCCGGCGCATCCCCTTCGCCGAGGAGAAGAAGAAGGGGGACCTCGGGATCGCCGCCTTCAACCAGGGACTCTCCGGGGTCGACCTGTTGGCAAAACACCTCTACGAGCCGACCTGCACCATCCAGGGACTCCTGAGTGGCTACACCGGCGTCGGTCTCAAAGCCGTCTCGCCCTGCGAGGCGATGGCCAAGGTGGAGTTCCGTCTCGTCCCGAATCTGGAACCCGATCTGGTCCTCGGTCTTCTCCGCGCCCACCTGGACCGCCGCGGATTCGACGACGTCGAAATCGTTGTCCACGCCGCGCTGAGCCCTGCTCAGGCGTCGCCATCGTCTGCCGTCGCGCGCGCCGCCATTGAAGCGGCCGAGAGCGTCGAGGCGCAGCCACCGGTCGTCTATCCCTTGATGGCCGGCAGCGGACCGATGTCGTATTTCAGCGCCGGTCTCGGGATGCCGGTCGTCTCCGCAGGTGGCATCTCCTGGCACGATTGCCGGGTCCACGCGCCGAACGAGAGTATCCGGATCAAGGACTACCTGACCGGCATCCGGTACATCGGGCGCTTCATCGACCGTTTCGCCGTGGCGTAAGGACGCTGGACGAGGTAGTGGACCGTGTCCCGTCGGATCGGTGGTTTCCCCGCACCGCAGGGATCGCGGCATTTTGCCCAATAGCCATGCGGGTCTGCTGATGCTCCCGTCCATGGCTCTCCTCCCGACCTCCCGCTAGAATGCAAGCGCGTTTGAGACCAGAGGGCAAGACATGGAGGGGTGACATGGCGTCGGTGGCGGATATCGAGAAGTACGGGGCAGCCACGATCGCCGTGAAGGGCGGTGTCGAGACGGTGGCGGGGGACGGCGTTGCGCCGCCGATCCACCTCGCCTCGACCTTCGTCCTCCCCGGCGATCCTGGCCCGGGCATTCCCTCCTATGCCCGCGGCGGTAGCCCGGCCTACGATCCCCTGGAGGTGGCATTGGCGCGACTGGAGGGCGGCACCGACGCCGTTCTCTTCAATGCGGGTATCGCCGCCGCCAACGCGATCCTGGACGAAGCGCGGCCCGGTACGGCGGTCGTCATGCCGGAGGACGCCTACTACGGGATCAAGGTGAGGGCGCAGGAGGTCTTACCCCAGCGCGGCGTCGAGGTGCGCTTGGTCGATCCGAACGACCTCGATGCGCTCGACCAGGCCCTCGACGGCGCCTCGTTCCTCTGGACGGAGACCCCCACCAACCCGCTTCTGGCGGTGTGCGACCTGGAGGCCATCGGCCGGCTCGCCGCGGAGCGAGGTGTGCCCTGGGCCTGCGACAACACCTTCGCGACCCCGATCCTCCAGCGCCCGCTTGAATATGGCGCCGTTGCCGTGATGCACAGCGCGACCAAATACATCGGGGGGCACAGCGATCTGATCCTTGGCGCAGCCGTCTGCGCCGATCGCGAACTGGCGGCGCGGCTGCGGACGCGCCGCAACACGACCGGGACGCAACCCGACGGATTTTCGTCCTGGCTCGCCCGGCGCGGCCTGCAGACGATGCCCCTCCGCGTCCGCCACCAAGCCGCGGCCGCGCTGAGCCTGGCGTGTCGCGCTCAGCAACACCCGGCCGTCGACAGGGTCTACTATCCAGGGCTACCCGACGATCCCGGTCACGAGATCGCAGCCCGCCAGATGGATGGCGGCTTCGGTGGGATCTTCTCGCTGCTCATCAAGGGGGGCGCGTCGACGGCACAGGCCGTGGTCGACGCCGTCAAGGTGTGGGTCCCGGCCACCAGTCTCGGCGGTGTCGAGTCCTTGATCGAGCGCCGGGCGCGCTGGGCCGGCGAAACCGCCGACCCAGCATTGCTCCGTCTTTCGGTGGGTTTGGAAGACGTCGAAGATCTCTGGCGCGATCTGGAGCGGGCGCTCTCAGCCGCGACCTCCTGACGCCCACCATCATGCGCGTCGTGCTCGCGAGCTACGACCCCATCTTCACTCGGATGTCGTCGATCGAGGCTTTCAGGTCGGCCGCGCGCGTCCGCTTCTCGGCGATCCGCGCGGTCGTGTCCGCGATCTTGGCCGCGACGCCGTCGTCCGGCCGCGTCGCGAGCGACGCCTGCCAGCGCTGCACCGTTGCCTCGTCGTGGCTGACCGCCTCCTCAAGTCGCGCCAGCTGTTCTTCCTTGCGCTCAAGCGCCTCGCGCATCTTCGATGACCAGGCGACTTGGCGGCGCGCCCGCTCGTTGACCGAGTTCTCGAACACGCGGTCGCAGGCACCCCGGAAGCGTGCCCAGAGAGCATCGCCGCGGTCGCGGCGGACGGGGCCGATCGTCTTCCACTCCGCCTGAAGCGCTTTTGCCTCCTCGGTCGCCGCGACGGGATCGGCGGCGACGGCGAGCGCCTCGGCGGCGACGCAGAGTTCTTCCTTCCGTCGCAGGTTGTCGGTCTCGTCGCGATCCCGCTCCGCGAAGCTCGAACCGCGACGGTCGAAGAACGCCTGCGTAGCGCCGCGGAATCGGTTCCAGAGCTGGTCTTCGAGATCGCGATTGCCGACCGGGCCGATGTCTTTCCAGCCCGCCTGAAGTCCCTTCAAGGCGTCGGCCGTCTCCCGCCAGTCCGTCGATTCGCGGAGTTCTTCGGCTTTGGCACAGAGCTCTTCTTTGCGCCGGCGATTCTCGTCATACGTGGCGGACCGGCGATCGAAGAAGACCTGCTGCGCGCCGCGGAATCGGCTCCAAAGCGCGTCGTCCGACTCCCGTCCGGCCGAGCCGACCGTCTTCCACTCGGCCATCAGTCCGCGCATCGCGTCCGCCGTCTGTCGCCACTCGGTCGACTCGCTCAACTCTTCCGCCCGGATGCAGAGCGCTTCCTTCTTCTCGCGATTGGCCGCCCATTCCTTCTGCCGGCCCTCAAACCACTCGTTGCGCCGCTGGGAGAAGGCGTCGCGGGCGGCCTGGAATCGCTGCCAGAGCGCGTCTTCGGCGTCGTGGCCGGCGGAGCCGATCTCCTTCCACCGCTCGAACAGACCGCGCATCGCCTCGCCGGTCGCCTTCCATTCGTTGGACCCGGCCAGCGCCTCGGCCCGAACGACGATCGCTTCCTTGAGCGTTCGCCGCTCTTCGATCTGTTCGAGGATCTCGCGCTCCAGGTCGGCAAGCCGGCCGCGCAAGGCGGCGGCCTGTTCGCCCAACTCCTCCGGTACCTGCCCCATCAGACGTCGGACGCGACCCAGGAAGGTGGCCCGGTTCGGTGCCGCCTTGACCTCCTCCGCCAGCGCCGCCCCCCGCTCTTCCAATCGCGCCAGTCGCTGCGGCTCATCCTCGGTCGCCGCTGGCGGCTCCGCCGCGACCGGTGCCGCCGCTGCCTCCGGACTCGCGGGATCGATTGCCGCTTCCACTGCCGCTGGTTCTGCCGGGGATTCGGTGGCAGGCTGAATGGTCTCCGGCTCCGCCCGAGATTCCTCCGCGACCTGCTGTTCAGTCGGTTCGCTGTTCGACTCAATGACCTGTTCGTCGACCGAAGTCTCGGTGGCGGTCAATCCGTCCGTCGCATCGGCCTGCTCGGCTACAACCGTTGCATCGGCCGTCATGACGGACACGTCGTCGGAAGGCTCCTCAGAGCTGGATGCCGCCTGTTGTCCGTCCTGGGTCACCGTTTCGGGCGTAGATCCTGACGCCTGCTCGGCGGTTGCCACTGCCGGGGCGTCACCGCTGCCGATCGTCTCGGTTCCGTCTGTTGCCGAAGACACGGGCAGCTCTGGGCTGGTTGCCAACTCGGCCGACTCCATCGCCGTCGAAGCACCATTCCCCACCGCTGGCTGCGGCTCGGTCGTTTCTGCCAGGTCCTGATCGAGTTGTGTCTGTGTGTCGGTCATCATTGCTCGTGCCGAATCGCTCCCCAATACGCGCGCGGCGTCCCAACCGGGGCGCCTCGGGTTGCGGACTTGCGAATACATCGTCTCCAACCCGCATCTGTATCGGAAAGTGTAACCGTTCTCAGCGTGCTGCGCTCGCATGTTTATCATGCATCCGGAAGGGGGACATGCCCTATTGCCCCCATGCATCGCCGGGCTCTATCCTGCACCCGTTTGGCGATCTGACACCGGTTCACTCCGGTCGCATCGAGAAGGTGAGGAATACACCACCCATGCGGATGTCACACCTGTTCGGGCGTACGCTGCGCGAGGCGCCGGGCGACGTCGAATTGCTCAGCAATCAGCTGATGGTGCGGGCGGCGATGATCCGGCCCCTCGGCTCCGGTATCTTCAGCCTCCTCCCGCTCGGCTGGCGCGTCGTCCGCAAGATCGAGCAGATCATCCGCGAGGAGATGGACGCCATCGGCGGACAAGAGATGATGATGCCGGTCGTCCATCCCGCCGACATCTGGAAGGAGACCGGCCGCTACTTCTCGGTCGGCCCGGAGATGGCCCGCTTCAAGGACCGTGCCGACCGCGACATGGTCCTGGCGATGACCCACGAGGAGGTCGTCACCGATCTCGCCAGGCAGGAGATCAACTCCTACCGTCAGCTCCCGCAGATCGTCTACCACCTCCAGACCAAGTTCCGCGACGAGCCGCGGGCGCGCGGCGGCCTGATCCGCGTCCGCGAGTTCACGATGAAGGACTCCTACAGCCTCGACGCCGACGAAGCGGGGCTTGACGTCTCGTACCATCGCCACTGGCAGGCGTACGATCGGATCTTCCGTCGCTGCGGACTCAACTTCATCGTCGTCGGTGCCGACGTCGGCATGATGGGCGGGTCCGCCTCCCACGAGTTCATGGCCCTCTCGCCCAACGGCGAGGACACGATCCTGATCTGCCCGAACGGCGACTACGCGGCCAACCGGGAGGTCGCCAAGTTCCGCCGGGACGCTCCCGCGGCTGAGGAGTTGCTGCCCGTCGAGGAAGTCGCCACACCCGAGACCCCGACGATCGAGGCATTGGCGAAGCTGCTCGGTGTCCCGACCTCGCGGACCGCCAAGGCCGTCTTCTACAAAGGCGGCAGTGGCAGGTTCGTCTTCGTCGTCATTCGTGGCGATCTCGAGGTCAACGAAACGGAGCTCCGTAAGGTCGCCAACGAGCCGACCCTGACGCCGGCGACAGCAGAGGAGATCCGCGCGATCGGTGCGGAACCGGGCTACGGTTCGCCGGTGGGCGTCAAGGGTGCCTACATCGTCGTCGACGAGAGTATTCGCGACAGTCCGAACCTCGTCGCCGGGGCGAATCGTGTCGGCTACCACCTGAAGAACGTCAACCTCGGCCGCGATTACCAGGCCGACGTGGTTGCCGGCATCGCCGCCGCCGAGGAGGGTTTCCCTTGCCCGGTTTGCGGCACGCCGATGCGGGCCGAGCGCGCGATCGAGATCGGCAACATCTTCAAGCTCGGCACGCGCTATAGCGAGGCGCTCGGCGCCACCTATCTCGACGCCGAGGGGAAGAGCCACCCGATCGTGATGGGGTCGTACGGCATCGGCAGTGGCCGCGCGGCCGCGTCGATCGTCGAGCAGCGGTACGACGACCGGGGTATCACCTGGCCACTTTCCGTTGCCCCATTCCACGTTTCGCTCCTCTCGCTCGCCCCGGTCGACGACGCCGAAGCGACCGGCGTGGCCGACCAGCTCTACGCGGACCTCACCGCTGCCGGTGTCGAAGTGCTCTACGACGATCGCCCCGATCGTGCCGGCGTCAAGTTCAACGACGCCGACCTGATCGGCAATCCCCTCCGCGTCTCCGTCAGCCCCCGCACCCTGGCGAAGGGGCAGATCGAGATGAAGGGTCGCACCGAGAAGGAAGCGACCTTTGCGCCAATCGCGGACGCCGTCGAGACGATCAAGTCGAAACTCGCCGAGGTCGCCGGGAACGAGCGCCGAGCGGCGGGCTTGGAGAGCTGACGGCAAACAGCGGGAGTTGCACTGGCGCTCGACACCGGCGGCACCGGTGCGGGAGTCCGGCCGGTAACACGCTCAGAGTTGATACAATCCATGTAGACCTATTGACAACAAGAGATCATTTTGCTAGAGTCTTTCCCGGATAGAACGGTGAGGGAGCTATGCGTATCGTGCTCTCACCGCGGACACGAGTGGAGGGTGCAAAGATGGTCAGTCGCTTTCCGGTCGCCGAAGAGTTCGTGAGCCTGCGTGACGCGATGGATCGCCTCCTCCAGGACAGCTTCGTCGGTACTCCGTTCCGTGGGTTCTGGTCGCAGCCGGGCAATGGCACTCCGCGCATGCCGCTGCCGCTCGATGTCTACGCTACCGGCGACGAGGTGATGCTGATCGCCGCGGTGCCGGGTCTGCGCCCAGACGACATCGAGATCACGATCAACCAAGGGACGATCACGTTGAGCGGCAAGACGCCGAACGTGGCGCAGTCCGAAGAGGCCAAGAACGCCACCTGGTATCTCCATGAACTGCCGCACGGCTCGTTTACCCGCTCGGTGACCCTGCCGATCGAGGTCGATGCCGCCAAGGCCGATGCCACCTTCGAGCAGGGCATCCTCCGCCTGCGCCTACCCAAGGCCGAGCAGGCGAAGCCGAAGCAGATCAAAGTCCGCGTCGCCGGCGCCTCAGCCGAGAACGAAGCCATCACCGCGGGCGAGAAGTAAGACGGCAGACAGCAGCGCGCAGCGAGCAGAAACGAGAGCGGCCGGGAACAACTCCCCGGCCGCTCTTCTTCGATCTACTGCCTACTGCCGTCTGCCATCTGCCCTCTCGTCAGATCGCCTGCTCCGACTGCGGGTCGAAGAAGTGCATCTTGTCGGACGGCGCGGCGACCTCGATCTTCTGACCGCGCGTGAGCCGGATGTCCGGGGCCATACGAGCGGTCAGCGTCGCGTTGTGCTCGGTCGTCAGGTAGACGAAGATCTCGTTGCCGAGGAGCTCGATCACGTCGACCGTGACCGGGATCACCGAGTCCGGCGGCGCCGTCCCGTTCAGGCGCGACTTCTCGGCAATGTGCTCCGGGCGAATCCCCATCGTCACCGATTGACCGATGTAGTTGCGAAGACTGCTCACCTTCGGGTCCGGCACGCGCATCCGGAAGCCGGGTGTGACGGCGTAGAGGCCGCCGTCGCCCTGCTGAACGGTGATGTCGATGAAGTTCATCGACGGCGAGCCGATGAACCCGGCGACGAACTTGTTCGCGGGGTGGTCGTAGAGGTTCTGCGGCGTGTCGAGCTGCTGGAGAACGCCGAGACTCATCACGGCGATCCTGTCCCCCATCGTCATCGCCTCGACCTGGTCGTGGGTGACGTAGATGGTCGTCGTCGAGACGCGCTCGTGGAGCTTGATCAACTCGGCGCGCGTCTGGACGCGGAGTTTGGCGTCGAGGTTGGAGAGCGGCTCGTCCATCAGGAAGACGTCGGCGTTGCGGACGATCGCCCGGCCGAGGGCGACGCGCTGCCGCTGACCGCCGGAGAGGGCCTTCGGCTTGCGGTCCAGGAACTGCTCGATGTCGAGCGTGCGGGCGGCCTCACGGACCCGGCGCTCACGCTCATCCTTGGGGACCTTGCGCAGCTTGAGCGGGTAGGCGAGGTTGTCGCGGACCGTCATGTGCGGATAGAGCGCGTAGCTCTGGAACACCATTGCCACGTCGCGATCCTTCGGTGGCAGGTCGTTCACCACGCGGTCGCCGATGATGATCCGGCCGTCGCTGATCTCTTCGAGACCGGCGACCATCCGCATCGCGGTCGACTTGCCGCACCCGGACGGACCGACGAGGACCAGGAACTCCTCGTTCTCGACCTCCATGTTGAGGTCGTTGACCGCCGCCATGCCTCCGCCGGCGTACCGCTTCGTGACCCCGTCGAAGATAACCCGTGCCATCGCAGGTCTCCTCTCCATTGACTACAGGGCCGCGGCCGGTGCCTCGGCCCGGAAACGCCTTCTGTCGGAATTCCTACACTCCTCGCGAAAGGACCGCAGGATCGCGTTGCGGCGTCTTACAACGTGCAGGACAGTTTTTCGTTCCTTTTCAACAGATTGTCAAGGGGATTGCCGGGCGAGCTGCATGGTTGGCATTCGGAATCTGCCGTCCGCGGGTAAGATACGAGTCACTTGATGCCGATGCGACGAGAGGGAAGGGGTCTATGGAGCGGCAATCGAACACCCACGGCAACCGGGTGGTGACCTTTGGCGAGGCAATGATCCGGCTGACACCGCCCGGCAACGAGCGGGTGGAGCGGACGATCAGTCTCAACCTCAGCCCGGGTGGCGCGGAGCTCAATACCGCCGTCACCCTGGCCTGCCTCGGAATCAACGCCTCCTGGATCTCACGGTTGCCGGAGAATCCACTGGGTCGGTATCTCGACCGTCAGGCCAAGGCGCACGGGGTGGACACGTCTGGCGTGCAGTGGGTGCCCGAACGCGAAGGCAGGATGGGACTGTATTTTCTCGAAGAGGGGGTCGATCCGCGTCCTTCGGCGGTGACCTACGACCGGGCCGGATCGGCGATGGCCAACCTGTCGCCCGGCGCGTTCGAGTGGTCTGAGATCTTCGCTGGGGTCGCCGCCTTCCACATCTCGGGCATCACCCCCGCAATCAGCGAGGGGGCGCGCGCTGAGTCGTTCGCCGCCGTGCGGGCCGCCAACGCGGCCGGTGTGCCGGTCTTTTTCGATCTCAATTACCGATCGAAGCTCTGGACCGAAGAGGAGGCGCGCGCCTGTTTCGTCGAGCTTGCTCCGCTCGTCGACGTGATGTTCGCCGGCCGTGGAAGCATGCGGACCTTCTTCGGGATCGAGGGGAGTCATGAAGAAGTGATGCGTGAGGCGCGAAACCGGCTTGGTGTCGCCGCCTGTGTCCTCACCCGCAAGAAAGCGACCGCGAGCAGGACACTCCGCCTCCGTTCGATGGCGGTCGGCAAGACCGACGAGTTCGTCCAGACCGATTGGCGCGACATCGAGGTCGTCGATCGCCTCGGCGGCGGCGACGCCTTCGCCGGCGGCTTCATCGCCGGTTATCTCGAAGACTCCGAGAACCTTGCGCGCGCCGTCAACCTCGGCCTCGCCGCGAGCGCCCTCAAGCACACGGTGCCCGGCGATTTCCTCGCCGCGACCCACGCCGAGATCGAAGCCGCGGCAACGGCCGACGCGGTCGCGGTGCTGCAACGGTAGATGAAGACGCTCGCGATGCAGGATGCATTGGGCCAGTCCCAGCGCACTTTGGGCGCTGCCTGCCCCTATTTCGGTGTCACGGCGTCCGACGAGGCGAGGACTCAGACCTGATGACCGTCGTTCTGCGACCGATCACGAAGGACAACTGGGAGGCGGCGGCCGGTCTACGGGTTCGCGAGGATCAGGCCGACTTCGTCGCACCGAACGCCTGGTCGATCGCCGAGTCGAAGTTCTACGACGCGCTCCAGCCGATGGCGATCTATGACGACGAGACCATGATCGGCTTTCTGATGTACGGTCTCGATCCCGAGGACGGACAATACTGGCTCTACCGATTGATGATCGACCAGCGGTACCAGAGACGTGGACTGGGCCGCGCCGCACTCGCTCGACTGATCGACCTCCTGCGGCGAACGCCCGGATGCGGCGGCGTCAATGTCGGGTATGACCCGGCGAACACCGGCGCGGAGCAGCTGTACCTGAGCCTCGGGTTCGTCAAGACGGGCCTCGCCCCGTGGGGCGAACTGACGGCGCGCCTCACCTTCGCGGACGCCTGAATCCCCGTCCATTCTCCAGTTGGGTCGCCTGGAGAAACGACCAGGAGGTGTCCTGGGGCAGAAAGAGCGACGCCCCGGCCAT
>JAXDKI010000224.1:0-5201 GCA_034667245.1 Thermomicrobiales bacterium | reverse complement strand
GCTCCTCCAGCCCCCTCCTTTCAGCCTGCTGGAGTCCGGCACCTATACCATCCGCCAGAAGAGCAACGGCCGGTTCGTGGACGCGCACGAGAGCGCCGACCAGGACTTCCGGCTGGTCACCCGCCCGCCGCAGAACAACGACACCCAGCGCTGGGTGGTGTTGCCGGTTGGGGGTGACGCCTACTCGATGCGGCAGTTGAGCAACGGCCGGTTCGTGGACGCGCACGAGAGCCGCGACCAGGACTTCCGGCTAGTCACCCGCCCGCCGCAGAACAACGACACTCAACGCTGGCTCCTGGGTGAGGTCGGCGCGAACATCTTCACGATCCGCCAGCGGAGCAACGGCCGGTTCGTCGATGCGCACGAGAGCGCCGACCGGGACTTCAGCCTCGTCACCCGCCCGGCGCAGAACAACGACACCCAGCGCTGGATCTTCAGTCCGGTGGGAGGCGTCTACACGATTCGCCAGCGGAGCAACCTCCGATATGTGGACGCGCACGAGGACGCCAGTCAAGACTTCAGATTGGTCACCCGCCCGGCGCAGAACAACGACACCCAGCGCTGGGTGGTGCTACCGGTTGGGGGTGGCGGCTTCACGATGCGGCAGTTGAGCACCCTCCGATTCGTCGACGCGCACGAGAGCCGCGTCCAAGACTTCCGGCTGGTCACCCGCCCGCGCCAGAACAACGACACGCAAGTTTGGCTCTTCAATCAAGTCTAATATCGATCGCCCATGAGGGCGCCGGATGATCGTGAGGCGGGAGGCGGGCCAGGCTGTCGGCGATCCAGGGCCACCCGGTCAGGCGCCGCAGGCGCGCCGGGTCGGCGGCGAGGGCCTCCTACGTCCGCTCGACGGCGGCGACCTCGTCCGCCAGCGTGGCGTAGACGAGCCCCTCGACCGCACGCCGCAGCTCCTGGAACCCGCGCTCCGCCGGGTTGAGCTGCGGGGCGGCCGGCGGCTGGACGACCAGCGCGGGGCCGGCCGCCCGGGCGGCCTTGGCGCGGTGGCTGGGCGCCCCGTCCCACACAACTGTCGCGACCCCCGCCCCCGTCCAGGCGCCGACCGCCTCCTTCTTCAGGCTCGGCAGCCACCGCCAGGCGAGGGTGGCGGCGCGCGGGTCGACGGCAAGGGCGAGGGAGCGCCACTCCTCCCGCAGCTGCACGCGCTGCCGGACCTTGGCGCCCCGCGGCGCCCACACCCGCCGCACCCGCCCGGGCAGCCCCAGCCGCAGCTCGTCGGCGAAGACCGCCGGCTGCCCGGCCACGACACCGGCCTCGGCGAGCGCCGCCGTCGGCCCCCCCTTTCCCGACCGCCTGCGCCGCCGGGTCGGCCCGCTCGGCGAGGGGGCGCGGCCCCTTCGGCCGGCAGCGTCGGCGGCGCAGCAGTTGGTGCTTCCCCGAGACCGGGTCGGCCACGCCGACGCGCTCCCGCACCGAGGCGACCGCCTCGGCGCCCGGCCGGAACCGCCCCGTCGCCGCCTCCGCCGCCGTCCCGCCGGCGCGGTACCAGGCGAGCCAGTGCCGCACCGAGCGCTCGTGCACCCCCAGCACGCCCGCCGCCTCGCGGACCGTCCGGCCCGTGCGGACCAGCGAGAGGCATGCCAGCGCGGCCGCAGGTCGGGCTTGGTCTCGCCTCGGTCGCGCGCGTACCGCGCCGCGGTGTCGTCGCGCCACTCGATCGCCAGTGGCCGTCCCCGTCGCATCGCCCCCGCCTCCGAACCGCGGCAGTATCCGCAATTCAGATCAGCGATCGGTATTACCGTGCATCGTGGGTGGCCTGCCGATCGGTCGGCCAGAATACATTGGCATTGCGAGACCGATGCCTGTGCAGATTGCGCGGCTGTGAATCCTTGACAAGTCAAATGGGACTTCCTATAGTGTTCACAATCAGAACCGCTTGACACATATAGTTCGCAATAAGAACAGGGGCGCATCTGTCGCGGCGGCGGGTTGCCGCATGCGGGGAACGGGACTCTACCAGGTTTGGCTCTCGCCGGCCGTGCTCCCGATTGGGCTCGGTCGTTTCGCCGGAGTGGTCGTCGTGGCGGTCGGCGTTGTGCCGGCAGGCGCGGATTCATGGAGAGAAGGAGCGGACGATGAAACTGACCCGTCGCGATCTCCTGAAGCAGACCGGGGCCGCGGGCGCCGGGGTGGCCGGGGCGGCAGTCCTGGGCGGGGCGAAGGTGCGCCGGGCGTCGGCCCAGGAGAAGGTGAAGCTCAACGTCTGGAAGGCGCCGCACAACGACGGCGATCAGGCGTTCTGGAACGAGCGGCTCGCCCAGTTCATGGCAGAGAACCCGACCGTCGAGGTCGAGTACCGGATCACGCCGTGGGCGACCTGGGAGGAGACGTACACCGCGGCCTTCGCCAGCGACAGCCCGCCGGACATCTCGTACGTCGTCGACAGCTTTTACCCGAAGTACGCCGACGCCGGCACGCTGGCCGATCTCGCGACCCTGCCCGGTGCCGACCTCACGAAGTGGCAGCCGCTGTTCGATCCGACGATCTGGAACAAGAGCATTCGCGGCGGCAAGACGTACGGGCTCCCGTTCCTCCAGGCCGGGATCTCCTTCGTCTGGAACAAGAAGCTCTTCCGCGAGGCCGGACTCGATCCGGAGACGCCGCCGAAGACCTGGGACGAGCTGGTCGAGTTCGCCAAGAAGCTGACCAAGAGCGACGGCTCCCAGTGGGGCTACTCGACGATGGACGACACCACCGGCGAGATGCTCAACTTCGTGACGGTGCCGATCGTCAACTACGGCGGCGAGCTCTCGAACGCCGACGACACGGAGTGGACGGCAAACGCGGAGGGTCACGTCCAGGGGCTCCAACTCCAGATGGACACGATCCAGAAGGACAAGACGGCGCCGCCGCTCGGAATGTTCGTCGGGCACGACATCGACAAGGCGTTCCTCGACGGCAAGATCGCGATGCAGCTCAGCTACTCGTCGTTCTTGATCCCGCTGATGAAGGACTACCCCGACTTCGAGATCGGGATCAGCATGCCGCCGGCGGGACCGGCGAACGACTTCTCGCTCGGCGGGATCGGCTACTGGATGATGGCGGAGAAGAGCCAGCACAAGGCCGAGGCCTGGAAGCTGATGGAGTTCCTCGGCAGTGGGCCGGTGATGAGCGACTACGCCAACCTGACGCGGCTCTTCCACACCCGCACGGATATCAATCCGTTCGAGGGCGACCCGGTGATGGAAGGGTTTGCCGCGACGCAGCGGAATTACATGCGCTTCCCGGCGCTTGCCTTCGGGTTCTGGCCGCTCCTCATGGCGGAGGTCGCGGCGGCGTTGAACGGTCAGGTGTCGGCAAAGGACGCCCTCGACACGGCCGCCAAGCGGATCAACGACCGGATCCAGGAGGGCTAGCCGGTAGCCGATAGCCGGTCGTGAGACGGACAGACGGACGGACGGACAGACGGACAGACTGTCGTTCGTGCTCCTATCGGCGACCGGCTACCGGCTAGCGGCTGAGGTGAGAAGCTTTTGGCGAATCTGGCGCCGGTCGCCGTCGAGCGGGAGATGGTGCGATCGCGGCCGCTGGTCGCGCCGTGGCGGGTGCGGCTGTCGGGCGGTCTCGGACCGTATCTCTTTGTCCTGCCGAAGTACCTGATCTTCGCCGTCTTCATGCTCTACCCGCTGGTGCGGGCAGTGATCCTGACGTTCCAGTCGGGCGCCATTCTCCAGGGATTGGATTTCGTCGGGTTCCGCAACTACGAGAAGATCATCCACGACGAGATCTTCTGGCGGAGCTTGCGCAACTCGGCGTACTACACGGTGCTGGTCATCCCGACCGTGATCGCGATCGGGATCGGTCTGGCGACGCTGCTGAACCGGCCGATCCGCTTCCGGCCGCTCTTCATCGCGCTCCTGATCGTGCCCTCGGTCGCCTCGACCGTGGCGGCGTCGGTGATCTGGAGCTACCTGCTGCGGACGGACGGCGGGGTGTTCAACCAGATCCTGGGGGCGTTCAGGGTGGAGCCGGTCAACTGGCTCGGCACCCCGTCGCTGGTGATGCCGATCTTCGTCGCGCTCGAGGTCTGGCGGGGGATGGGGTTCTACACGATCCTCTTTCTCGCGGCGATGCAGAGTATTCCGCAGCACCTGTACGACGCGGCGGCGATCGACGGCGCGACCGGATTCCAGGCGTTTCGCCGGGTGACGCTGCCGCTGATGCGGCCGACGATCCTCTTCGCGACGGTGATGGCGACGATCTGGAATCTGCAACTCTTCGATTCGCCCTACGTGATGACGAGGGGCGGGCCGGGGTACGCCTCGATGACGATCGTCATGTACATCCACCAGATGGCGTTCAAGTACGACTCGATGGGGTTCGCGGCGACGATGTCGATCGTCCTCCTCTTGATCATCATGGCGCTGGCGATGCTGCAGCTCTGGATCTTCCGAAAGGAGATTCAGTTTTAGCGGCGAGCCGATAGCCGATAGCCGATAGCCGATGGGTGTCGGCTGTCGGGAGTAGGGGAGGCAGCGGGTGGCGACGATGGATTATGCGGGGGCGCGGCGGAGTCGGCGGGCGACGGTGGCGAAGAATGGGCTGACGTATCTGGCGCTCGCGATCGCGGGGGTGATCGCGGCAGGGCCGATCGTGTTTCTGTTGGCGACGTCGGTGAAGGAGACGTTTACGACGTCGGTCGATCTGTCGGCGCTCTGGCATCCGACCTTCGTCAATTACCACGACGTCTGGTTCGTCCATCCCTTCAAGAAGTGGATGGTGAACAGTCTGATCGTGGGGACGGCGGTGACGGTGCTGATCCTCTTCGTGGACTCGCTCGCCGGGTATGCCTTTGCCCGGAAGCGGTTCCGGGGGCGGGAAGGGCTTTTCATCCTGCTCCTCTCGACGCTGATGATCCCCCTCCCGGTGACGCTGCTGCCGACGTTCCTGCTGGCGAACCGGCTGAACTGGATCGACACCTACCAGGCGTTGATCCTGCCCGGCGTGGCCTACCCGGTGGGCGTGTTCATGATGCGGCAGTTCATCCAGACGATCCCGGCGGAGCTGGAGGACGCGGCGCGGATCGACGGCATGTCCGACTTCGGGATCTACTTCCGCGTCATCCTCCCGCTCTGCGTGCCCGGTCTGGCGGTGCTCGGGCTCTTCACCTTCATGTCGCAGTGGGGGAGCTTCCTCTGGCCGCTGGTGATCTCGACCAGCGACCATACCCGGACGATCCC
>JAXDKI010000223.1:0-24195 GCA_034667245.1 Thermomicrobiales bacterium | reverse complement strand
CGCCGTCAACTGCGCCTGGTACCGCCACCCCGCCTACCTCGCCCGCCTCGCCGCCGACCTCGACAACCTCAGCCGCGGCCGCCTCATCCTCGGCCTCGGCTCCGGCTGGATGGAGCGCGAATTCCGCGCCCTCGACCTCCCGTTTCCCCCTGTTCCCGAACGTCAGCGCGGTCTCGACGAAGCCCTCACCATCATCGAGGGCGTCTGGGGCCCCGAACCCTTCACGTACACCGGAACCCACTTCCGCGTCGAAGCGATGCAAGTCGAACCCCCGCCCCGCCAGCTCCCCCGCCCCCCCATCCTCATCGGCGGCAGCGGCGAGCGCAAAACCCTCCGCCAGGTCGCCCAATTCGGCGACGCCTGCAACGTCCGCGAAGAGCAACCGATCAGCGACACCGCCATCCCCGACGACCACCGCGCCGCCTCCATCCGTCGCAAATTCGACGCCCTCGCCGCCCATTGCGTCGACCTTGGCCGCCCCACCGACGACGTCCTCCGCACCCACTTCACCCTCTACCTCCTCCTCGCCCCCACCGAAGACGCCGTCGCCGCCAAACTCGCCGCCCTCGACACCACTCGCTCCACCTCCCCCGGCACCCGTCGCGACGGCAAACTCCACGTCTTCGCCGCCACCCCCGAACGCGCCATCGCCTACTACCGCGCCATCGCCGCCGCCGGCTCCCAATACTTCGTCGTCCAACTCGACGGCACCGACCACGAAACCATCCGCCTCCTCGCCGAAGAAGTCGCCCCCGCCGTCGCACGCTAATTCTGCGAGCGTCTTCGCGAGACCGCCTTGGACCAAGACGCCGCCAACAACGATCGTCATTCCGAGCTTGTCGACGAATCTCTCTCCGACCCGAGCCTGCCTACCAGACTTTCTTGTTCGGTGAACGGGCCGCTCAGATAGACTGGTCGCCAGTCCATCACCCCGAGTGGCCCTCGCATTTCGCGTGATATCCCGCTACCCTCCGGAAAATTCGTAGGCAGAACGCCGTCTGACACCAAGCCGCCCTCGTCGTTCTACAGTCAAGAAGACGTCCGTTCCCATCCCATCATCCCGATCCAGGAGTCCCCAGGTGCAAGCAGCATTGGCGCGGCGGTTCTACTACGGGTGGCTCGTCGTCGCGGTCACCGTCGTCTCCGCCCTCCTCGTCTTCGGCATCCGCTCCGCCCCCGCGGTCCTCATCAAACCGCTCGAGCACGACTTCGGCTGGTCCCGCGCCGAGATCTCCTCCGCCATCGCCATCGGTCTCCTCTTCACCGGCTTCTCCGCCCCCTTCGGCGGCGCCCTCATGGACCGCATCGGCCCCACCAAGGTTCTCCTCGCCTGTCTCGTCCTCACCGGCGGCAGCGTCCTCGGCGCCGCGACGATGAATCACCTCTGGCAAATGACCCTCTTCTGGGGCGTCCTCAACGGCATCGGCACCGGCACCGCCTCCATCCTCGGCGCCACAGTCGCCAACCGCTGGTTCGTCGAGCGCCGCGGTCTCGTCCAGGGTCTGCTCGGCGGCGGTACCTCCGCCGGTCAGCTCGTCTTCATCCCCCTCCTCAGCTGGCTCGTCGTCACCGCCGGCTGGCGCGAGGCGACTGTCATCGTCGCCCTCACCGCCTTCGCCATGATCCTCCCCGTCCTCGCCTTTATGCGCGACGCCCCCGGCGACGTCGGTCTCCTCCCCTACGGCGCCACCGCTCCCGTCTCGGCCGCCGCGAATACCCCATCCGGATTCGCCGAGTTGCTCGGCCGCGCCGTCCGCGTCCCCGAATTCTGGCTCCTCTCCGGCAGCTTCTTCGTTTGCGGCGCCACATCGAGTGGCATCATCGGCACCCATTTCATCCCACACGCCGCCGACCACGGCATTCGCGAGGTCACCGCGGCGAGCGCCCTCGCCATCATGGGCTCGATGAACTTCGTCGGCACCATCTTCTCCGGCTGGCTGACCGACCGCCAGGATCCCCGCAAACTCCTCGCCTGCTACTACACCTTCCGCGGCCTCAGTCTCTTCCTCCTCCCGCTCGTGACCGACCTCGGTCTCCCCGGCCTAACCGTCTTCGCCGTCGTCTTCGGGCTCGACTACATCGCCACCGTCCCGCCCACCATCGCCCTCTGTGCCGACCTCTTCGGCCGCCGCAACGTCGGCGCCATCTACGGCTGGGTCTTCTGCGCCCACCAACTCGGTGCCGCCCTCGCCGCCTACCTCGGCGGCCTCGCCCACGACGTCCTTGGCGACTACACCCTCGCCTTCCTCGCCGCCGGCGTCCTCGCCATCCTCGGCGCCCTCATGGCCCTCCGCATCGACCGCACCCCGCTGCCCGAGGCTCCGCTCGCGCCCGCAGGGGTATCGGCCTGACGGACGCCATATTCGCGGAAACGTGACAGCTTCGGGTGCCCGCAATACTGAGAAGGATGACGAACGGGAGGCCTGGGCTATGGCACTGCAAAACGCCGAGCGACCGGTCATCGACGAGGCGTTCCTGGAGCAATTGCGCAACGATCCCGCCGTGGTCGTGCACTGCCTCGCCACCACCGCCGACGAGTTCCTCAGAATCCCGGACCTCGACACGGGCCTGATACGCGATCCGGCGGTATGATCTTGGTCGGGAACGAACCTTGCGATGACCTGTCGCCGGGCAGTCGGGTACCCTTCGTCTCGACTTGCCTCGTTCGCGTGGTCGGCACGAACCGAACCGTTGGGAGAAAGGAGCACCTCTTGAAACGCCTCGTCTTCGTCGTGGTTGCCGCAGCCGCACTCGCGATGCCACTCGTCGCCCGTGCCCAGGACGGGACGCCCGCCGCCAATGCCACCGCGCCTGGACTGGAGGAGTGCACCGTCGAGCCAATCTCCCTCGACCGCCTCACCCAACTGATCGGAACACCCGTCCCCGCGGTCGAGACCGAGGCCAGCCCGGTCGCCTCACCAACGCCGTTCGTCATGCCGGAAGGTGAGCCGGCCGACGAGGCAACCGTCGCCGCCATCACTGCTGCCGTCCGCGAGTACATCGCCTGCCTCAACGCCGGCGACAACGCCCGCGTCCTCGCGCTCTACACCGACCGCGGTCTCCTCGACCTCCTCGGTGGGGCAATCGTTGGCGGCGCGACGGCGCAACAGGTCCTCGATGCGCTTGGAACCGCCCAGCCCCTGCCGGAAGACCAACGTACCCTGCTCTACGGGATCGACGATGTCCGCGTCCTGCCCGACGGCCGCGTTGCCGCCTTGATCATCGGAGACGACTTGGCCAAACCCAATCCGCCGGGACCGGCCCTCATCTACTTCGTCGAGGTCGATGGTCGCTGGCTGGTCGACGGGTTCGTCCCCACCGAGCAGATCGTCACGCCCACATCATAGGCCCGGCGACTCGGTCACCGTAGATCCATCGAGGAAGGACGCCGCGTGCGCCGCATCGCGATACTGGGTTCCCTGCTCCTGTCGCTCCTGGTGCTGCCGGCGGTCGCCGCGGCCCAGGACGCGACCCCCGACCCCACACTCGACGTCCCCGCACCCGAGGAGTGCACCGTAGCACCGCGCACCGTCGGCGAGCTCCAGACCCTCTTTGCCGCACCCGCCTCCCCGATACCCGCCCCGGCCAGCCCGACGCCGGTCGCGCTCCCAACCGGCACACCCGTCGACCCCGCCACCGCCGAGGCCGTCACGGCCGCCATCCGGCAGCTCATCGCCTGCCTCAACGCCGGCGACTACTGGCGCCTGCTCGCCACCTACAGCGACCGCTACGTGCAGATCTTCCTCCAGGCGTACATCGACCCCGCCACCGGTCTCACCCAGGAAACCTTCGACGCCTACGCCACCCCCAACCCACCCCAACCCGAGCGCCACACCGCCCTCCTCGAGATTGGTGAGATTCTCTCCTTGCCGGACGGTCGCGTCGCCGCCGTCGTCATCGCCGACGATCTCGGCGATGACCTCGCGCCCGCCCAGACCATCTTCTACCTCGTCAAAAACGGCGACCGCTGGCAAATCGACGACTTCGCCTACATCCCAAGGGAGAGTTGAGCGAGGAGAGACTCGACGGGCAAGGGGTAACCGAGGCGAACGCGTGACAGACAAGAACCCCCAGCGTTGGCCCGTCGCATGGCGATCACAAACCGTGACCGCTTTATTTGCACACCTACTGTTGCCAAGCATAGAGTTTTCGTCTGGGTGGACAAGACGGTCATCCCCGATCACCAGCTCGTTGTATGTGCGCGCCAGGATGACTACTTCTTTGGTGTGGTGAATTCACGCGCACACCAGGTTTGGTCCCTGCGATTGGGCACCTCACTCGGGGTCGGAAACGACCCACGCTACACGCCGACAACTTGCTTCGAAACGTTCCCGTTGCCATGGCCGACGGGACAGGAGCCAGTCAATGACTGTCGAATAGAAGCGGTCGCGAGGGCCGCGCGCGATCTCGACGCGAAGCGCCGCGTGTGGCTCGAGCCGCCCACTGTCGATACCGAGCCGTTGAAGAAGCTGACCTTAACGAACCTTTACAACAAGCGACCCACATGGCTCGTGCATGCCCATGCCGCCCTCGACCGCGCTGTCTGGCATGCCTATGGATGGGACGACCCTGATCCGGCTTCTGTTTCCGAAGACACGATCCTGGAGCGACTGCTGGCGCTCAACCTCGCACGGGCAGGCTCGAAACCGGGGTAGGTGAGATACACCTCTCTCCCTACAACCTGCCACGACGCCGAGTGGGATACTCCTCACCGCTCAACAACGGCAAGAGACAACTGGCCCAGGGGACCGCAAACGCCGAATCTGGTCCAGGGTATTGACAAACACGTATTGACGTTCTATTATCCAGCCCAAGTGGCACACTTGGACGGAGTGCGGGCCTGGGCAGGGCCGACCCGTTCCCTGATGGTCAACGGTGATGAGAAACCCGGACCGACCCGCCGTCACCACCGCCAGCGCCCGCTGGCGAAGCAAGAAGGCAACTCAGCACCCGCCGTCTCCCCTCTCCCTTCCGAAGGGGAGGGGCCAGGGTGAGGGTGGCCAGTGGGAGCGCGCGTGCAGGGTCCCGTCTACACATCCTTCGACCTTATCTCGAACACCGCGCCGTCACACCGTCTCGATCCAACGGCCACACCCACACATCACTCACTCGAACGAAGCCATACCACGAGCGCGATCGACGATCGCAACCGATGCCGTACCTCCCAGGTGCTCGGTCACCAGCGTTGCCAGTTCGTCGCACGCCGCCCGCAGAGCCTCCAGACCCGTCGGTGGCAGCGCCTCGATGCAAAGAAACGCCTCCGTCGTCGTCTCGGTCAGCTTGGTCCGATCCGCCTCCCGCCAGTTCCAGCAAGAGCAGATCGCGCCGAGGTCGTCCCGGTAGATCACCGCGCCGCGGGGCGGTGGCTCCGACTCGCTCCCCCCGAGCGGCACGAACAGTTCGTCGCCCGCGGCTCGCGTCAACCGGATCTCCCCCACAATCGCCCGCAGGTCTTCGCCGCCGCACGGCAGCCGGTGCTTCAGGGAGACCGTGTTGTAGAGATCGACCAACGGGTTGATACTCCGTAGTCTCCCGGCCTTTGTCGACCGCAGCAGCCCTTCGATCGACGACCTGTACTTGGACGGCTTGACCCCGAACGCCTGGTAGGCACTCCGCCAGGGCGTAACCGCCGCCGACGTCCCAATCTCCTCGTCGCCGATCTCCCGCGCCGTCTGCTCCGCCTGCGCCAGGAGCAACGCTTCACACATTCCGGCGTTCGCGCGGTTATCGACACCCCGCACGACGACCGCGCCGATCAGCGCCCCCGGAAAGAGCTCCCAGAACGATTCATCCACCGCGAAACGCAGCATTCGGTTCCTCACAGGCTGATCCTTCGCACGGTCGCCCAGAGCAACCGCACACCGAAGAGACCGAGAAAAGTCCCGCACACGGCATCGATCGCCCGGAACACTCGCGGCCGGGCATACCGCCGGCCCCAGCCGACCAGGGCCGCCAGCCCCAACGACCAGCAGAAGGCACCGACAATAAAGGCCGCCAGAAACAGGACGTAGACCGTGAACGCGATCCCGGCATCGGATCCACTCGCCGCCAGCATCCCCCCGCCGACCCCTGCCCAGAACGCCAATCCCGCCGGGTTGGCGAGCCCGAAGACGACACCGGTGCCGAGGTCTCCGTAGCGGCTCACGACCGGTGACCTCTCCCGCGGTCCGCTCCAAGCCTCACGCAACGCGGTGAAGGCAAGGCGGCACAAGAAGAGCGACCCAACCAACCCCAATGCGATCGCGAACGACTCCCGCCGCGCCAGTGCTGCCACGCCGCCAAGCGCCAGCGCCGCCCAGACCACCGCACCGAGCAACGCCCCGAGCTGCACCGAAATTGCCGGCCGAAACCCGTGCGCCATGCCCCGGCGGATGCACTCGGCGTTCACGATCCCCGGCGTCGCCGCGTAGGCAAGCCCCAGTCCGAACGCCGGCACCATCAGCTCGACACCAGCCATCGCCCGTTCCTCCACCAACGATCCTATCCCATCGTGAAGGGCATGTCCGACCCGCTCTCGCGCGAGCACTATTGGGCCGGCAAAGACGACGGCCAGGTGAGGAGGAAGCGCGATTTACCCGTTCCGGACGATGAGACCAAGACTAGCGGTGAACCCGTGCAAGAAGGTCGCATCCCCGACCGGACCGATCTCCCCGGCACAGAAGAGCCCGGCCAACGGGAGTTGCCCGAGTTTGCGACCGATCGCCGCCGCATCGTGATGGGAACTGCCGAACAGCCCGACCCCCCGCCCGTTGCACGAATTCAGGACGGCCGCGATCGGCTTTCGACCTGCCAGTCGGGGCCGCAGATCGTCGAGCATCAGCGTCAGATCGAGGTCGGCCGTCGCCGCGTCGCGCATCTGGAACTGGATCGTCTGCCCCAGTCGCGGCAATGCCCCGATCGCGATCGCCCCGCTCCCGCGATCGAGTCCAACGATGTTCCGCACCAGAAAGTCGCCACGCACAAATTCGTGCCGGTACTCGTCGGCGGCGATACCCACCAGCAGATTCTGCTGCGCCCGCGTTTGGACATCCTCCGGGAGTTCGCTCAGGGTCTCGACCAGCACGTCCACCGCCGGCCGGTTCGAGATCGTCTCGATCCAATGATCCTGCACCCCGGTGATCGTCCAGGCCTGACCGATCGGTTCGCACCCCTGAGAGACGAGCGGCACGAGGCCGTACTCGCCCCCGATTGCCAAACCGGCCCCTCCGTCGGGATGCGCCTCGCCGTTCAGGAAGACCCAGGTCCGTCGTTCGAGCGGCCCCGGCGACGCCAGCCCGCCGACGATCGGCGCACCGGGATAGGCCCCCGCCAGACCCTTAATCAATCCCTCGGCGTCGAGGTGGAACGGATCGGCAAACATCAGCCACCCCTTTACCTCGTCCGGTCCGATACCGAGCCCATCGTGCCACCCCGTGGGCTCCCAACCGGCTTCGACCATCGCTTGGGTAAACCGCACCGCCCGCAGCGACCCGCCGGGCAGCGACAGCTGCAACATCGCGATCGCCGGCACCCGCTCCAGCTCCCGCTCCGGCCCGATCACCCCGATCCCGGAACACCCAATCAGGATCGGGGCCTCAGTCTCTCGCCACACCTGCCGGACGATCTCCGGAAAGTGGGCCGCATGATCTGCCGCCGCGAAGAGCACGACCGCATCGGGCCGAACACCCCGCGTCTCGTTCAGCACCCGCTGGACGGCGGTCATCCAATCCGAATCGGCCGCAACCGCCGCCCGCGCACTAGGATAAGATTCCATGATTCCCCGTCGAAGAGTAGTCGGTAGTCGGTCGTCAGTTAGAAGTTGCGGGCAGATGAGCACCCACTGGCTACTGACTACCGACTACTAACAACTAACAACTCGCAACTGCTGCCTCGCTACAGTCTACCCGTTCGCGTCCGGTCCCTGACCGATCCGTTGGCCGCCACTGTCGCGATGATCCCGCGCTCGCGCAGACCGAGCACCGCCACGCCGAGCGTGAGCTCGTCGAGTGCCATGTGAACGCTCAATTCGGGAAGCGTCTTCGCCCCGGTCCGGAGGGCGCTGACCACCATCGCTTCCGGCGACGCCAGGCCGGCGGGCGTGCCCTGCTGCGCCGGCCCGACCAGTTCGAAAGGCGTCCCCGACTCCGGCAGCTCCTTCCTCAGCATCCGCAGCGCCTCGATGCGTTCCCGGGCCGCGCGGAGGAGGACGTCCGCTTCCAACGGGATCCCATCGACCTGCGCTGGCGGCGAAACACCGGGGTCGAAGACAAAGATACCCGGTTGGTCGTCCATCGCCCGCGCCACCACCTCGATCGCTTGGTCCTCGACGCATCGCGCCAGATCGGGCTCGGTCACCCACCCCCGCTCCTTGAGCAGGGCACCGAGCGGTTTCGTCCCGCCGGCTTCTGCCTGGGCGTGCAGCGCTTCCAGCAACCGCGGGGTATCGAGCAATCCCTGCCGCACCAGCATCCGGCCAAGCCGCAACGTGATATCGGACGACGTCACCAGGACGAGGCGCCCACGGTCAAAGTAGAGGAAGACCTCTTGCCCACCCACCTTGATCGTCAGCCGCCCCGTCCGCTCCCGGCGGGCAAAGATGTCGATCAAGTCCGGAGCGTCGATGTCGCTCAACTCGCCAATGGTCGACACGTCTCCGGATCCTCCGACGCGACGCAGCGTGGTGCAAAATCGACAACGATCGGCGACCACGGACAGAGACGACCGCCCAGGTCGCTACGTACACGGTACCGACGGCCGTCCCCCACCGGCAAGGCCGCACGCCAGCCGGTTGGTCCTAGACCGCCCGGCATGACGCTACCACCCGCCGACCAGGTGGAGGGGAAGGCCACGCCCGCTCCTTGATCCCGGAACGAAAATGGGAGCGCCGCACGGCGCTCCCATCTCGGTTCGTCCCGTGTGTTTGGTCCGCGCCGCCTCAATACGCCGGCACGTACTCCGGGTCGACCGCGCGGATGCCGCCTTCGGGCGGGGCGTAACCCCTCCCTACCAGGACGTCGACGACCTCTTGGATGACGTCGTCCGGCGTGGAGGCGCCGGCGGTGATACCGATCACCGTGGCGCTGCCCAGCCAGGACGAGTCGATGTCCTCTGGGCGCTCGATGTGGTACGAGGGAACCCCCATCGCATTGCCGACCTCGGCGAGGCGAGCCGTGTTGCTGCTCTTTTGTCCGCCGATCGCCAGAATCACGTCGCAGTGATCGTGCTCGACGAGACGCTTCAGGGCGTTCTGGCGCTCGCTCGTCGGCTCGCAGATCGTATTGCAGAGGCGAAACTCTCCCCCCTCCGGCACGACCATCTCTTGCAGCTGCCGCGCGAACTTCATCAACTCGTCGACGTTCTTCGTCGTCTGGCTGACCAACGCCACCTTACGCGGCGGCGTCACCTTCCCCGGTCCAACCTCGCCCCGCCTGGCATTCCACGGTAAATCCGCGATCTTCTTCGCGGCAACCGCCTTGCTCGTGGCTGCCCAGCCGAGCACTCCCTTCACTTCGGGATGGTAGGCATCGCCGTAGACGACGAGGAAGTAGCCCTGGCGGACCAGTTTCTGCGCCAGTCGCTGGACCTTGGTGACCAGCGGGCAGGTCGTATCGATCAACTCGAGGTTGAGCGCCGACGCCTGCTCGGCCAGATGCGGTCCCATCCCGTGGGCGGTGATCGCGACGCGGCGGAAACCGCGCTCCAACGCCTCTTGAACCGAACCCGCACCCTCTACCCCGCTCACCTTCAGCCGCTCGACCACCTGCGGGTTGTGGATGATGTCGCCGACCGGCGCGACCGGACCGCTCTTATCGGCGGCCTCCTGAATGATGTCGAGCGCCCGCCGCACACCCCAGCAGTAGCCGAGCTCGTCCGCGACGACGACCCGCTTCCGTCCCTGGGTAACCGGCACCGGCGCTTCGGTGGTAGCCGTAACCATGCTGCCTCTCCGATAGCCTTCGGCCGTCGGCCGTCAGCTATCTGTCGTTTCGCGACGCCGACCCGGCGTCACCCAAACGGAAAGTATAGTGCGGCGGGAAGAACGGGACCGTAGTCAAGCGACGAGCAAACCAAAGCTTGGGAGGCATCTCTACGACTCTAATACCGCACGACCTCGTTCCCCTCGATTTTGGTCTCGTCGAAAGTCCCGGCCAGGCTGGCCGGAAGCTCCTCGGGAACGGTGATCGTATTCGGGTCGCCGTCGCTCGTGTAGAGGCGCTCGGGGTCGGACTCGAAAACGTCGAACCAATCGTCGAGCGACATCGCGTCCCCCAACTCCTTGGGGTACTTCTTCTGTGCATCCTTGTCCCAGGCCTGGATCCGCGCGATGTAGATCGGATCCCAGTCGCTGCTCACCGGCGAGTACGCTGGCTCCGAGCCGACCATCAGCGCCCCGAGCATCCTTATCTCGCGGCCTTCGTAGGTGAACCCATTGCGCAGCATCTCCCGCTGCTGCTCGTGTCCCTTCTTCGGGTAATCACCAAACGGCATCGCCAGGATGTCGCCGGTCGCGTCGGGCGCCATCGCCTGCATCGCGTCGATCGCCCCGCCCAACTCTGCGGCAAAGGTGTCGTCATCGACGTCGTACAGACTCTTGTGGTTCAGCGTGTGGTTCCCCACCTCATAGCCGTTCGTCACGAGCCACTGCAACTTCTCCGCGCAACGACCGAGCTGATCCTCCTCGGTCTCCTCGAATTGCCAGGAGAAGCAGAAACTATCCGTCGGCAGCACCGCAAAGAATCCGCCGCGGCCGAAGTCCGGATGCGCCGCGAAGAACTCCTCCATGATGCCGACCCCTGATTCGGGATCGATCGTAACGGAGTCGTCCTCCCCGATCAGGTAGCGGAACTGCCCCGCCGTCGAGTCGTCGAACGTCAGCACTACCGGACGCTTGCCGGCAGGAGCTTTGATCTCGTTCAGGATGAGGTCGCGGAGCGGAATCACGTAGAAGTTATGCTCGTACAGCCACTGGAGGTCGGCGCGGAAGTCGTCGGGTGTGCGCACGAACTGCGCTTCCAGCGAGGCATCGGGCGTGAAGACGTGGTATTCGAGCACCGGTACCAGACCGAGTTCGTTCGGCTTGAATTGTTCCAGTTCCTCGGCAGTGAGCTTGCGACCGCTCACGGCAGCAGACTGTTGCGTCGTCGGTGTCGGGGCGGCGGCCCCCTCGGTCGGAGTCGGCTCTGCCGGTGCCGACTCGTCAGTGGTCGCCGTAACTGTCGGTAGCGCCGCCTCCTCGGGCGTCGGTTGATCCGTCTGCGCGACCTCTCCCGGCGGAGTTCCCGGGATCCATTCGATCTGGGCGCCTTTCTTCTCGTCGCCTCCACAGGCCGCCAGGGTGGCGACGAGGGCGATCATCGCCACCAGATCGACGGCTAATCGCCGGACCGAACGAGACGGACGAAACCGGTTGATCACGCAGAAACAGCCTCCGACGTCTGCGACCCCCACACCGTTGGGCAGCGCTCAGCGGCGAAGTCGCGGGGCGACCAACGACAGACTCGCCCCCGGCAGAGTGGGAAGAGGCAGCAGATCCGGGTCGTCGCGAGTATAGGAGGCCATCTCGGAACCTGTCGAGCGAGCGCAGGCCGACAGACGCACTTGGACCTTGCCGACGTAAGCAGAGTGAGAGCATTGTTCCGTGTCGTCGGTACGGATCGTGCAGCAGACTGGGGTAACGCGACCGGGACGACTCCCTGTGTCGCGATCGACGTGAGACAAAGGAGACAAAGGGCAATGAGCTTTCTCGATCGACTCCTTGGGCGCCGCCCTGAACCGCGCAACGACTGGCAGCGACGAGCCACACCTCGTCGTCCCACCGGCTTCGCAGGTGGCACCCCGTCATCGGGGCAGCTCACCGACGAACAGGCCGTCGAACGCTATCGCTACCTGCTGAGCACTGCTCCTCCTGAGGCGATTGAGCAGGCGCACGCCGAGGCCTTCGCTCAGCTCACGCCCGAGCAGCGCCGTCTGGTGCTGGAGGGATTGAGCAGGGAGTTGCCCCCCCAGGAACGGGCGGGCAGCGACGACCCACGGTCGCTCGCCCGGATGGCGACGCGGGCGGAGATGCGCCGACCCGGTACGTTGGAGCGCACCTTCGGCGGTATGAACCCCGGCGGCATGGGGATCGGTCTCGGCGGGCTAATGGCCGGCAGCTTCCTCAGTAGCATCGCCGGCGTCGTGATCGGCACCGCGATCGCGGACGCCATGTTCAACGACGGCGGCGACGACCAGGGGAACGCCGACGGCTCCGAGGCGACCGACGGCGACCAAGGCGCGGACACGGCCGACGCCGGCTACGACAGCGGCGATGGCGGGTACGATACGGGTGGCGACTTCGGAGGCGGCGATTTTGGTGGGGGCGACTTCGGCGGCGGGGAATTC
This sequence comes from Thermomicrobiales bacterium, assembly GCA_034667245.1. Taxonomy (GTDB): domain Bacteria; phylum Chloroflexota; class Chloroflexia; order Thermomicrobiales; family UBA6265; genus DATBFX01. Next base: position 11,835 of record JAXDKI010000223.1, on the reverse strand, counting down.
TGAGGTCGAAGCAACTCACTGCCAAAACAGCGCCCTCTCCGATCCTCACCCCTACGCCGGCACCCAGCCGTCGTACGCGGGTCTATAACGATGACGTGGCGCTCGTTCTTCGCGACATCGCGCGTGCTTCCGTGACCTCGGATTCCCGGCCTGCGCGTTGCCGCAACAATACCGCGCCGACCCCCCAGCGGCCGACCTCGGCAACCAGATAACCGAGCATCGGCACGGTCAGGAAGAGCGCCAGGAAGAGGTGGACGTGAAACTTCTCCCACCCCGAGTTGAAGTGCGCCCAAACATAGAACGGATAGTAAGCAAGACCTAAAACCGTCCCGACGAGCAAATAGCCAGTCCCGATCCTGTCGCGACGGAGCGCCAGAACGGCAATGACCGGGATCAGGTACCAGGGGTAAAGATTCGTCAGGAGCAGACTGAACAGGATCAGTGTGTCGACGGCCACCGCTTCCGGCGGTCGTCCACGCCTTAGCCCGACCAGCAGCAGCAACCCGACGACGGCAAAAATCCCGATGAAGATTCGCTGCAGCCGTTCCTTCGCCTCCGGTGACAGCTTCCGCGACGCCAGATAGTTCTTCGCCAACGCGACCTTGGGATCCTTCCGGGTGAGCTCGGCGATCTCCTGCCGCCGCTCATACTGCTGCGCCAGCGAATAGACGGAGACGTGGTCCATCTGCTGCGACGCCTCCGTCCCCTTCCGTAGACCATCGACCATCCGTCCCCCCGCCCAGAACGGCGCGCACGCCAGGACGACGGTAACGGCGGTCAGCCCGACGGCAACCAAGATCCGCCGCGGACTCCACCTACGGAGTAGCACTACCAGCACGAAGAGGGGAGCCAGTGCCGCCGTGAAGAACTTGACCAGTGCCGAAGCGGCCAGCAGCGCCCCGGCCAACCCTGACCTGCCCCGCAAGGCCACCAGCGCTCCCACCAGGAAGCAGGTCATCATCACGTCGTTGTGGGCGTTGGCGAGCCCTTCGAAGAGGATCAGGGGATTGGCGAGGAAGGCATAGACGGCGAGCCAGCGGCGGCGCTCGTCTTTCCCGTGATACCGATAGATCGCTAGCCCGGTCAGTCCCAGGAGGACGGCATTGAGGACCTTCATCGCCAGCAGCGATTGGATCACGTCGGTGTACCCGACGACCGCACCCGGCAGCCAGGAGACGAGCAGCCAGACCGGCCCGTAGAAAAGACGGGTGTCGACCAGGAACGCCGGCAGCGCAAACGAGTCGCGGCGAAACGCTTTGAACGTCTCCAGATACGGGTTGACGTCGTAGTGGTAGGCGAGTTTGATCTCGATCATGTAATTGAACACGTCGAGCGCGCCGACCGGGTACAGGATGACGTTGATCGCCCCTGGTCCCAGCACCGACACGGCCACCCCGAGCTTGATCGCCCGAGAGACCCGTGGCGCTCGCCGGATGACCCAGTACCCCACCGCGTAGAGAACCGAGACGGCAATGAAGAGCGCCAGCGTCCGGCGCAACACCGGCGAGTCGAACTGACCGGGCACCTTCTCGAACGCGAAGTGAGTGTTGTTCCTGTTCTCGAACAGCCCGTACCATCGGTAGAGCCCGACCCAACAGGCGACCGCCGCCAGACTCACCACCAGCAAGATGATCTCGCCAGTAACACCCGACCGTCGATCGGCGGCGGCGGAAGGGTCACCGGGCGTCGCGGAGTCCACCGGCACCGGCAGAGCTGAAGACATCTCACACCATATCGGAGTGCGCGGGCACCCCGGAATGTTCGGCTCGGTTAGATCGCGCGACGTGTCGCCCGGGAACGCCAATCAGCCAGGCGCCTCGACCATTCGACACGTCGCGTCCGCGTTGCCGCGGACAAGGGCATCGTTGCCGTGGCTACGGAATGCAGGATCGCTGCCAGATAGACCGGCGCAACAGCCCCTGCGGTAAGGCTACTCCGTCGCCGTACCTCCGGTCATCGGTCAACCTGCTGCACCCGAGCGAAGAGACGGTAGCGACGAGCACACTCGCGCTGGAGTCGCTCGCCGATCGCCGGACTGCGGATGCTGTCTTGACAGCCACGCCGCGGGCGGTACGCTGACCCTCGTGCGGAAGGGAGCTGCCCCTTTGGCGGAGGCTGCGGAGGAGAAAGCGAAAACCATGACGAATCGTCACGCCCTGCGTTTCGGGATCGTCCTCGGTCAGCGCGAGCCCTGGCCGGAGCTAGTCAGGCGGGCGAAGGAGGTCGAGGCCCGTGGCTTCGACGACTTCAACGTCGTCGACCACTTCTACGGCCTGCGCGACGTGATGGACCCCACTCACGAGGCCTACACGGCGCTCGCCGCGCTGGCCCCCTATACCGAGCGCGTCCGCCTCGGCGTGATGGTCTGCGGCAACACTTACCGCAATCCGGCCTTCCTGCTGAAACAGGCGGTCACGGTCGACCACATCTCCAGCGGCCGGGTCGATTTCGGCGTCGGCGCCGGTTGGCTCGAACGGGAGCACGAAGCGTACGGCTTCGACTTCCCCTCGGCGCGGGAGCGCGTCGATCGCTTCGCCGAAGCACTGGAGATCTGGGACCTCCTCCAGTGCAACGAGCGGACAAGCTACGACGGTCGCTACTACCAGATCCTCGACGCCCCGTTCGAACCGAAACCGATCCAGCGGCCGCGCCTTCCCGTCCTGATCGGCGCCTCCGCCCCCCGCATGCTTCGCCTCACCGCCCGGCACGCCGACATCTGGAATGCCCGCGGCACACCCGTCGAGGCGGGAGCCGGCAACCGCGAACTCGATCGCCTCTGTACCGAAGTCGGCCGGGATCCGAGCACCATCTCCCGCTCGGTCAGCGTTGGACTCCACGTCCTCGCCTCGGTCGACGCGTTCACCGATGCCATCGCGGCGTACCGCGCCGAGGGCTTCACCGACTTCCGCATCCCCTGGCCGCGCTCCGAGACCGACTACAAGGTCTTCGTCCGCGCCGCCGAGGACGTCATCCCAACGCTCCGGACGGATTGAGCCGATGGCGGGATATGCCCTTCCTCACCAGGCCAGGAAGGGCATATCCCGCCGAAAGATCACCTCCACCCAGAGACGCGGCTGGATCCCAGGCGCGAAGTTCAACTCCAGTACCGCCACCGGGCGGTTGGGCAGGACCCGGGCGTCCCAGGACGCGAAGTAGTCCGTCAGCGGTTGCGACGTCGCCAGTGACCTCTGCGTCGCCAGGCGTTCCGTGGCGACGCGCGCCGCGGTCACAGCAGCGTCATGGGACGGCAGGAGCAGCGCGATCTCGAACTGAGCCGGAGGAATGTCGGGTTGCGGCGTCGCGGTCTCGCTGGACGGTTGGGAAAGCGGACCGCCCGGTGTCACGCCGAGCAGCGCCATCAAGATCGGCGGCATCTCCGCGAACTCCGCCACCCTGGTCGCCAGGTCGGGCACCTCGGGCGTGCCGGAGACGAAGTCCGGCCCGAGCATCGCCACCCCGTTGAATGCCGTTCCCAGCAGCAGCGTCGCCGACGCCAGCGGTTTCTCGATCGCCCCGACCATCGCCGCCACGTCGACCCGGTCACCGAGCGAAGGCGTCGTCCCCCGCGCGATTGCGATCAGCGTCCGCATCCCGTCGAGGGCCGGCGAGTAGACGAGGGTTCCATCCGGCAGGATCGCGGCGTTGTTGAACCGCGCGAATGCAAAGCGGCCAAGATCGCTGCTGATGTCGAAACTCGCGTCCTCATGGAGTGAGGCAACCTCGATCCCGTTGACGTCGAGCATCCGATACCCCTGGCTCGTCCAGGCCGCCCGGACATCGGTCTCGTCGAATCGCCCTCGCATCAACGTGAAGAACTCCGGTGGTTCTCCCACCTGCAGCGACTGCTCGATCTCCCAGAGGTCGAAACCGAGCAGCGAGTGCCAATCCGCCACCATCGCGTAGCTGAACAGCGGATCGGGAACGAGGAGCGGTATCAGCGCGTAGGCCCAAGCGGCAAAGTTGGGATCGTCGATGCTCGACGGCACCGGCAACCCGGAGACTGCCGTCTGCGCTGCGATGTCCGCATAGGCCGCGATCTGGACCGGTGCTTGATCCGTGCCCGTCAGCACGTCCGGCGCCAACTGGAGCAACCCCGCCAGGTCGCCTGACGCTGTGGCTGTCGGCGTCGCCTCCTGAGCCCGCCCGGAAATCGGCACCAGCGCACCAATGAGCGCGGCGACGAGAGCGCCGACGACGATCAATCGGGCAATGCGTGACGCGTTGCCGGAAATCGACATAAGGCCTCCTCTCACGGGCGACGCGGCAAGATGCGGTTCCACCTTACCACCCGCGAAGGAGGCGGGTGGGCATCGTCAGCATCTCTCGTTTGATGCGGTCGCTAGCGCAGTGGGACGGTCTCAGCGGTGCGATAGGCGGCGGAGACGCTTGCGCCCGCGTGGATGCGCTGGATCGTCTCGCCCAGCAGCGGCGCAACCGAACAGACGGTCAGCTTGTCGATCCGCTTTTCCGGCGGGAGCGCGATCGTGTTCATGACCACGACCTCGCGGATGCGGCTCGCTTGCAGCCGCTCGACCGCTGGACCGGAGAGAACGGGGTGGACGCAAGTGGCATAGACCTCCGCCGCGCCGTGCGAGAAGCAGAGATCCGCGGCTCCGCAGATTGAGCCGGCGGTGTCGATCTCGTCGTCGACGATCACGACTTGGCTCCCCTCGACCGAGCCGATCAGGTTCAGGATCTCGGAGCGATCCGCGTTGCCCACCCGCCGCTTCTCGATCACCGCGAGTGGCGCGTCGAGCCGCTCTGCGAAATTGCGAGCGCGCTTCGTGTTCCCCAGGTCGGGCGATACGACGACCGGGCGGTCGAGGCGCTTGTCGATAAAGTGCTCCGCCGCCAGCGACATCGCGCTCATCTCGTCCACCGGGATGTCGAAGAAACCCTGGATCTGCCCGGCATGGAGATCGACCGTCAGGACGCGGTCGGCGCCGCTGACCCCGACGAGCTTGGCGACGAGGCGGGCCGTGATCGGCACCCGCGGTTGGTCCTTCTTATCGGTGCGTCCGTAGCCGAAGTAGGGGATAACGGCGGTGACACGACCCGCGGAGGCGCGCTTGAGGGTGTCGAGCATGATCAGGAGTTCCATGATCGAGTCGTTGACCGGGTCGGCAAACGACTGCACGACGAAGACGTCGTTCTCGCGCACACTCTCGCCGATCCGGACAAACGTGTTGTCGTTGCTGAACTTGAAGACCTCGGCCCGACCGCGTGGGATGTCGATGTAGTCGCAGATCTCGTCGGTCAACTCAGGATTGGAGTTGCCGCCAAAAACCGTCAGTTGATCGTACAGCCGGCCCACCGCGAACCTCCCCGGAGTTGCTAGTAACTGTTTTCAGTTGCCAAGAGCCGGTTGTGCGAGTGCGAACAAAATGTTGCCGGATTATTGTCCCACGTCCGGCGGATCGGGCGCAGCCATTTCGGTATCATCGGTTGCGATGGGCGGCAAGTCGGCGAGCGCCGCGCTGGCCGCCGCCTGCTCGGCGTCGCGTTTGCTGACGCCGGTACCGGTGGCGAGCGGCTGGCCGGCGAGCGACACCTCTGCCGTGAAGACCCGGGCGTGGGCTGGCCCCTCGACGTGCAGGATGCGGTAGGCGGGGGCCAGGCGGAAGCGCTCCTGCAGCACCTCCTGCAGCCGCCCTTTCGAATTGGCGTGCTCGTGCTCGGCCAGGATGCGGTCGCGGTCGCGCCGGAGGAAGCGCCGCAGAAAGCGACGCGCCTCGCGCATCCCGCGGTCGAGGGCGATCGCGCCGACCACGGCCTCGAAGGCACCGGCGAGCATCCGGTCGCGGGCACCCTCGGTGATCTTTTCCCCCTGCCCCAGGTAGAGGTAGTCGCCCAGGTCGATCTCACGCGCCCAACGAACGAGCTGCTCGGCGCGGACGAGGGCGACACGGCGTTTCGTCATGTCGCCCTCGTCCGCATCGGGAAAGCGCGCATAGAGATCTTCCGCGACCACCAGACCGAGAACGGCGTCGCCTAAGAACTCGAGTCGCTCGTTCGACAGCGGCGCGGGCAGCCCGCTGACCGCACCCGCCCAATCGTGGAGGACGGAGCGATGCGTCAACGCTTGCCGAAGCAACTCGATGTTGCGGAAGGTCAAACCGAGCGCTGCGGCGAGTCGCTCTGGGTTATCCTCGCCCGGCGTGGGTGCTCCGAGGTCTAGCTCCGTGGCGACGTTCTGGCCTGCCGGTCTGGCAAGGTTGGGTGAGGATTCCTCCCCCTGATCGGGGGTGCCGACGATCACGATGGTGTAGATCTCCTGTTCTGTGGGATGTCGGCAGTTACCCGGATGTCCGCTGGAGCGCTTGGTCGAGGTCGATCCCGGCCGCGCGCGCCACCTCCCCCAGTCGATCCCAATCGACGGCGACGTGGTAGCGGTAGTGCATCGCCTCGGTCTCCTCGGTGCTTGACGACGCGAGGTCGTGACTGACGAGGAACCCGATCAGCGCATCCGCCTCCTGGTTCTCCTCCAGGTTGCGATCGTCGAGGACGAGTTCACCGCTCCCAGCTCGGGCACGGGCAAGCGCGCGGCTGAAGGCCCCTGCGAGACTGTCGGCTCGCTCAACCTCGCGGCGGACGGCGCGCCGCTTGTCCGTTTCGATGTCTTCGCCGCGGTCGCTAGCGGAGGCATCGAGGTCGATACCGACGAGTTCGTCGTGCAGCACATAGCTGCGCACGATATGATCGAGCAACTTCCGTAGGTCGTCCGCCACGCCGGATCCCTCGCCTGAGGACGTTCGTCGCCCTTGCCCCGCTATCCCAGAGGCCGATTATACGCGAGCCCCCATCTCCGCTTAGCCGGCGAGGTCGGCACACACCATCGCCATGCCGGAGCACAAAGCGATGGCCCCTACCGCGCCGACGAGATTGACCGAGACAATGCCGAAGGCACGAACCGCCCCGGTCGCCACGACCCGCGCCAGAGCCGCGTTCGTCGCCGCGAGACTCGGACCGTTCGGCTCCGCCGTCGGGTGATTGGCCGGCTACCGCAAGGTCTCCTACCAGGGCACGCCGGGTTGGGCGCACGGCGATTACCTCGAAATCACCAACGGTGGCAGCAACGATACCCCGGTCCCCGTCGGGACGGCGGTCACAACGACCAGCGTCAACCTGCGATCGAGACCATCAACCGGACATCAGGTGCTGCGCGTCGTCGGGGGAGGCGAGGCGGTCGAGGTCACCAATCGCGGTCAGAATGGATTCATCTACGTGATCCACGAGGGGCTTGCGGGTTGGATGGCCGGCGCCTGCCTCGCCTCGGACAGCACGGTCAACTTCTATTTGAAGACAACCTCCAGCCTCAACCTCCGCGAGTCGCCGAGCACCGAGGCCGATGTCATGGCCGTCATGCCCAAGGGCGCGAAGGTTGGGGCCACAAACCTGACCTCAAACGGCTTCCGTCAGGTCGTCTACAAGGGCCAGATCGGCTGGGCCTACGAGCAGTACCTGGCAGTCAGAGGGGGCGACACACACGAGCTAACTCCCGCATATTGCTCCAACCGCGGCCGCTAAAAGAGCAGCCGCGATCTTGACAGTTCGCCCTCCCGCTCGTAGGCTGCCGGGCAACAATCGAAGACCGTCGGAACGGGAGCTCGGGGAGCCGGGCTGAGAGGGTGGCCGACGCGAGGCGACAGACATTAGACGACAGACGACAGGAGAACGAGCTTCTGTCGACCGTCGCCTTTCCACTGTCAACTGCGTCCCCCACCGACCGTCGAACCTGATCGGGGTAATGCCTGCGCAGGGATCACGTTGCAGCCTTCCCCGAGCGCACCGCCTTTGCCGGCGGTGCGCTCGTTTGTTTTCTCGCGCCTCGCGCAGACCAGGAGATCGCCGATGTCCCTCACCGCTGTGCCGTCTGAACTCGTCTCACGCCTTTCGCGCCGCCGTGCCCTCGCAATACTCGGCGCCCTACCGATCGCCGCCTCCTTGCCCAGCGGTGCACGCGCGGCCGACGGCCAGACGGTGACGGTCGCCCTCGACTGGTACCCGAATGCCAACCATGCCGGCCTTTTCCTCGGACAGGAGCGCGGATACTTCGACGCCGAAGGGTTGAAGGTCGATCTCTACACCCCATCCGACCCGACCACCGTCCTGCAGACGGTCGGCGCCGGTAAGGACACCTTCGGCATCTCCTACCAGACGGACGTCCTGCTTGCCCGCGCCCAGGGTGTCCCGGTCGTCTCCGTCGCCGCCTTGGTCCAGCATCCGCTGCTCGGGGTGATGACGAAAACCGAGGCGAAGATCGCCCGGCCGCGGGACCTCGTCGGCAAGACCGTCGGTTATCCCGGCATTCCCAGTCAGGAGGCGTTCCTCGCGACCATGCTCGAGACCGACGGCGCGGCGCTCGGCGACGTCACCCTCGTCAACGTCTCGTTCAACCTGGTGCCGACCCTCATCTCCGGACAAGCCGACGCCGTGATGGGTGCCTACTGGACCCACGAGACGATCCTTGCCGCCCGCGAGGGCTACCCGGTCGATATCCTCCGCGTCGAGGATTGGGGTGTCCCCGACTACTACGAGCTCGTCTTGGTCGCCAGTGAGGAGACCGTCGCGCAACGCGCCGAACTCGTGACGTCGTTCCTGAGGGCGACGCAACATGGCTATGCCGACGCCGTCGCCGACCAGGGGGCTGCCCTCGATGCCCTAGTCGCTGCCTACGAGGGAATCGACCGCGAGGTCGAGACCGAGGGACTGCGCCTCCTTGTTCCGGTCTGGACCGACGAGGTCGCCGCCTTCGGCGAGCAGGCGCCCGCTCGCTGGGAGGCCTATGCAGCCTGGATGAAGGAGCGCGGTCTCATCCCCGCCGACCTCGACGCCACACGAGCGTATACGACGGCGCTCCTCCCCACGCCGCCCGCGACGCCGACTCCCTAACCCAGGGCACCGCGGCCCTTGACTTTTGCCCAAAAACTCGGCATGCCTCGATCGGCCTGCAACGCCTGGGATCGCCCGCGAGCCGATCCCAGGCATCAGCGAGGGGAGGAGGAGTCGCATCTGCGCCGGCACCCAGCTTCACCCGTTCAGTGACGAGGCAATCGCCAGGGCATCCTCCGCGGCCTCGTCCAGGGTCAGGGCGGAGCCGGCCGACCAGGCTTGGGTGAACTCGCCTTCCCCCAGTTGCTCGCTGATTGACTTCAGCCAGTCTGGGTAATCCGGTCGATCCCGGGGCGGAAAGGGAACCCCGAGTCGCCGGTACACCCCCTCTGCCGCTCCCAGGAGGCGGGCGCCGCGTTGGGGGTCGTCGGTCGCGGCACCGACGGCTGCGAATCCGACCAGGCTGTCGGCGGCCAGCCAGCGATCGTCGCGTCTCCGGCTCGCCTCGATCACCTCGTGATACCGCTTCGCGGCCGTTGCCGGTGCGCCCGCCGCCAAGGCAAGGTCGCCATGGATCAGCAGCGCGACGCTGGCGTAATAAGTGTCGAACGTCGCGGCCGCGATGTTCTCGAGTTGCTCGGCAAACGAGGCAGCGACGATGTCGTCTCCCATCCCGTGCGCCGCCCAGGCGAGGTTACAGATCTCGTTCGTGATCCACGCCTCATCGCCAAGTTCGGTGAAGACGGTGAGCGCCTGCCCATGAAGATCGAAGGCCTTGACATACGTTCGCTGGTGCTGGACGACGTTACCCAACACCGCGAGCGCCTTTGCCATCCCGATCCGATCGTCCAGGTTCCTGGCCAGGATGAGTGCCGTCTCACCCAGGTTCGTTGCCGTCGCGAGATCTCCTCGCGCCATCGTCAGGATGGAAGCCCCGACCAGACCCTTGACCCGTGCCGGATTCTCCGCGGGAGCGACATCCAGTGCTCGCCGCAGGCAGTCGGCTCCCTCCGCCACCTGTCCGCGCAGATACCACGAGTCGGCCAGTGCGCCGGCCAGGCGGAGCGCCGTGTCGCCGTCGTGGGCCAAGGACCACTCCAGTGCAGCCCCAAGATTGTCGTGCTCGCGTTGGAGACGACGGATCCAATCCGCTTCGTCGACGGTAAAGAGATGCGACTCTGCCGCTTCAGCCATCTCGACCGCCCACGCGGCGTGCCGCCTCCGGATCGCCCGCTCCTCGCCGCTCTTGGCAAGTTCCTCCAGGGCCCACTCGCGGATCGTTTGCAGGACCGTAAACCTCACCTCGCCGTCTTCCGTCTCCTCCCGCCGGATCAGACTCGCATCGATGAGCGCCCCAACCGCGGTCCAAACGTCTGAGACGGAGAGACCGCCGTCGTTCTGTCCGTCTCTTCGACTTTCCGTCTTTCCGTCTCCGCTTTCCCCCCCTGCACACACGGCCTCGACCGCTTGGAGCGTGGCGCCGCCGACGAAGACGGCGAAGCGACGGAAGAGCACGCGCGCATCGCCGGGAAGCAGGTCGCAACTCCAGGCAATCGCCGCCCGCAGCGATTGCTGCCGCTCCGGCAGATCGAGGTCGCCGTTCGCAAGCAGGTCGAGTCGCGATTGCAGGCGCGGCACCATCGCGTTCGGCGACATCACCTTCACCCGCGACGCGGCGAGCTCGATCGCGAGCGGTAAGCCGTCGAGCCGGGCGCAGATCTCCGCGACGGCGCGGGCGTTCGCCGAGGTCAGCCGGAACTCCGGGAGATCGGACTGCACGCATTGGATGAACATCGCGACCGACTCGATCTTGCCGAGCTCGTCCTCCGCTGGCAGGTTTGTGGGATCCGGAGTTCCCAACGGCTGCACCGCAAACTCGTGCTCGCCACGGACGTGGAGCGACCGCCGGCTCGTCCCGAGGATCTTGAGCCGCGTCGTCATCTGGAGCAACGCAACCAGTTCGCGACCCGCGTCGAGCTGCTCCAGATTGTCGAGGATCAAAAGGACCCGGCGCTCACGCAGCTGTTCCGCCAGCGCCTCCAGTGGCACCTGGTTCGACGGTAAGCGGACGCCGAGGCGTCCCGCGATCGTCCCGGCCAGCCGTGCCGGTTCGTCGATCGCGGCCAGATCGACGAACCGGACGCCCTCGGAAAAGAAGCGCTGGAGATCGGCGCCAACCGCCAGGCTCAAGCGCGTCTTCCCAACGCCGACCGGTCCCAGGAGCGTCACCAGACGCACGTCGGTTCGCCGCAGCAGCCCACCGACAGCTTCTACCTCCTGGTCACGGTTGATCAGGAGCGTCTGTGGTGTGGGCAGTGGACGGGGCGCCAATTGCACAGAGCGGCGGGATGGCCCCCGCCGTCGCGGGGGAGCACCGATGAACGAGGAGCGCTCAGGTCCGCTCAATCCAAGCGCGTCGGCGAGGCGCTCCCGGGTCGACCGATGCGGGGTCAGGATGATGGAGCGCTCGATGTCGCTGATCGCGCGCCCACTGAGACGCGCCTTTTTGGCGAGCCCCTCCTGGGTTAGACCTTTGGCTGTCCGTATCTGCCTCAGCAATCGGGCGAACTCGCTTTGTTTCTTGCCCACGGACAGTCCCTCCATTGCCATGCGACGTGCCCTGGGCGACAATCCCCAGCACTTCGCGTTCCCAGGAAACTCACAGCATTGTAGGATGGACAATGTACTCGATTCCTGTGGATTTGTCGCCAGAGATGGTTCCGACTCCGACATGAGGCATGGGAGTTGTCTTTCCGTGTGCTCGTTCTGCCTCTGCCCGCTCGACCGGCGTCTGTCTTCGGTTCACGTGTCAGCGAACGAGTTGCCCGACCGAAGTCTCGCTAGCCTATTCAGCACCGACGATTGCCGCCGCGATTGGGTCCTGGACAACGGTCCGTTCACGACACAGCGCCCTCAATTGCGGGTGTCTTCGCCGAACGACAAAGAGGGGACGCACGATATGCGTCCCCACTCACACCAGGCGAATTTCGCCTGGCTCAGTCC
>JAXDKI010000222.1:0-5225 GCA_034667245.1 Thermomicrobiales bacterium | reverse complement strand
CCAGCGTCAGGCGGGGAACAATGTTCTCGCTCGTCGTCCAGGTCTCGCACGAAGCCGAAATATGTTTACCGGCCCAGGAGGGATCGACACGAATTCGGTAAATCCAATAGGCATTGCTACCCTGCGGCGCGGCAGTGGAATCGACGATCTCTTGTTTCAGGCTTGCCTTGCCATCCGCGGCGAACCCCTCGTCGCGGCTGTACTTGACGACCAGTTGGCGATCGCTGGTGAATTGGTCCCAACCCTTGCGATTCTCCTCGACCGAGGAGTTAGCGACGTAGTTCCGCCGCACTGCATCAGCCGCGATCGCCAAGGGACGATTACGAAAAGCCCGGTCGTGCCATGCTGACAGCCGCGGGGTATCGGGCGGGGGGTGTCCACCGTCCGCCGCGACACCGCCTCTCGGCTGCGCGGATTGCAACCACGCGTCAAGTGGATTGACGAGCGTGGCCAGCAGCACCAGTGTCGCCGTGATGAGGAGGGGTGGGAGGAAATGCGAGCAGCGCATCGAGCAGCGTTCCTGTCTCGGTCCTATGACGTGAGGCTCTGCGCACTTCTGTCCACAGTCTAGCAGACCGTGTTTGTGTAGGGTTCATCGAGTTGGCGTCAATTTGCAGGATGTCGGCAGGCGGCACATTCTGTGCGTGGTGAGTAATCCAGCCTGATTGTCGCGCCGACTGCACAGGCCGAAAAAACATGGTGGACCAAGCCTCCTGGCCGGGTCCACCACACGCGAAGGAGTACCTACATGAGAAGGCATTTGCCGGTCACGTCGCCTTCGCTTTGGCTTGTCGTCCTGGTACTCGTCCCAATGGCGGTCCTTGTCGTCGGTCCAGCTCTTTCCGTTGGAGCCCGAGACGCCGAACGCGTCACCATCAAGCTATATGCGTTGAACGACTCGGGCGTTACCGGCGAGGCAACCCTGACTGCGCGCGGAAACAAGACCAACGTCGATCTCACGGTCACCGGTCTCTCCGGCGACCATCCGAACCACATCCACGTCGGTAACTGCGATCGTCCGGAGCCTAACCCCCAATATCCTCTCAGCGACCTGGTGCTCAATCCGTCGGATCCAACGGGGCGTAGTGAGACAACAGTCGATGTGCCGCTGGACGATCTATTGAGTAGCGAGCATGTCATCCTTATTCATAAGTCGAAGGAGGAGATCGGAGTCTACGTGGCATGTGCGGACATCGTTCAGCGCGGGTCTACATCCGCGGGCGGGACGAATAACCCGACCGACATGCCGAACACCGGCGTCGGCTCATCGGCAACGAACGGCACCGTGCAGAATTCGCTCTTAGCGGGACTTGCCGCGCTGGCCGCGGCCTTCGCCGCGACCGGCTGTATCGCTCGTTTCAGACGCGATGTGCCTGGACGATGAGGCGCGATTCGACCCTCGAATCGTCGGCTCAGTTTCTGCCGGCGACGCGCGTAGCGAAGCGGAAGCGCAACATAACATTTCAGGCCGGGCCGACTCGGTAGTAATCGCCGCCGGAGAGATTGGCGCGGATCGCCTGACCATCGACGATCGTGTCGAAGCGGATGCGCTCCGGTCCGCGTTCGTCACGGCCGACGCGGAAGGAACCGTCCGGGAGGGGGATCAGCGGCTGCTCCGAGTCGAAACCGTCTGCGCCGTCGGGCATGATTTGCCAGAGTTCGCCCTTGCGCAGGACGACGGCGAAGATGGGCAGCCAGGGATTGTGCGAGCGATAGCGCCCTGGGTAGGCGAGCCATTCCCGTGGGTGATCGAGTTCGGTGGGGCCGTTGTAGCGATCGTTGACCTGCCAGCTCGGGCCGTGGAAGAGCTCGACGACCCGATCACCATCCCGTCCGAAGTGGAAGAGGTACCGATCGAACGCCGGATGATCGGCCAGAAAGGCGTCGGGTCCATACGAGACGAGCGAGATCGCACCGTCCTCATGCTCAAGCGTGAGCTGACCGTTGTCCGCTCGAACCGTCAGTGTCTGCCCCGCGCTGTGGAATTTGCCGGCGAAGTCCGCGGCGTTCGCGTTCGCGTCATCAGGCGTGGTCGGGAGTTCGGGCAGTTCGTGGCCTTCGGCGGCGGCGCGGAGGAGATCGACGGCGGTTCGCGCGACCAGGCCGGGGCTGCCGGGGCCATTGACGAAAACGACCGCGCCGAGCCCGGTGTCGAGGTCTCCGAGGATCCGCGCATAGTAGCCGATCATGCCGCCGCTGTGCCCGAGGTAGACGTGTCCGGCGACCTCCTCGGTGTTGAGACCGTAGCCGTAGTAGCGAGGGGCGTCCGGCTCCCCGATCGCGATCACGCGGCTCGTCAAGAGGTCGAAGCTCTCGGCAGAGAGGATGCGACCGCCGGGGTAGCTGCCTCGGTTCAGGAGCATGCGGAGGTAGGTGGCGAGGTCTGTGGCATTCATCACCAGGCTACCGTCCGCCGTGTCTCCTTCGATCCACGTTGCCGATACCAGGGGATGGTGCGGTAGCCGGGGGCGATCGTCGAAGAGTGGGGCGTAGCCGACAGCCAGGTGGGGGCGGATGTCGTGGCTGATGGCCGGCACGGCGCTGGTCATCGCGAGTGGATCGAAGATGCGGGTTTGGACGACGTCGGGGTAACGCTCTCCGGTGATCCGTTCAATGACGTGCCCAAGGATCTTGTAGCCGAGATTGGAGTAGTGAAAGTAGGTTCCCGGAGGGGCGGTTGCCTCGCTGTCCCGTAGCGACCAGATCTGATAGATCGCCTCTGGACTGAAATCGACCCCGCAACTGATGCCGGCGGTATGACTGAGCAGGTGATGGAGGGTAATCGGTTCATAGGCGGAGCGGACCTGGAACCAGGGCAGATAGTCGGTAACGGGCGCGGTGAGCACGACCCGGCCCTCTTCCTGGAGTTGGAGCAGGATGATCGCCGCGAAGGACTTGCCGATCGAGCCGATCTCGAACAATGTCTCAGCGGCCACCGGCGCTTGCCCCGCGATGTCCGCACAGCCGAATGTGCCGACGTGGAGGAGTCGCTCGCGGTCGGTGACGGCGAGGGCGAGACCGGGTGTGCCGTCGGTCTGCATCTGCCTCGTGGCAAAGATGCCAAGACGATCGAAAGCGTCTTCGAACGAACACATGAAGCAGGCTCCTGAAGAATTGGACAAGCCGATCGGGTAGCGGATCGGCGATCATCGGAGGATGGGAGTGGAATGGTACAGTGTGATGCGGGATGCCTGCTTTGCTCGCTCATCGGGTCGGCCACCGTCAACCTGCTTGGAAGATCGCGGGTGAAGATCGCGGGTGAGGTTGCCACTGAAAGGAGCGCTGCCATGTCAGACTCTGCGATGAGCACCGAACCGAAAGTGGACATCGAGGAGCAGCGACGGCGGCAGATGGAATTTAATCGGCCCGCAATCGCGCTTCTTCAGTCCTGGCTGGAAGATGAAAGTGAGACCGTCGAAGAACAACGTGAGGCGCTTTTCACGCTGATTCGGGCCATCGACGAGGATCGCGGACCCGATAGCAAGCTCTTTCAGCACTTCGTGCAGGCGCCTCACGAGTCGCTTGTTTTCCTCGGGTGTTGACGCCGCGCAGGTGGCGGGTGTGGCGGCCGACGTAGCTGGGCCGACCTGAGCAACCGGCGTGGAGACGCTGGTTGGGGAGGGGACCGCACCGATCTGGTGGAGAAGTCCGAACGCGTCGTTGGCGACCCATTTTCCTCGCCCGGCCGGTTGCCAAAGTGCCGCACGAAGTCGTCGGCAAAGAGTTCCGGGATCAGGTCGAAGTTGGCGCTGTTCCAAACCTCCACGAAGGTGAACCAATCCGAAGCGCCGTACCGGCGGACGATGGCCTCGTTCTCCGGGACCGACGTTGCCGGACAGACCGTGGGCGAAGTCTCTTGCGCATGCGTCTGACCTCTCGGAGCCGCAACAGCCGTGACGGCGAGCGCGGCGGCACCGGCGAGGGTCGCACGGCGTAAGCGACGGGCGGCGAGCAGACAAGCAACGGCATCGAGTCGTTTTGTGGTCACTTTCCGAGAAATGTCGGCATCCTGCTAGAGGCACAGGACCGCCGCGCCATCGGTCCTGCCGAGATCAGCGGCCGATGGCGCGGCCACGCGCCTCTTGCGGAATCTTGTCGACACGCCGACACTTCGTCTGCATAGAGACGAGAGGGCGCGACGGTGGCGTCGACACGAGCGCTGCCGCGCGTCCCGTGCCGCCGCGAGAGGGAGCAACGATGGCAGGGTCCGGTTCTGGTTCGAACGGGAAGAATGGGCACGGCGCCTTCGACGTGCGCCACATGAGCAGGAACATCCTCGATGGGGTCGAGCGCGCCGGTGCGCGGGCGATGCTGAAGGGCATCGGGCTGACCGACGAGGATCTCCAGAAGCCGATGGTGTTGATCGCGAACACCTGGATCGAGACGATGCCCTGCAACTATGGGCTGCGCACGCTCGCCCACGCGGTTAAGGAGGGGGTCAGGGCGGCCGGCGGGACGCCGATGGAGATGAACACGGTCGCCATCTCCGACGGCGTGACGATGGGCACGGAGGGGATGAAGACATCCCTGATCTCTCGGGAGATCATCGCCGACTCGGTCGAGCTCGTCGGCCGGGGGCACATGTTCGACGCTGTGATCGGGCTCGGCGCCTGCGACAAGACGCTGCCGGGACTCTCGATCGCGCTCGCTCGCCTCAACATCCCCGGGTTCTTGATCTACGGCGGCACAATCCTGCCCGGCGAATACAACGGCAAAGAGGCGACGGTCCGCTCTGTCTACGAGGCGATCGGCGCCTACAAGGCGGGTCGGATGAGCCTGGAGGACCTCCAGGGGATCGAGAACAACGCCTGCCCGACCCACGGCGCCTGCGGTGGCCAGTACACCGCGAACACGATGGCGATGGCGATGGAGTTCATCGGGCTCTCTCCCCTCGGTACGGCTTCTCCTCCCGCGGTCTCGTTTGAGCAGCAGAAGGCCGGAGAGGGAACGAAGGGGAGCGTCGTCAACCCGCGCAAGATGGAGATCGGTCGCCGCGCCGGGCAGCTGATCATGGAGGTGCTGCGGCGGGGGATCCGGCCACGGGACATCCTCACCCGCGATGCGTTCGAGAACGCGATCGCCGGTGTCGCCGCCAGCGGCGGTTCGACGAACGCGGTGCTGCACCTGCTGGCGCTCGCCCGTGAGTGCGGTGTGCCGCTGACGATCGACGACTTCGACGAGATCTCCCGCCGCACCCCGCTCATCTGCGACATGATGCCGGGCGG